>JAEUNX010000158.1 GCA_016791025.1 Zoogloeaceae bacterium | reverse complement strand
AGGAAGTGGCCCGCGCCGTGGCTTTCCTGGCCAACAAGGCCGGTGGCAAGTTCACCGAGCCGCCGCTGGACAAGTAATTCAGGCCGGCTTGCCGCGTGACAAGGCCGCCTTCGGGCGGCCTTGTCACGTCAGGACTTGGCTGTGCCCAACAAGGCGCGCAAGTTCTGGATCCGGGCCCGACCTTCATCCCGGCCAAGGGGCGCGTCGCGCCGGCCGTCGGCCACCTTAATTTCGTCCCCCATCTCGGCAATGAAACGGGACACATCGCAACTTCGCACATCCTTACCGGCCTTGCGCCGCTCGCACCAACTGATGCGCAGGCTGCGCTGGGCCCGGGTGATGCCGACGTACATCAGGCGCCGCTCTTCCTCGATCTTGTCCTCATCAATGGCGGACTGATGGGGCAGCAGCCCCTCCTCCACCCCCACCAGAAAGACGTGTTTGAACTCCAGGCCCTTGGCGGCGTGAAGCGTGGCCAACTGGACGCCGTCGAATTCGGCATCTTCCTTATCCAGCATGGAAATGAGGGCGATGGTCTGGGTCAGCTCAAGGAGATTTTTGCTGTCTTCCTCGCCTTTGCGGGTGAGCCAGCCAACGAAGTCCCGAACGTTGCTCCACTTGGCCTCGGCCTCCCGGGTATCGAAGGTTTCGAAAAGCCAGGGTTCATAGCGGATGGCCTTCAGCAGGTCTTCGAGGATCGTCCCCGCCGCCTCGCGCCGCGCCCGGTGTTCCAGCTGATTGATGAACTGGCCGAAACCCTGGACCCCCTCCAACTGACGCGCCGGCAGATGCTGGGCCGCCCCTTCCTCAAAGGCAGCCGCAAAGAGGCTCACATGGCGCTGCCCGGCGTAGCGGCCAAGCGCCTCGATGGTCGCGGCCCCGACCCCTCGCCGGGGTGTGGTGATGGCGCGGATGAAGGCGAGATCGTCATCGGGATTGGCTATCAGACGCAGGTAGGCCACCAGATCCTTGATCTCGGCCTTTTCGAAGAACGACTGCCCGCCCGAAATGGCGTAGGGAATCTTGTGGTTGCGAAGTTGCTGCTCGAAGAGCCGAGCCTGATGGTTGCCGCGATAGAGGATGGCGTAGTCCGCAAAACGGGTGCGGTACTCGAACTTGTGAGCCTGCAGGGCCATCGCCACCATCTGCGCCTCATGCTCCGGGTCTCGCGCCGCATTGACCTGAATCACGTCGCCCTGGCCGTGCTCGGACCACAGGCGTTTTTCAAAGAGCTTGGCGTTGTGGGCGATTAGGGTATTGGCAGCCTGGAGGATGCGCGCCGTGGAGCGATAGTTCTGCTCCAGCTTGATGACCTTGAGCCGCGGCCAGTCCCGCTGGAGGAGGTGCAGATTCTCCACGTCGGCGCCCCGCCAGGCGTAGATCGCTTGATCGTCGTCCCCCACCGCGGTGAAGGCCCCCCGCACATCGGCCAAAGCGGAGAGCAGGCGGTACTGGGCGCGGTTGGTGTCCTGATATTCATCCACCAGCAAATAGCGCAGGCGGTTCTGCCAGCGCTCGCGCACCTCGGGCTGGGACTCGAAGAGCTGCACCGGCACACCGATGAGATCATCGAAATCCACCGCCTGATAGGCCCGCAAGGTGCGCTGATAATCGGCATAGATCTTGGCGGCCGCAGCGGAGAGTTCGTCGTCGGTCAGCTTGGCCGCCTCCTCCGGCGCCACGAGGGCGTTCTTCCAGGTAGAGATGCGCCACAGTAGCCCCCGGGCCTGGGCCTTGTCCACCGTGCGGGCAATTTCCGCAACGATCTGCACGGCATCCGAGGCATCCAGAATCGAGAACTGGGGCTTGAGTCCGCAGTGGCGCGCCTCTTGGCGAATGATGCGCACCCCCAGAGCGTGAAAGGTGCACACGGTGAGACCATTGGCCGCCCGCCCCCCCATCAGGCTCGCCACCCGCTCCTGCATCTCCCGGGCCGCCTTGTTGGTAAAAGTGATGGCGGCCACATTGGCCGGATTCATCCCACACTCGCCCACCAGATAGGCGATCTTGTGGGTGATCACCCGGGTCTTGCCACTGCCAGCGCCGGCCAGTACCAGACAGGGGCCATCGAGGTAGCGGATGGCCTCCCGCTGGGGAGCATTGAGATGAGCGGACATGGCGCGACCAAGGAAAAATGACAAAGCCGCCCGGAGGCGGCTTGGCAATTGTAGCCCAGAGGCCCCGGATCAGAGGGCGCCGAACACCTTCTTCGCGAGATTGCCGGCGGCTCCCACCGGATTCTTGCGGATCGCCTTTTCCTCTTCAGCGATCATGGCGTAGAGCCCGTCCAGGGCCTTGCGGGTCACATAGCCCTCGATCTTGGCGTCCTCGTCCTTCACCAGGCCAAAGTTGGCCGCCTTGCCGGCGAGTTTGTCGTACTTTTTCGCCAGCGCCAGCTTGTCGGTGGTCTGCTTGACCGTGGGCAGGAACATGGTGGTCAGCTCGGCCTGGGTCTTGCCCTTGAAGTAGCGGGTGGCGGCGTCGTCGCCGCCGGTCAGGATGTTCTTCGCATCGGTAACGCTCATCTCCCGCACCGCCTTGACGAGGAGTTCCTGGGCCTTGGGCACCGCCTGCTCGGCGGCGCGATTCATGGCGGTGACAAGGTCATCCAGGGCCTGGCCCTGCCCCATGCCCCGCAGCACCGGCTCCGCCTGGGCGAGTCCGTCAGGCAGGGGAATCCGCACCTTCTTGTTCTTGAGGAAGCCGTCCGGCTTGCCGAGGAGGGACACCGCCTGGGTCGCGCCCTGGGTCAGTGCCTCCTTGAGCCCCCCGGAGGCCTCGCCATCGGTAAGGTCCCCCAGCCCCAGCGCCCATACCGGCAGGCTGATGACAAGAAAGATTATTGTGCGCAGAATGGCTCTCATGGCATCACCTCCGGAAAGTGGCGTAGGACGGCCATTTTCACATATCCTCGCGGCCCCGTTCTCAGGATGACATCATGGATTGGCAGAAGCATTTCGTCCGCCAGACGGACTACCAGATCTGGGCCAACGAGATCCTCTTCGACGCCCTGGCTCACCTGGAGGAAAGTGCCCTGCGGGAACCCCAGGGCCTGTTCTTCACCAGCATCCACCACACCGTAGATCACATGCTGGCGGCGCTCGATCTGTGGTCGGCCCGGTTGCAAGGGGAGCCGATCCACCTCGATCTCAATGTGATCCGCTATCCCGACTGGTCCGATCTCAGACATCACCTCCAGGACGAATTGCGCCGCTTTCGCCATTGGCTGGAGGGCCGGCCGGCTTCGTTCTTTGCCGAGCGCATCGCCTACGCCCGCCTGGGGGGCGCCAGCGAGCGCAATGCGATCACAGACATCCTCACCCACCTGATGAACCATTTCACCCACCATCGCGGCCAGATTTCGGCGGTGGCCACCCGGCTGGGCGCCCCGGCGCCGGAGATGGACTACATCTACTACGTCCGCGCCATGGAAACCGCCGCCCGAGAACGTCAGGCCCAGATCGCGGCACAGCAGTAACCCCCGCTCGCCCCCTCCCCGCGAAATTTGGCGCGATCCTGCCCGATGGTTAGGATAGGCCTGACCCGGGCGGCGAGGAGCGCCCGGCATCCGGCTTCTCTGGAGATTCTCTGCGGTGTTCGGCATCGAAACCTGGTCCCTGGCCGCCACCCTCCACGGCTTCATCTGGTTCGGGGTTCTGCTGCGGGTCGTGTCGCGCCGCCTGTATCCCGGCTCGGCCCTGGCCTGGCTGCTGCTGGTGGCCTCGGTGCCCTACGGCGGCCTGGTGCTCTATGTCCTGATCGGCGAGCGCCCCCTGGGCCGGCGGCGCATGGCGCGCCTGCTGGCCCTGTATCCTCCCGGCCACCCCTGGCTCGCGCCGCCGGCCAACGCGCCCACTGATAAGCCCCCGACTCTCACACCGGCCCAGAACAACCTGGCCCGGCTGGCGGCCCAGGTTCTGGATGCCCCGGTGGAAGGTGGCGGTCGGATCGCGCTGTTCGCCGGCGCCGAACCCGCCCTCACCGCCCTTGCCCGCGACATCGACGCCGCCCGGCGCCATTGCCACCTCGCGTTCTACATCTGGCAGGCCGGAGGCCAGGCGGACGAGGTGGGGGACGCCCTGATCCGGGCGGCCGGGCGCGGCATCGCCTGCCGGATTCTCCTCGACGCGGTGGGAAGCGCTGCCTTCCTGCGGGGCCCCTGGCCGGCACGCCTCAGGACCGCCGGCATCGAGGTCAAACCCGCCCTGCCGGTCGGTTTGCTGAGAGCCCTATTTGTGCGTATGGACTTGCGCCTGCACCGCAAGATCGCAGTCATCGACGGCCGCGTCGCCTACACCGGCAGCCTCAACCTCATCGACCCCCACCAGTTCCGCCAGCAGGCCGGCGTGGGGGAATGGGTGGACGCCATGGCGCGGGTGGAAGGCCCACCGGCCGGCGCCCTGGACCGGATCTTTCGGCGTGACTGGGTCGCAGAAGGTGGCCAATTCCCCGGCCCGTCGGCCACCGTTACGGGCGATCGCTTCGAGGCGGGTGGGGCGGCGATGCACGTCGCGCCCTCCGGCCCGGACTTTCCCCAGGACAACCTGCGCCGCCTGCTCCTCACCGCCCTCTACGAAGCCCACCGGGAATTGGTCATCACCACGCCCTACTTCGTGCCCGATGAGGCGGTGGTGCTGGCCCTGGAATCCGCCGCCCAGCGCGGGGTGCGGGTCACCCTCATCGTGCCCGCCCGGGTGGATTCCCGTCTGGTCCGCCATGCAAGCCGCTCCTTCTTCGATGACCTGATGAGCGCCGGCGTGCGGATCTGCCAGTTCCATGGCGGGCTGCTCCACACCAAGAGCATCACGGTGGACGGGGAGATCACCCTGTTCGGCTCGTCGAACCTGGATATCCGCAGCCTGCGGCTGAATTTTGAAGTGACGCTGATCGCCTACGACGCGCCCTTCACGGCAGCAGTACGTCGTCTCCAGGCCGATTACGAAGCCAACTCCGAAGTCCTGGATCTGGCCCGCTGGCGCTCGCGCAGCCGGGCGCGCCGCTTCGTCGAAAACCTGCTCCGCCTTGCCAGCCCCCTGCTGTAGCCGCCATGGCCGACTTCGCCCATCAGCTCGCTCACCTCTTCCACACCCATCTCTACCTCGCGCTTGCGGCGGGAGGGCTGATGGAGGGGGAAACCGTGGTGGTCCTGGCGGGCTTCGCGGCCCACCAGGGCCATGCGTCCTGGTGGGGCGTCACCCTTTTCGCCGCCGCCGTGAATGCCTGCGTCGATCAGGCGTGGTTCCTTCTGGGCCGGTGGCGGGGGCCGGCCCTCGCGGCCCGCTTTCCCGGCCTCGGCCGCCGCATCGCCGAGCTTGCCCCGCGCATCCATGCCCACCGCCATGGGCTGGTGTTCGGGCTGCGCTTCTCCTACGGTCTGCGGGTGGCGGGTCCGGTGGCCCTGGCCATGGCGGGGATGCGCCTGCGCGAATTTGCGCTCCTCAACCTCCCGGCCGCCTTGGTCTGGGCGGCAATCTTCTCCGGCATTGGCTATGCCTTCGGGCTTGCCGCCCTGCAGCTCCTCGATCGGGTGCGGCCCTATGAGCCCATCATCCTCGGCGCTGGACTCGCCCTCGGTCTTACCGCCTGGTGGATGGCCCGCCGCCGCTGAGCGCCGTCAGCCCCCCAGGGCCACGCCAAAGAGCCGCCCGGCGCCGAAGGTGACGCCCGCCGCCGCCGCCCCAATGGCCAGCTGGCGCAGGCCGCTGCGCAGGCCACTGCCGCCCGTAAATACGGTGATCGCTGCACCGATGACGAAAAGGCCCACGGCGCTGGAAGCCGCCGAGGCAACGATAGCCTGGGGCCCGTCCACCACCAGGAGCGGCAGGGCCGGGATCATCGCGCCGACCAGGAAAACGACGAAGGAGGCTCCGGCGGCGGTCCACGCGGAGCCCCCGAGGTCATCCGGGTTGATGCCCAGTTCCTCCCGCACCAGGGTGTCCAGGGCGGAGCGGGGCTCGCTGAACACCCGCTCCGCGATGGCCCGAGCCTCTTCCGCACCGAATCCCTTGGACTGATAGATGAGAACCAGCTCCTCCTTCTCTTCGGCCGGCGCGGCTTCCAGTTCGTCCCGCTCGGCCTCGATCTGGCGCTGATACAGTTCCCGCGAACTCTGCACCGAGATCCACTCGCCCATGGCCATGGAACAGGCGCCGGCCAGGGTGCCCGCCACGGCGGTGGCGAGAACGGTCTGGGCGGAAAAAGCCGCCCCGGACACGCCCATGATCAGACTCAGGGTCGAGACCAGCCCATCGTTGGCCCCCAGCACTGCCGCCCGCAGGGCGTTGCCCCCGCCCGCGCCGTGGCGGCCCTCCAACTGGGCATAGCGGCTGCCGTTCCAGCCGTGGCGGGAGCGGCTAGACAAGTGGGCCAACAGGCGGGCATGGCTGCGCTCCTGGGCCGGCAGCGTTGTGTGGTCCGCCTCCCGCTGGCTGTCGTACATGGCCTGATTGGTGACTTCCTGGCTCATCACCGTGGGCAGGACCGCGTTGGCGCCGAAGCGACGGGTGAGCCAGATCAGGACGCGGGTACGCCAACTCGTCGCGACCTGCGGCGCGCTTCCCGCCAGTTGCTCAATCCGGCGCCGCCAGAAGCGGGCGTGGGCCTCCTCCGCCTTGGCGAGGCGGCGATAGATCTCGGCGATCTCGGCCTTGGTTTCCATGTCGGCCATCACCCGGTAGAGGGCGGCGCTGTCGGTCTCGTCCTGGAGATTGGCGCGATAGCGTTTCAGATCGTCAGCGTCACTCATGATGCGGGAACAAGCTCAGGCAGGAGTTGGGGAGGGACGCCATAGGGGCGCCAGGGCAAGCAGCCCGAAGAGCGGGCCGGGGAGCAGGAACCAGGCGATCGCCGGCCCCCAGTCCGGCACCAATCGGGTTCCCCAGTGGATGGAAACCAGGGTGATGCCAAAACCGATCGCGTTCTGGAAAGCGAGGGCGCTACCGACGATCTCCGGCGGGCAGGCCCGGGCCGACAGGGCGGAAAAGTGGGGCGAGTCCGCCACCACCGTGGCGCCCCAAAACAGGAGCAGCGTAAAAACGAGGACGGGTGGCGCCCCAGTCAGCAGGGGGAAGACAGCGCAGCTCAGGGCAGAACCCGCCAGGGCGGCCGCGGCCACCCGGGGGCTGCCCACCCGCTGACTCCACTGCCCGCCCACCAGGCAACCCAGGGCACCGACCCCAATCACGGCAAAGGCTAAGCCCGACACCGGCCCCAGGCTGCGATCGAGGCCGGTGGCCACCACCAGCATCGGCACCAGGGTCCAGAAGGCGTAGAGCTCCCACATGTGGCCGAAATACCCCAGGGCCGAGGCCCGGAACCGGGGGTTGGCGAAGGCCATCAGCACCGCTCCGAGACGCAGAGGCGGCGCATCGTGGCGGCGTTTGAGGTGAGGGCCATCCCCCAGTGCAAAGATCATCCCGGCCGCCACCAGCGCGAGGCCCGAGGACACCAGGATCACCCCCTGCCAGGGCCACCCTCCCCCCAGCAGACGCACGCCATGGGGGAGCGCGGTGCCCAGGGTAAGCATGCCGACGAGCTGCGCCAGGGCGGCCCCGGCCCGCTCCGGCACCCAGCTCACCACCAGCTTCATGCCCAGGGGATAGACCCCGGCGAGGCTCAGCCCGACCAGGAACCGCAAGCCGATCCCGGCATCCAGCCCATTGGCGAGGAGAGCAAAGGCGGCGTTGGCGCCCGCCCCCAGGACCGCGCACACAGCGAAGATGCGGCTCGCCGGAAATCGGTCGGCGAGACCGGACAAGGAAAACCCCAGGGTGCCAAGGATGAAGCCAAGCTGGACGGCGTTGGTCAGCCGGCCGATGTCCCCCGGCGCCAGCGCCCAGGCTCGCAGCAAATCGTCGGCGGCGCTATTCGCGGAAAACCACAGCGAGGTGCCAAAAAGCTGGGCGAGGACGATGGTGGGAACGACGGGCAGGCGCACGGGAAATGCCATTCAATACCGTATGGTCGCCAGCGTA
>JAEUNX010000133.1 GCA_016791025.1 Zoogloeaceae bacterium | reverse complement strand
ACGCAACATTCTCAAATCAGTATTCTGACTGTTGAATGCTTGATTCTTTGTTCGGACCCTCGCGGGCCCAACCGCTCCAACCAAGCACCCACACCTATCGGTTGTTCAATTTTTTAAAGAACTGCTGCCCAGGCAGCGAAGTATCGAGATTCTGACAGCTACACATACACGTGTCAACATCGGGGGTGGAAAAGAAAACCGTTCTTCTACGCCGCCCCCGCGCTGGGAGAACTCATCACAGCGCTGGGTGGGTCCGTCTGCAAACGGCGAACGGGCGGAACGAGGCCGATGGAGGCAATGAGCCAAAGAATCGCCAACATACCACTGAATGCGCTTAATGCTCCGAAGCCCCAGTTTTCCGCAATCAAACCACCAACTGCACCACCAAAAAAAAGCCCAAGGGATTGAAGGGTGTTGTAAATGCCCAATGCAGCACCTTTGGCCTGCGGCGGCGCAATCCGAGAAATCCATGACGGCTGGGTTGCTTCCAAAATATTGAAGCCGACAAAAAATAGGGCGATCCAGAACGCCAGTGCCCACAGTCCAGCGCCATCGAAATAGAGTCCCGTCTGGACAATCAGCAGTAGGCCGATGGCCATCAAGAAGATGGGTTTGAGTCGTCCACGCCGTTCGGCGATGATGATCGCGGGAACCATCAGCAAGAACGAAGCGAGAACTGCTGGCAGATAAACCTTCCAATGATCCGCTACGGGCATTCCTCCAGTCGCAACCAAAGCGGAGGGAATACGGACCCACATTGCCGTCTGCATAGCATGAAGGGCAAAAACACCGAAGTTCAGCCGCATCAACTGGCGATTGGTGATTACAGCAAAAAAGCGCCCCCCAGTGCCCTTTGGCACCGGAGGTGCTGCTGGGACTACGAAAAGGATCGTAGCCAAGGCAGCCAGCGCAAGTCCGCCTGTCAGCCAAAAAATCCCCGCCATGCCGACCGCGGCATAGAGGACAGGAGCAAGAACCAACGATGCTGCGAAAACCAAGCCGATGGAGGACCCAATCATTGCCATGACCTTGGTGCGATGTTGATCTCGCGTCAGGTCGGCGGCCAATGCGGTGACGGCAGCCGAAATGGCCCCCGCGCCCTGCAGGACCCGTCCAGCGATGATCCCATATATGTCGTGGGACAATGCAGCAACGACACTGCCCAGCGCAAATAACACCAAGCCAAACACAATCACCGGCTTGCGCCCAATCCGGTCCGATGCCATGCCGCATGGAATTTGCAGAAAAGCCTGCGTCAAGCCATAGGCCCCGATAGCGATTCCCACAAGGGTCAAATCCTCGCCACCAGGGATCGTTTTGGCGAAAACGGCGAAGACTGGCAAGACCAAAAATAGGCCCAACATCCGCAGAGCAAAGATCGCGGCCAGGCTGATCCCTGCGCGACGTTCCAGCGGTGTCATGGCGTCGGCAACTGCAGCGGACATGACTGACTCTAACAATCGACTAATTTGCCAGTCTACCACCCTCTCACCCCACCTTCGCCCAAGCACTGGGAACCCTTACCTGGCTTCCTTCGGGGCAGGATGCGGGCTTCTCCTGAACCTCCTGCCTCCCCTATAGTGGCAAGTTATTCAACAAAACCGCTTCCGTCATGGACGAGATTCGCATCCGCGGTGCCCGCACCCATAATTTGAAGAACATCAATTTGGATCTCCCGCGGAATTGTCTGACGGTCATCACCGGCCTATCGGGATCGGGGAAATCCTCACTCGCCTTCGACACTTTGTACGCCGAAGGTCAGCGCCGCTATGTAGAAAGTCTGTCCGCCTATGCCCGGCAGTTTCTCCAACTCATGGAGAAACCTGACGTCGACCTGATTGAGGGTCTTTCGCCCGCAATCTCCATCGAGCAAAAAGCCACCAGCCACAATCCCCGCTCCACCGTGGGTACAGTGACCGAGATCCACGATTACCTGCGGCTCCTCTTTGCACGGGCCGGAACTCCTTATTGCCCGGATCACCCTGAGCATCCGCTGGAGGCCCAGAGCGTCGCCCAGATGGTCGACGCGGTCCTTGCGCTGCCGGCGGAATCACGCCTGATGATCCTCGCACCAGTGATTGCGGACCGAAAGGGCGAGCAGACGGATTTGCTCGAAGAACTACGCGCCCAGGGATTCGTTCGGGTTCGTGTCGATGGTGCTGTCCGGGAACTGGATGGCTCGGTCGTCCTGGAGAAAAACAAGCGTCACACCATCGAGGTCGTTATCGACCGGCTCAAAGTCCGCCCCGACCTGCGCAGTCGGATTGCCGAATCCTTCGAAACCGCACTTCTCCATGCCGACGGACGGGCCCTTGCCGTGGAGATGGAAACCGGCCGCGAGCATGTCTTTTCGTCTCGATTTGCCTGCCCAATTTGCGGATTTGCCCTTGCGGAGTTGGAGCCCCGCCTGTTTTCGTTCAACAATCCTTTGGGGGCTTGTCCCCGCTGCGATGGATTGGGGCAGATCGACTTTTTTGACCCCCAGCGGGTCGTTGCCCATCCGCATCTATCTCTTGCCGGCGGCGCAATTCGGGGGTGGGACCGCCGTAATCAGTTCTACTTTCAAATGCTTGCCAGCCTGGCTGGCCATTACCGCTTTGACCTCGAGACCCCCTTCGAAACGCTGACACCGGAAATTCGCCAATTGGTCTTGTTTGGCTCTGGTCGTGAAAAGATCCCGTTCCGCTACCTATCCGACACCGGACGGCCTGTGGTCAAAGAGCACAGCTTCGAAGGCATCATTCCGAACCTGGAGCGCCGCTACCGTGAAACCGACTCGGTAACCGTCCGCGACGAATTGACGAAATTTCGGGCCACCCAGGCCTGCCCTGTCTGCCAAGGAACACGCCTGCGCCGTGAGGGGCGCCACGTGCTCGTGGGCGACAAGAATCTGCCCGACCTCGCCCACCTTTCCCTCGGTGCCTGCCAACAGTATTTTCAGACGCTGAAGCTAACCGGGCATCGCGCACAAATTGCCGACAAGGTAGTCAAAGAAATCGTCAGCCGGCTATCGTTCCTGGTTAATGTCGGTTTGGACTATCTTTCCCTCGACCGCTCGGCCGACACCTTATCAGGCGGTGAAGCACAGAGGATCCGCCTGGCCAGCCAAATCGGGTCCGGTCTCACTGGCGTGATGTACGTACTTGACGAACCTTCCATTGGCCTGCACCAACGGGACAATCAGCGCCTACTGGAGACCCTGCAGCGGCTGAAGGAAATGGGCAATACCTTGATTGTGGTCGAGCACGACGAAGACGCCATTCGGGCTGCCGACCATGTGGTTGACATGGGCCCTGGCGCGGGCGCCCACGGCGGTCAGGTTGTCGCGGCGGGAACGCCTGACGCCGTAGCCCGCCATCCCGATTCACTGACCGGCGCCTTCCTCTCCGGGCGCCGGAGTATTCCTCTGCCGACCCAGCGCAAGCCTTTCGACCCTGAGCAGATCCTCCGGATCTCGGATTGCCGCGGCAACAATCTGCAGCATGTGGATCTGGAACTTCCAATCGGACTATTGACCTGCGTGACCGGCGTGTCAGGCTCCGGCAAATCGACACTGGTCAATGACACACTCTATGCTCGAACCGCACGCCATCTCTACGGCTCCAACCTCGAACCGGCCCCCAGCGGAGAGGCTGAGGGGCTCTCTCATTTTGATAAAGTAATCAACGTGGATCAGGCGCCGATTGGCAGGACCCCACGCTCCAATCCGGCCACCTACACTGGCCTTCTGACCCCAATCCGCGATCTCTTCGCTGGCGTGCCTGAAGCCAAGGCCCGCGGCTATGGTCCAGGGCGCTTTTCATTCAACGTAAAGGGCGGACGGTGCGAAGCCTGCCAAGGCGATGGAATGATCAAGGTCGAGATGCATTTCCTCCCGGATCTGTACGTTCCGTGTGACGTCTGCGCTGGCCGCCGCTACAACCGGGAGACACTTGAAATTCGCTACAAGGGCGCAAATATCCACGAGGTACTAGAAATGACCGTCGAACAGGCCCTCGCGTTTTTCGGGTCAGTACCGGCGGTAGCCCGCAAGCTCGAAACGCTGATGGACGTCGGGCTTGGCTACATTCGGCTGGGGCAAAGCGCAACCACCCTTTCGGGAGGCGAAGCGCAGCGAATCAAACTCGCCCTAGAGCTTTCAAAACGGGACACCGGGCGCACCTTGTACATTCTGGACGAGCCGACTACCGGACTGCATTTTGCCGACATCGAACTCCTCCTGCAGGTCCTCCATCGGCTACGCGATCACGGGAACACAGTCGTTGTGATCGAACACAACCTGGACGTCATCAAGACCGCCGATTGGATGATCGATTTGGGACCGGAAGGTGGGCACCAGGGTGGCAAGATTGTCGCTTGCGGCACCCCTGAATCGATTGCCACCAACCCAGCGAGTCACACCGGACGGTTCCTGGGCCCAACGCTGTCAGGCCGGCCTCGCCAATCCTAGAAGGATCCGTTATTCGGTCAAGCGATCGACTGCATGCGCCCGCAGGTCATTCAGGTCCAGGACTTTCAGAGCTGACTCATGCGTGGCGGCGAGTACGACTGGCGGAGCGACACCCGCCTCCAGGGCTTGGCGCCAACGCAGTGCACACAAGCACCAGCGGTCCCCGGACTTCAATCCAGCAAAGCGGAACTCCGGCCGAGGCGTACTGAGATCGTTGCCAACCGTGCGGGAGTAGTCGAGGAAATCCGGCGTAACCTTCACACACACGACATGCCGACCGAGATCATGGGAACCGGTGTGACAACACCCGGTACGAAAAAAGCCAGTCAAGGGCGAATAGCTGCAAGCAAGCAAGGTTCCCCCGAGGACATTCCGCTCGTCTTCGCTTGTATCAACGTTGCTCATCGCCCACCTCCTCGTCAGCCGGGTAGCCGTTGGGATTCATGGATTGCCAACGCCAAGCATCGCTGCACATCGCCGCCAAATCAAGGTCCGCCCGCCATCCGAGAACCTGTGCGGCCAAGGTCGGGTCCGCCCAGCATTCGGCCACATCCCCCGGGCGCCGGGGGCAAAGGTCGTACGGGACCTTCCGGCCAGATGCCTTTTCAAATGCATCAACGACCTCCAGAACGCTGTAGCCGCGACCAGTGCCCAGATTCGCCACCAGCAGTCCCGCCGTCTGCCAAAGATACTCCAAGGCACGAAGGTGGCCCTGAGCGAGGTCGACCACGTGAATGTAATCCCGCACCCCGGTCCCGTCCCGGCTTGCATAGTCGGAGCCAAACACTTGCAATCTTGGTAAACGGCCCACCGCCACCTGACTCACGAAGGGCATCAGGTTGTTAGGAATTCCGTTCGGGTCTTCGCCTATCCTCCCGCTTGGATGGGCGCCGACGGGGTTGAAATAGCGCAGCAAGCCTATACGCCAGGAAGGATCAGCGGCCACCAGATCCTTGAGCGCATGTTCGGTCATCCACTTCGTACGGCCATAGGGATTTGACGGAGCCGTCTCAAAGCCTTCGTTGATGGGGCAGCGATCGGGATTTCCGTACACCGTGGCCGACGAACTGAACACGAGTACTTTGACTCCGTGCTCGCCCATCACGTCCACCAAAGCAAGCGTGCCACATACATTGTTGTCGTAGTACCGAACGGGTTGCGAAACTGATTCCCCTACCGCCTTGAGCGCGGCGAAATGCACCACCCCGTCCGGGGCGTAGGTCTTGAAAACCTCGCCCATGGCCCGTCGATCCCGTACATCGACCTCATGAAAACCGGCCAAGCCCCGCCCGGCCAGTTCCTCAACCCGGTAAAGTGCGACCCGCTTGCTATTGGATAAGTTGTCGACAACCACCACAGAGTGCCCCGACCGAAGCAACTCCACACAGGTATGGGAACCAATATAGCCCGCACCGCCGGTCACTAAAACAGTTGCCATCAATTTCTCTTTTCCACGACTTTTCCGAATGCGTCCCCGCATCGGCAGAACGTTCGGAGAACTGTACTGGAAGCCAATGTCTTACCGAAACCACCGGAGAAATGGCCCTACGATGATCGCTCCGAGTTACCGGCCCTGCCAAAAGCGCCGTCTTACGACAGTGCCCAAAAAAAGGAAAAGGGCTCCACGCTAGTGCGTGAAGCCCCTTGTGATCAAGCGCTTCGGGCCAGCTTAGGCGGCAACCTCAGTCACTTCTCCTTCCACTCCGCTGGATTCTGCCCGATCGACAAGCTCAACCAACGCCATCGGGGCGTTATCGCCAACCCGGAAGCCGAATTTCAGAATCCGGAGGTACCCGCCATTGCGGGATTGGTAACGTGGCCCAAGCTCGTCAAAGAGCTTGACGACCACATCGCGATCACGCAACCGACTGAAGGCCAGCCGTCGATTGGCAAGTGACGGGGATTTCCCGAGCGTAATCAAGGGTTCTACCACACGCCGAAGCTCCTTGGCTTTCGGCAGAGTGGTCTTGATTGCCTCGTGCTGCAAAAGCGAATTGGCCATATTTCGGAACATGGCTTGCCGATGGCTGCTCGTCCGATTCAATTTTCGAAGGCCATGACGGTGACGCATTTGATTACCTCTTTCCGAGTCCGCCTCAACCGAGCTTTTCAAGCCCGACTGGCGGCCAATTTTCCAGTTTCATACCGAGAGTTAGACCCCGGGAGGCCAACACTTCTTTGATCTCGTTAAGAGATTTCCGTCCCAAATTGGGCGTCTTCAGGAGTTCTGTCTCGGTCCGCTGGATCAGATCACCGATGTAGTAGATGTTCTCCGCCTTGAGACAATTGGCAGATCGCACCGTCAGTTCGAGATCGTCAACCGGACGCAGCAGAACGGGGTCAATCGCAGGGGCTTTGGGCTGTTCGACCGCCACCGGCGTACCTTCAAGATCCGCGAACACTGAAAGTTGATCCATCAGGACCCGAGCCGCGTAGCGAATCGCCTCTTCGGGATCCACCGCACCATTGGTCTCCAAATCGATGACCAAACGATCGAGGTCCGTCCGCTGTTCAACCCGCGCACTTTCGACCAGATAGCTCACACGCCGCACCGGACTGAATGACGCGTCCAGCACAATTCGGCCTATGATCTTGCCATCACTACCATTCGGACGCTGGTTACCAGGCACATATCCGCGCCCTTCTTCAACCTTGATCTGCATGTCAATCTTGCCGCCGGGCGACAAATGAGCGATCACATGATCTGGATTGATGACCTCAACGTCGTGGGAGACTTCGATGTCGCCTGCGCGGACGACCCCCTCACCTGACTTCGCAAGCCGCAACGTCGCCTCCCGCCTGCTATGAAGCTTAAGGACAACCCCCTTGAGATTGAGCAGCAGATCGACGATGTCTTCCCGCACGCCGTCCAAAGTCGAGTATTCGTGCAGAACTCCCTCAATAGAAACTTCGGTCGCCGCATGTCCAGGCAACGACGAAAGCAGAATCCGCCGCAGCGCATTCCCAAGCGTATGGCCAAAACCGCGCTCGAACGGCTCCATGGTCACGCGCGCATGTACCGGCGATAGATTGACTACGTCGATAATGCGCGGTTTTAGCAGTTGATTACTTTGCATCAGCCTTTCCTCGGCACCGGTGCCAGCCCGCAATTAGCGGGAATAGAGTTCGACCACCAGACCCTCGTTGAGGGTCGACGGTAGTTCACCCCGAACCGGGAAGGCCTTGAAGGTACCCTTGCCGGCCTTGATATCCACTTCCAACCACTCAGGGAAACCGCGGGACTCAGCGGCTTCTAGCGCAGCTTTCACCCTCAAATGCCCCCGATTTCGCTCGCAAAGTTCAACGATGTCACCCGGACGCAGAGTGTAAGAAGGAATATTGACTCTCTTCCCGTTTACCAGCACTCCGTTGTGACGTACGACCTGACGGGCTTCCGCGCGCGACGCACCAAATCCCATCCGATAGGCAACGCTGTCAAGACGACCTTCTAGCAATTGCAGGAGGTTCTCGCCAGTTTGGCCACGCTTCCGATCGGCTTCAGCGTAGACTTTCCGGAATTGGCGCTCCAACACCCCGTAAATACGGCGAATCTTTTGCTTTTCACGCAGCTGGACACCATAACCGGACAGGCGCTGGCCCGACTTCTGCCCATGCTGTCCGGGCGCGTACGCACGGCGCTCGATGGCACACTTATCCGTAAAACACTTTTCGCCCTTCAGGAAGAGCTTCTCACCCTCACGCCGACACTGGCGGCACTTCGGATCCAAATTACGAGCCACAATCCACTCCTTGTCAGATCCGACGCTTCTTCGGCGGCCGGCAGCCGTTGTGCGGAATCGGAGTGATATCCGTGATGCTAGTGATCTTCATCCCCAGGGCATTCAGCGCCCGGACCGCCGATTCACGACCAGGCCCCGGCCCCTTGATCCTAACTTCGAGATTCTTGACCCCACACTCCTGTGCAACCTTTCCTGCAGCCTCCGCCGCGACTTGGGCCGCGAACGGAGTGCTTTTCCGAGAACCTTTGAACCCGGCGCCACCCGATGTCGCCCAGGAAAGCGCATTCCCCTGCCGATCGGTGATAGTAATAATCGTGTTGTTGAAGCTGGCGTGCACATGCACGATGCCTTCAGCAACGTTTTTCTTTATCTTCTTCCGAACTTTGGCAGCAGTCTTAGCCATTATCTTTTCCCATCACTTCTTGCCAGCCACAGGCTTACGAGGCCCTTTACGCGTGCGGGCATTTGTACGTGTCCGCTGCCCGCGGCACGGCAAGCCGCGACGATGACGAACCCCGCGATAGCAGCCCAAATCCATAAGCCGCTTGATACTCATCGTTACTTCACGCCGCAGGTCCCCTTCAACAGCGAACCTTCCGACCTGCTCGCGCAAACGCTCCATATCGGTCTCGGTGAGATCCTTGATCTTCACGGAGCGAGCCACTCCGGCGGCGTCGCAGATTTGTTGCGCACGCGTGCGTCCGATGCCGTAAATCGCAGTCAATGCGATTTCCGCGTGCTTGTGGTTGGGAATATTTACCCCAGCAATACGGGCCATCCGATCACCCCGAGAACCAAAACATTAGATTTTATCTTACCAGCCTGCTTCTATCAACCCTGGCGCTGCTTGTGACGCGGATCGGTACAGATGACCCTAACCACGCCCTTCCGCCGAATGATCTTGCAATTACGGCAGATTCTCTTCACAGATGCTTGTACTCTCATCTCAATACTCCAAAAAATCGGCGCACTACTTGGTTCGGAAAACAATCCGTCCCTTGGTAAGGTCATAGGGCGTCAACTGCACCGTCACCTTATCTCCGGGAAGAATTCGGATGTAGTGCATCCGCATTTTTCCAGAAATGTGCCCGAGCACAATATGTCCATTTTCGAGTTTCACTCGAAAAGTGGCATTCGGCAGGTTTTCAGTAACTTCACCCTGCATTTCGATTACGTCTTCCTTTGCCATGGCCTTACTTAAGGGTCATCCCTGCGCCTTTAAAATTCGCTTTCTTCAAAAGGCTCTCGTACTGGTGTGACATGATGTAGGCCTGCACCTGGGCCATAAAATCCATTGTTACAACGACGATAATCAATAAGGACGTTCCGCCGAAATAGAATGGGACGTTCCACTTAAGAATCAGGAACTCCGGTAGCAAGCAAACCAACGTAATATAAATGGCACCTGCCAGGGTCAAGCGCATCAGTATCCGGTCGATGTATCGCGCAGTTTGCTCACCCGGCCGAATCCCCGGAACAAATGCGCCACTTTTCTTAAGATTGTCAGCCGTCTCGCGCGCATTAAAAACTAAGGCTGTATAAAAGAAGCAAAAAAAGACAATCGCAGCCGAATAAAGCAGAACATAAAGGGGTTGCCCCGGCGACAACGTCGACGACAAATCTTTCAGCCAAGTCATGCCTTCCGAACTTCCAAACCATTGCCCGATGGTCGCGGGGAATAAAATGATACTCGACGCAAAAATTGGTGGAATAACCCCAGACATATTCAGTTTGAGAGGCAAATGGGAACTCTGTCCACCATATACCTTATTACCGACTTGTCGCTTTGCGTAGTTAACGAGAATCTTACGCTGGCCCCGCTCAACAAATACAACAACCCCAGTAACGACGACCACAAGGATGCAGATGACCAGGGCCGTAAATGGGTGCATTGCGCCCGTTCTTACAAGTTCAAACAACCCCCCAATTGCGTTCGGCAATCCTGCCGCAATCCCGGCAAAAATGATCATCGATATGCCGTTACCCAATCCCCTTTCGGTAATCTGCTCCCCGAGCCACATTAGAAACATTGTTCCAGTAACCAAAGTCGCTACCGTTACGAATCGGAACATGAAGCCTGGATCCAAAACCAATCCTGCCTGCCCTTCGAGCGCAACGGCAATCCCGATCGCCTGGAATAACGCCAACCCAACGGTGCCGTAACGCGTAAATTGAGTGATTTTCCGCCGACCCGCTTCCCCCTCTTTCTTTAGCGCCTCTAGCTGCGGCGACGCCACGGTCATCAGCTGCATGATGATCGAAGCAGAAATGTAGGGCATGATTCCCAATGCAAAAATTGTGAACCTGG
>JAEUNX010000113.1 GCA_016791025.1 Zoogloeaceae bacterium | reverse complement strand
GTTCTGGCCGAAGCGGCCGGGGAGATGCTGGATTGGCATGGCTGCGGCATGGGCGTGATGGAGATGAGCCATCGCGGGAAGGAGTTTGGCACCATCCTGACCAACGCCGAGGCAGATTTACGCGCCCTGCTGTCGGTTCCCGCCAATTACAAGGTTCTTTTCCTGCAGGGGGGTGCCACCCAGCAGTTTGCCGGGATTCCTCTCAACCTCCTGGACGGGGGCTCGGCGGACTATCTCGTCACCGGATCCTGGTCCAAGAAAGCCTACCAGGAAGCCCGGCGGGTCACCGCGGGGCGGGGCGCCGTGCGGCTGGCCGGATCCACGGAGGCTGGCGGCTTCAACCGTGTGCTCGAGTCATCGGAGCTCGATCTCGACCCGGGCGCCCGTTATCTCCACCTGTGTACCAACGAGACCATCCACGGCGTGGAGGTGCAGGATGACTGCGCCAGGCTGCCCGCCGGTGTCCCCGTCGTCGCCGACATGAGTTCCCACATCCTTTCTCGTGAGGTCGATGTTTCCCGATACGGGCTCATCTATGCCGGGGCGCAGAAGAACATTGGCCCTTCTGGACTTGTGTTGCTGATCGTTCGGGAGGACCTGCTGGGGCGGGCCGCTCCGGACCTCCCGACGGTCATGGACTACGCCGTGATGGCAGAAAACGGCTCCATGCTCAACACGCCGCCGACCTATGCCATCTATATCGCTGGCCTGGTGTTTCGCTGGTTGCGCAATCTGGGGGGGCTGGCGGCCATGGAGGCGCGCAACATCGCCAAGGCGCGCCGCCTCTACGATTACATCGACGGTAGCGGCTTTTACGTCAATCGCATCGCCACGTCCGCCCGGTCGCGGATGAACATCCCCTTCCAGCTTTGCAATGAAGCCCTCAACGAAGAATTCCTGGCAGGGGCTCGTGAGGCCGGACTGGTGCAGCTCAAGGGCCACAAATCGGTCGGGGGTATGCGGGCGTCGATCTACAACGCCATGCCCCTGGAAGGCGTGGTGGCGCTGATCGAATACATGCAGGATTTCGCCCGTCGCAGGGGCTGAGGGTCGGCAGGAGACGAAGAATGAGCGACGACGAATTGCTCAGGTTGAGAAGTGAGATCGATGCCCTCGACGAGGAGGTTTTGGCAAAGCTGTCCCGGCGAGCCTCCCTCGCCCATCGTATTGGCGAGATCAAGCGCGGCAACATTTACCGGCCCGAGCGTGAGGCCCAGGTTCTGCGTCGACTCGCGAAGGCCAACCCGGGGCCCTTGCCGGACAAGGCCGTACAGCGGGTCTTCCGCGAGATCATGTCGGCCTGCCTGGCGCTCGAAAAGCCGCTTGACGTGGCATTTCTCGGGCCGGAGGGAACCTTCTCCGAAACCGCGGCCCGCAAGCATTTTGGCAGTGGTCCCTGCCTGCAGTCGGTGGCTTCCATCGACGACGTCTTTCGCGCTGTCGAAGCCAATAGCGCGGAGTATGGCGTCGTCCCGGTGGAGAATTCCACCGAGGGTGCCGTGGGCCGTACCCTCGACCTGCTTCTGCTGAGTCCGCTGATGGTTTGTGGTGAGGTCAAGTTGCGCATCCATCAGAACCTTCTGACCCGGGCCCCGGGGCTGGGGGCGGTCCGGCGGGTATATTCGCACCCCCAATCCCTTGCCCAATGCCATGAATGGCTGAACCGCAATCTGGCTGAGGTTCCCCGCATCCCCGTGGCCAGCAATGCGGAAGCCGCACGGCTGGCTGCAGAAGATCCCGATGCCGCGGCACTGGCGGGGGAGGCCGCGGCCGAGCGCTATGGTCTGGCGATCATGGCCGCCCGGGTGGAAGACGATCCCAATAATTCGACCCGATTCCTCGTCCTGGCGACCCATGACGCAGGGCCGTCCGGGCGGGACAAGACTTCCCTGGTGTGCTCGGCGCCGAACCGTTCCGGCGCGATGCACGCTTTGCTCGAGCCATTCGCCCGCCATGGGGTGAGCATGACCAAACTCGAGTCACGGCCCGCCCGGTCAGGCATGTGGGAGTACGTGTTCTACATCGATGTCGAAGGACACCAAACCGACGAACCCCTCGCCGGCGCCTTGCAGGAGTTGAAGGAGCGGGCGGCGTTTCTCAAGGTGCTGGGTTCCTACCCGGTGGCGGCAATCTGATCGGGCGGGGTCTGTCCGCCGAAGGAGGTCGTATCCATGTCCAGTCCCGTTCAGGCGCCGGCCAATGTCCGCGCCATCGCTCCCTACCAGCCCGGCAAGCCGATCTCTGAGCTGGTCCGCGAGCTTGGCATTCCAGCGGGCAATATCGTCAAGCTCGCCTCCAATGAAAATCCACTAGGCATGAGCATCGCGGCCCGGGACGCCGTGCGGCGATGCCTGGGCGATGTGCCGCGGTACCCCGACGGGAACGGCTTTGCGCTCAAGCAGGCCTTGTCCCGGCGCTTCGGGGTCGACGCATCGCAGATTGTGCTGGGCAATGGTTCCAATGATGTTCTCGACATGGCGGCCCGGGCCTTCCTCAACGGTGAGACCTCGGCCGTGTTTTCGCGTTACGCCTTTGCCGTGTATCCCCTGGCGACGCAGACGGTCGGCGCCAGGGGCATCGAGGTGCCCGCGCGGGATTTTGGTCACGACCTAAAAGCCATGGCTCGGGCAATCCAGCCCGACACCAGAGTGATCTTCATCGCCAACCCGAACAATCCCACCGGGACCTTCCTTCCCGGGGCGGCCGTACGGGAGTTTCTGATGGAGGTGCCCGGCGATGTCCTGGTCGTGCTTGATGAGGCCTACACCGAATACCTGGGCCCCGCCGACGCTTACGACGCGATCTCCTGGCTGGACGAGTTCCCGAATCTGCTGATTTCCCGCACTTTCTCCAAAGCCTATGGCTTGGCGGGTTTGCGGGTGGGCTACGGCCTCGGGCACCCGGAGGTGATTGACCTCCTGAACCGGGTGCGGCAGCCCTTTAATGTCAGCGTCCTCGGCCTGGTCGCCGCGGAGGCCTCCCTGGACGACCTGGAGTTCATCGCCAAGTCGGCCGAATTGAACCGGCGGGGAATGGCGCAGATTCTGGCTGGGCTGGCCGAGCTTGGCTTGGAGAGCATCCCTTCGGCGGGCAACTTTGTCACCCTGCGGGTGGGCAATGCTGCAGCGGTGAATTCACGCCTGCTGCGGCAGGGGGTCATCGTCCGGCCCATCGCGGGTTATGGCCTCCCCGATTGGTTGCGAGTGTCCATCGGATTGCCCGAGGAGAACACGCGCTTCCTGGCCGCCCTGCGCAGCGCCCTGGATTGAGCCGCCATGGCCTTAATTCGTCAGTTGGCCGTCTGCGGCGTTGGATTGATCGGGGGGTCGTTCGCCCTGGCCCTCCGGCAAGCCGGGGTTGTGGGCAGCATCGTAGGGATTGGCCGTTCGGTCGCCGCCCTGGAGCGGGCGCGGGAGCTCGGCGTGATCGATCGCGTCGCCGAGGATTGGCCGTCTGCGCTGGACGGTACCGACTTTGTCCTCGTGGCCGCCCCGGTCGGCCAGATGAATGCGATCTTCGCCGCGATGGCTCCCCACCTCCGGCCCGGCACCGTCGTTACGGATGCCGGCAGCACCAAAAAGGACGTGATCGAGGCGATGTATCGCCACTTGGGTCACCACCTGGGTGAGGCGGTGCCCTCTCACCCGATTGCAGGGGCGGAAAAAAGCGGCGTCGATGCAGCCTTTCCAACGCTTTACCAGGGTCGCAAAGTGGTCGTGACGCCCCTGCCCGAAAATGCTGTCGCAGCCGTCGCCCAGGTCCGGGCCGCCTGGGCAGCGTGTGGTGCTGTCCTTGAGGAGATGACGCCGCAAGAGCACGACCGAGTGTTTGCCGCCGTGAGCCATCTCCCTCATCTTCTGGCTTTCGGACTGGTTCATGATCTCGCCGGACGAGCCAACTCGAAGCAGCTCTTCAGTTTCGCGGCCAGCGGATTTCGCGACTTCACAAGAATCGCCGGCAGCCATCCCGAGATGTGGCGAGACATCTGCATGGCCAATCGGCAGGCCCTCCTGGGCGAACTGGACGCCTATCTTGCCGAGCTGGCCTATCTGCGGGCACTGCTCATGGCGGGCAAGGGCGACGATCTCGAAGCCCTTTTCCAAACCGCCCGGGAGGCCCGCAATGCCTGGGCCCGGCAAGGGCAGAACGCTTGAGGCGATAGTGGAATTCCTTGATCTTCCTCCCCTGCTCGGGGCCAACGGGACGGTGCGTCTTCCAGGCTCCAAGAGCATTTCGAACCGAATTCTGTTGCTGGCGGCCCTGGCCGATGGCGTTACCGACATTCGCGACCTTCTCGAATCCGATGATGTGGCGAGGATGTTGGAAGCCCTGGCGAGCCTGGGGATACGCTGGGTGCGGCAGGAGGGGCGCGACGACTATCAGGTTCAGGGCGTCGGTGGTGGCTTCCCGGTCAAGGCGGCCGACCTGTTCCTGGGTAACGCGGGGACGGCGTTTCGGCCCCTGACCGCCGCCCTGGCATTTTCCGGCGGCGACTACCGCCTTTCCGGCGTGCCACGGATGCACGAACGCCCAATCGGTGATCTCGTCGACGCCTTGCGGCAACTTGGCGCCCAGGTGACCTACCTCGGTGAATCCGGTTATCCGCCGCTGCATGTGATGCCGGGAACGCTGACCCCCGGCGGTGTCGTGCGGGTGCGGGGCGACGTATCCAGCCAGTTTCTTACCGCGCTCCTCATGGCGTTGCCCCTGGCGGGCGTCGAAACCACTGTCGAAGTGGTGGGGGAGTTGATTTCCAAACCGTACATCGGGATCACCCTCGACCTCATGGCCCGGTTCGGTGTGCAGGTCCGTCGGGAAGGCTGGCGCCGTTTCACCGTGCCGGGGGGGGCGCGTTATCGCAGCCCTGGGACGATCTTTGTCGAGGGCGACGCCTCGTCGGCCTCCTATTTCCTCGCTGCCGGCGCCATCGGCGGGGGGCCGGTCCGGGTCGAGGGCGTCGGGCGAAACAGCATCCAAGGGGACGTTCGGTTTGCCGAAGCCCTGGAGGCGCTAGGTGTCCGGATCGAGATGGGCGACAACTGGATCGAGGCCCGAGGGCCGGTCCAGGGGAAGCTGAAGGCCTTCGATCTGGATCTGAACCACATTCCGGACGCGGCGATGACCCTGGCGGTGGCGGCCCTGTTCGCCGATGGACCCTGCCGCCTGCGCAATATTGCCAGCTGGCGGGTGAAGGAAACCGACCGGATTAGCGCCATGGCCATTGAATTGCGCAAGGTTGGCGCCCGGGTGGAAGAGGGGGGAGACTATCTCGTGGTGGTCCCACCCCCACGCCTGATTTCCCAGGCGGGTATCGACACCTACGACGACCACCGCATGGCCATGTGTTTCTCCCTGGTTTCACTCGGGGGCGTCGCGGTGCGGATCCATGATCCCAAGTGCGTGAATAAGACCTTCCCAACTTACTTCACGGCATTCTCGGCCGTGGCGACTCCGGTGCCCGTCATCGCCATCGATGGCCCGTCGGCGTCAGGCAAGGGTACGGTGGCGGCCCAGGTGGCGGATGCGCTCGGGTTTCATTGCCTGGACAGCGGATCGCTGTACCGCTTGGTGGCCCTGGCTGCATTGCGGGCGGACGTGGCCCTGGAGGACGAAGCCTGGCTCGCCGCAGCGGCGTCGAGCCTGGATGTGGAGTTTCGTGGTGATCGGGTTCTGCTCGGCGGCGAGGATGTCACAGCGGGCATCCGGACTGAAGACTGTTCGGCGGGCGCATCCCGGGTTGCAACCTATCCATCGGTTCGAGAGGCTTTGGTACGCCGCCAGAGGGATTTCCGCCGCCCGCCGGGGCTGGTGGCTGACGGCCGCGACATGGGGTCGGTGATTTTTCCAGACGCCGAGAAAAAATTCTTCCTGACCGCAAGCGTCGAGGCCCGCGCCGATCGCCGCTATAAGCAGTTGATCGAAAAGGGGTTGCCTGCTAACATCTCCGACCTTTCGCAGGAGCTTAGGCTGCGGGACGAACGAGATGCCAATCGTCCAGTGGCTCCCCTACGGAAAATGCCGGAGGCGATCCTCATCGATTCCAGCGCCATGACCGTCGACGAAGTCGTGGCCGAGGTGTTGGATCGGGTGCGCTCTCCGACGTGACGTGGTGCCCGGCCAGCCCGGGCGATTGATCAACTTTCTTAGTTCGGCCGTCCAGATCTGGCTGGCCATTTGGGTCCCTTCATTCATGTCCACTGCTACCGCCTCCGCTGAACTCAGCATGGAGAGTTTTGCCGCTCTTTTCGAAGAAAGTCTTGCCCGCCAGGAAATGCGCGCCGGGGAAGTCATCACCGCCGAAGTGGTCCGCGTCGACCAGAATTTCGTGGTGGTGAATGCCGGGCTGAAATCCGAAAGCTATGTCAACATCGACGAGTTCCGGAATGACCGGGGCGAAGTCGAAGTTCAGCCGGGCGATTACATCCAGGTCGCCATTGAAGCCCTGGAAGATGGCTATGGTGAAACCCGCCTTTCCCGTGACAAGGCCAAGCGCATCGCGGCCTGGAACGATCTCGAAAAGGCGCTGAACGACGGTACCCTCGTGAAGGGCCTGATCAGTGGGCGCGTCAAGGGTGGGTTGACGGTCATGACCAACAGCATCCGTGCCTTCCTGCCGGGTTCGCTGGTCGATATGCGCCCCGTCAAGGACACCACGCCCTTTGAGGGCAAGGAATTCGAATTCAAGGTCATCAAGCTCGACCGTAAGCGCAACAACGTGGTGGTGTCCCGCCGCGCCGTGCTGGAAGAGACCATGGGTGAAGAGCGTCAGAAGCTGCTCGAAAACCTCAAGGAAGGCACCGTGGTCAAGGGCGTGGTCAAAAACATCACCGATTACGGCGCGTTCGTGGATCTGGGCGGCATCGATGGCCTGCTGCACATCACCGACCTGGCCTGGCGCCGGGTGCGTCACCCCTCCGAGGTGCTGGCGGTGGGCGACGAGATCGAAGCCAAGGTGCTCAAGTTCGACCAAGAAAAGAACCGCGTCTCCCTGGGCCTCAAGCAGTTGGGCGAAGATCCGTGGGTGGGTATCTCTCGCCGCTACCCGCAGGGGACCCGGCTGTTCGGCAAGGTCACCAACATCACCGACTACGGTGCGTTCGTGGAAGTCGAGCAGGGGATCGAGGGTCTCGTCCACGTTTCCGAGATGGACTGGACCAACAAGAACATTCATCCCACCAAGGTCGTTCAACTGGGCGACGAGGTGGAAGTGATGATCCTCGAGATCGACGAAGACCGTCGCCGCATCTCCCTGGGCATGAAGCAGTGCATGTCCAACCCTTGGGACGATTTCGCCATCAACCACAAGAAGGGCGACAAGGTCCGTGGTCAGATCAAGTCCATTACCGACTTCGGCGTGTTCATCGGCCTGGAAGGCGGTATCGATGGTCTGGTCCACCTTTCCGACCTGTCCTGGAGCGAGAACGGCGAAGAAGCGGTCCGCCGCTTCAAGAAGGGCGACGAGGTCGAGGCCGTGGTACTTTCCATCGATGTCGAGCGCGAGCGCATCTCCCTGGGCGTCAAGCAGCTCGAAGGCGACCCATTCACCAACTTCATTGCGACCCACGAAAAGAACAGCCTCGTGCGGGGCACGGTGAAATCGGTGGATGCTCGGGGCGCGGTGATCGGTCTTGGCGACGAAGTAGAAGGCTACCTGCGGGCTTCTGAAGCCGCCCCCCATCGCGTCGATGATCTCTCCACCCTCCTGAAGGAAGGCGATGAGGTCGAGGCGATGATCGTGAACGTGGATCGCAAGTCCCGTGGCATCAACCTGTCCGTCCGCGCCAAGGAGCAGGCCGAGCAGTCCGAAGCCATGGAGCGCCTGGCGGCGACCGATACGGTGAGTGGCACCACCAACCTGGGTGCGCTGCTCAAGGCCAAGCTCAACGAGCAGAAGCAGTAAGCCTTGTCTGCCATGACCAAATCGGAGCTGATTTTGCGGCTGGCGGAGCGCTTTCCGCAGCTGGTCGCCAAGGATGCCGATTACGCAGTCAAAATGATTCTCGATGCGATGGTCGACTCGCTTTCGCAAGGCGGCCGCATCGAGATTCGCGGCTTCGGTAGCTTCGCGTTGAATTACCGGCCCCCGCGGGTCGGGCGGAATCCGAAGTCGGGCGAGAAGGTGAAAGTTCCGCAGAAGTACGTACCGCATTTCAAGGCGGGAAAAGAATTGCGCGAGCGGGTGGATATGGTCGTTTGAGGACCGTCCATCCGATTCGGATCGATCAAGGCGGCTTCGGCCGCCTTCTTTTTTGCCGGCGGCTCAGGGATAATCCTCCGCCATGAAATGGATCATGTGGTTCCTGCGAGGCATCCTTTTCCTCTTCCTGTTCGGCTTCGCCGTCAAGAATGATCAACTCGTCTCCCTGCATTTCTTTTTTGGCGCCGAGTGGAAATTGCCGCTGGTGTTTGTCATGGTGATCTTCTTTGCCGCGGGAGCCGTTCTCGGTGTGACCGCGACCCTGGCATCCCTTCTCAAGCAAAGGCGGGAAATCGGCCGCCTGCGGCGCAGTGCCAATCGTCCTGCAATCGCTAGCCAGGCAGCTCCAGTGCCGGACGGCGACGCCCCCGAAGCCTTCTAGGCCATGGAGATCCAGCTCTGGTGGCTGCTGGCCCTGCCATTGTTTTTTGCCTTGGGATGGGTTGCAGCCCGGATCGACATTCGTCAGGTCGTGCAGGAGTCCCGCACCCTGCCCCGATCCTATCTCAGTGGATTGAATTTTCTCCTCAACGAGCAGCCTGACAAGGCGATCGATGCTTTCATTGAGGCAGTCAAGATCGACCCTAACACGGTGGAGCTCCATTTTGCCCTCGGAAGTCTTTTTCGCCGCCGCGGCGAGACGGATCGCGCCATCCGCATGCATCAGAATCTGGTCGAACGGGATGACCTCTCGGAGGAGCAAAGACTCCAGGCCCTGGAGGAACTGGGACAGGATTTCCTCAAGGCCGGCCTTCTGGACCGAGCGGAGTCAGTTTTCAATCGTCTGCGTGGAACGCGCCTGAATGACAAGGCGCTCCAGTACCTCCTTGAGATCTATCAGCAGGAAAAGGACTGGGTCCGGGCCATCGAGGCAGCCCAGGCGTTGCCGGATCACGAAAGCCTCCTCTGGCGTAAGGAAGTCGGCAATTTCCACTGCGAGGTGGCAAGTGCCGAGCTCGCCAATTCGCGCTTGGGGGCTGCGCGGGACGCTGTGCAACATGCTTTGACGGTCAATCCCAAATCGGTGCGGGCGAGTTTGATCCTCGGTGATATCTCCGTTGCGGAGGGGCAGGATGAGGCGGCGTTGGCGGTCTGGAAGAAGGTCGAAAATCAGGATCCAGTCTATCTGGCCCTGGTGGCCGAGCGGATCATGGACGCCCACCGCCGGCTGGGGCGCGACGAACAGGGAATGGCGTTGCTGAGGGCGTACCTAGACCAGCATCCATCCCTCGATCTTCTCGATGAGGTATTTCACTGGGAGCTTGAAAAAGCTGGACCCCAGCAGGCTTACGAACTGGTTCGGGAGGAGTTGCGCCGCAATCCGACGCTGCTCGGACTGGACAAGCTTCTGGAGGCAGCGCTCCTCACGGCGACACCGGATCAGCGCCAGGATATTGAATTGATGAAGCAGCTCATCCACGGCCACACCCGGCGGGTGGCGCGCTATCGCTGTGATAGCTGTGGTTTCAAGGCCCGCCAGTTCTATTGGCGTTGCCCCGCCTGCGGCGGTTGGGAGACTTATCCGCCGCGTCGTACCGAAGAGTTCGATTTGGTGCCCTAAGCCCAGCGAACCGCACAAGAAGGAGGACAGCCACATGAAGGTAACGGTGATCGGGACAGGCTACGTGGGCCTTGTCTCCGGAGCATGTTTGGCGGATGTCGGCAACGACGTGCTCTGCCTCGACCTGGATCCAGAAAAGATTCGGATCCTCGAAGAGGGTGGGATCCCCATCCATGAGCCGGGCTTGCTCGAAGTGGTCCGCCGCAACGTGGATGCAGGGCGGCTGAGCTTCACCACCGACGTGGAAAAGGCCGCCCGATTTGGAGTCATTCAGTTCATTGCGGTCGGGACACCGCCGGACGAGGATGGATCGGCCGATCTGCAGTATGTGCTGGCGGCCGCCCGCAACATTGGCAAGTACATGGACGGCTACCGGGTCGTGGTGGATAAATCCACCGTGCCGGTTGGCACCGGCGACAAGGTTCGCGCGGCAGTGGCCGAGGCGCTGCGGGAGCGGGGTGCCGATCTAAGCTTCAGCGTCGTCTCGAATCCTGAGTTCCTTAAGGAAGGGGCTGCGATTGAAGACTTCATGCGGCCGGACCGTATCGTCGTTGGGGCGGAAGACGAGCAGGCCACTGCCCACATGCGCCAACTCTACGCCCCCTTCCAACGCAAGCATGAAAAGCTGGTCTTCATGGATATCCGGTCGGCGGAAATGACCAAGTATGCCGCCAACGCGATGCTTGCGACGCGCATCAGTTTCATGAATGAACTCGCCAATCTCGCGGAGACCCTTGGGGCCGACATCGAATTGGTTCGACAGGGCATCGGTTCCGATCCCCGCATTGGCTGGCACTTTTTGTACGCTGGCTGCGGCTATGGCGGATCCTGCTTTCCCAAGGACGTAAAAGCTCTCATCAAGACGGCCAAGGAGCACGGGCACGATCTCAAGGTGTTGGGGGCTGTGGAGGACGCTAACGATGCCCAGAAGCATGTCCTCATCCACAAGATCGAGAAGCGTTTTGGCAGCGATCTCACGGGACGGCGCTTCGCGCTATGGGGGCTTGCATTCAAGCCCAATACCGATGACATGCGGGAGGCGCCATCCCGGGTCATCATCAGCGAGCTGTTCAAGCGTGGAGCCTCTGTGACGGCCTATGATCCGGTAGCCATGCAGGAGGCGGAGCGGATCTTTGGCGATGACCCACGCCTCTCTTACGCCGGCCGTCCCAAGAGTGCGCTGGAAGGCGCGGACGCCCTGCTCATCGTGACGGAATGGAAGGAGTTTCGCAGTCCGGATTTCGATGCCATCAAGAGCCGCCTCAAGGCCCCTGTTATCTTCGATGGGCGCAATATGTACGACCCGGATGTGATTCGGGAACTTGGCATCGAGTATCACGCCATTGGCCGGGTGTAATTAACCCGGGCGCCCACCCCCAGGGTGGGCGCAATACCTTCTCCACGCGTTGTTTTTCGTCGCTTCAGACTTCAAGAAGACGACTGCGGTATAGCGGGCGTTCCTGGGTGGGGCGTCTCAAGGCTATGGGTTTAGTGCCGTAAAGCGGTTTGTTGCCCGACTATTACTTTGGCGCCAAGACCGGACCATAAAATGTCTATCCGCAAACTCATCGCCCTCACCGTGGCTGCCCTCGCAGCTTTCCTGATCCTGCTACTGGCGGTCACCCTCACGATGGTGCGAAGTGTGGAGGGGCAGTTCGGGGAGTCCACCCGGTATGCAGAGGCAGCTCAGGCGGCGCAGGGGTTCCAATTCCGAGTTGTGCAGGTCCAGCAGTTCCTGACCGACGTGTGTGCAACCGGAAACGAGGAAGGGTTTGCCAAAGCGACAGAAAATTTCGACGCCGGTATTGGCGAACTGGAAAAGATTCGGGGTTGGTTTCCCGACATGGCGACCGAAATCGGTGCGATTCAGATGCTTTTTCGCGAGTTTGATGCAACCGGGCGCGGGATGGCTAGAACATACCTCAAGGAAGGTCGTCAAGCAGGCAATCTGATCATGCAGCAGCCGACGACGGGATTTGATGCGCGGGCCGATGCGCTATTTGCCGCCATGGATCCTTTTCTTGAGCGAGTGCAGAAATCGGCGCTGTTGCAACGCCAGATCGCTCATGACGAACTGGCGCGGGACAAGTGGATCATCGTGGGTCTGGAGTGCGCCGTCTTATTGCTGACTGTTGGCGCGTTGGTGGGCTTGCGGAGGCAGATCTTGGGTGCTTTGGGGGGCGAGCCGGCTTACGCGACCGGGGTGGTCGATGCGATTACGCAGGGGGATCTCGCGCGGGATGTCGAGATCCATCACCCCCGGCCGGGAAATGTTCTGGACTCGATGCGCCGTATGCAGGCGCGCCTGCGGGAATTCGTGACTTCCACCCATTCGGCGATCCAGGGGGTCGATGGCGCCGCCCAGCAGCTCAATCGGGTGGCCGAGGAACTCTCGGACAGCGCCCACTCGGCCAGTGACTCTGCTGCCGGCATCGCCAGCACGGTGGAAGAGTTGTCAGCCAATCTGGAAGAGATTGCCCGCAGCGCCGGCAATGCCCGGGAGGCCAGCGAAAACTCGGGGACGCTGGTGGGCAACGGCCGCGAGATCATGGGTGAAACCGTCCGCGAGATGAGCCGAATCGAAAACCTCACGGCCGAAGCGGCTCAGGGCCTTGCGCAACTTGGTAACGCTTCGGAGCGGATTACGCGGGTGATCGACATGATCCGTGAGGTGGCGGATCAGACCAATCTGCTCGCCTTGAACGCGGCGATCGAAGCCGCGCGGGCTGGCGAATCTGGCCGGGGTTTTGCGGTGGTGGCAGACGAAGTGCGAAAATTGGCGGAACGAACAGCGGCCTCGACAAATGAGATTCACCGCCTGATCACTGAAGTGAACGACACCGCGGCCAAGGCGGTGGACGGGATTGGCCAAGTCGTGCGGAGCGTCAATGCCGGTGCAGACCGGGCCCGTCAAGCCGACGATACGATGGCGGCCATCTACCAGCGAACGACCGAGGTAGTGGCCTTGGTGGCTGACATCAATACGGCCCTGCTTGAACAGGAACGGGCCCATGAGGACCTGGTTCAGCGGACCAATGTGCTGGCGGGGTTGTCGGAGCGAAATAGCGCAGTGGCTGGCGACGCCGCGGGCAGCGCAAACCGCATGCACCAGCTGTCTGGCCAGCTCCAGGACACGGTGAGTTGGTTACGCCTCGGCCGATGATGTCGCTCCCGTCGACCTTGGGCGGATCGCAAGGTCCTCGTTGCCCAATGGGGCGGGCCGGTGAGACGAAGCAGGAAGTGTTGGTCTAGGTCAGACCACCGCCTCCTGCTTTTCCTTTTTCGGCTTGATGAATTGTTCCCGGGACACGCCCAGCCACATCACCAGCGGACTGGCGACCAGGACCGACGAATAGATCCCAAAGCAAATTCCGATGGTCAAAGCCAGGGCGAAATAGTGCAGCGTCTCACCGCCGAAAAGGAGCATCGACAACACCATGATCTGGGTCGATCCGTGGGTGATCACCGTTCGAGAGATGGTGCTGGTGATCGCATGATCGAGTACCTCCGGCGTGGTCAGTTGGCGCTTCTTCTTGAAGGTCTCCCGCACCCGGTCGAAGACCACTACCGATTCATTCACCGAGTAACCCAGCACCGCTAACACGGCCGCCAGGACCGGCAGGGAAAACTCCCACTGAAAGAAGGCGAAAAAACCGAGAATGATGATCACGTCATGAAGGTTGGCAATGATCGCAGAAACTGAAAACCGCCATTCGAAGCGCATCGCCAAGTAGATCATGATGCCCGCTATCACCAATAGCAGGGCCATGGCTCCATCCGTCGCCAGTTCCTTGCCAACTTGCGGTCCCACGAATTCCACCCGGCGGATCTCTGCCGCGGGGCCCCCGACGCTGGCCAGAGTTCCTTTGGCCTTTTCTGCCACGCTATTGCTGTCCGAACCGTCGCGGTTGGGGAGACGGATCAGTACGTCGCGGGCGCTGCCGAAATTCTGCACCTGGGCGTCGGCAAAGCCTTCCTTCGCCAGGGCCTCCCGGACGGTATCCAGGGCGGGCGCTTCGGAGTAATGGACCTCCATCAGAGTTCCGCCGGTGAATTCGACCGACAAGTGGAGGCCCCGGGTGGAAAGGAAGAAAACGGCCAACAGGAAGGTGATCAACGAAATGACGTTGAACACCACTGCATGGCGCATGAAAGGGATGTCTTTCTTGATGCGGAAGAATTCCATGGTCCTAACCTCGGTAGGGACCGGGCTCACACGGGGCCCGGCCAACGATCACTGGGTGGCGGGCTTCCAGACCTGCCCGATGGAGAGCTTTTCGACCTTGCGCCGGCGACCGTAGATGAAATTTACCAACATCCGGGAGACAAGCACCGAACTGAACATGGAGGTGAGAATCCCGAGGCAATGAACCACCGCAAATCCGCGCACCGGGCCCGAGCCAAACACGAGCAAGGCGATACCGGCGATCAGGGTTGTGATGTTGGAATCAAGGATGGTGTCGAAGGCCCGGTCGTATCCCGCGGTGATGGCCGCCTGGGGGGTGGCGCCATTGCGCAATTCTTCTCGCACCCGCTCGTTGATCAGGACGTTGGCGTCGATGGCCATGCCCAGGGTCAGGGCGATGGCAGCAATACCCGGGAGGGTTAGAGTCGCCTGCAGCAAGGACAAGAGCGCCACTAGAAGAAGCAGATTCGCAGCCAGGGCAGTGACGGAGATAAAGCCGAAGAGCAAGTAATAGGCGCTCATGAACACAGCGATGGCTATGAAGCCCCAAAGGGTGGAATGGAAGCCCTTGGTGATGTTTTCGGCTCCCAGGCTTGGGCCCACGGTGCGTTCCTCGATGATCTCCATCGGCGCCGCGAGGGATCCGGCCCGTAGCAGCAGTGCCGTGTCGGTCGCTTCGACGGTATTCATCCGCCCGGAGATCTGCACTCGCCCGCCGCCGATTTCGCTACGGATCACCGGGGCCGTGATGACTTCACCCTTACCCTTTTCGATCAGCAGAATCGCCATTCGCTTACCGACGTTTTCCCGGGTAACGTCGCGGAAAATCCGCGCGCCAGCGGCGTCCAAAGTGAGGTGCACGGCCGGTTCGTGGGTCTGGCCATCAAACCCGGGCTGGGCGTCGGTGAGGCGGTCACCGGTCAGGACGACCTGCTTTTTCACCAGAAGAGGGCGGCCGCCACGTTCGGTATACAGCTCGGTTCCCGGGGGCACGGTTCCCGCCAGGGCGCCCTCCAACGCTCCGGGGGTGTCGTCCACCATCCGAACCTCCAGGGTGGCGGTGCGACCGAGGATGTCCTTGGCCTTGGCGACATCCTGGACACCCGGGAGTTGGACCACGATGCGGTCGGCCCCTTGCTGCTGAATGACTGGCTCGGCCACCCCCAATTCGTTGATCCGATTGTGCAGAGTTGTGATGTTCTGCTTGAGGGAGAACTCCTGCAGGCGCAGCTTGGCCGGCGGAGTGAGGGTGGCCGTCAAGCGCAAGTCCTCGGGGCCGTCGTCCCGGTCCACCAGTTGCAAATCGCCGGTGTAATTGCCAATAGCAGTGCGGGCCGCATCGCGGGTAGCGGCATCGCGGAAGCGCACGGCGATGCTTTGGCCCTCCCGGGAGATGCCGGCGTGGCGGACATTCTTGTCCCGCAGGAGGGTCCGCAGATCTCCCACCGTCGCGTCAAGGCGCTTGGTGGCCGCACCGTTCATGTCCACTTGGAGGAGGAAATGCACCCCGCCCCGCAAGTCGAGGCCCAGGTACATGGGCAAAGCGTGAATCGAGGTTAGCCAGGCCGGTGACGCGGACAGCAGGTTGAGCGCCACCACGTAGTTCGGATCGGTCGGATCTGGGTTCAGCGCCCGCTCGATAGCATCCTTGGCCTGGAGTTGGGTGTCGGCGCTGGCAAACCTGGCGCGCACGCTGGTGGCGTCGGCGAAGATTCCGTCCGCGCTGATCTTGGCAGTGGTCAGGGCCTCTCCCACCCGCGCAGTGATGGCGGCCGGATCGAGTTTCTGCGTCGCCTTTGCGCTGGAGACCTGGACGGCGGGCACCTCACCATAGAAATTGGGCAGGGTGTAGATCAATCCCCAGAGCAGGATCAGGCCGATGAGGAGGTTCTTCCAGAGCGGATAGCGATTCATGAGGGATCCGGCGGCGGTGTGGCAAAAAAGCGGCATGCGCCCCGCAGGGCGCTCGACGGGCTTAAAGCGTCTTCAGTGTCCCTTTCGGCAACACCACGCCGACGGCCTGCTTCTGAAACTTGATCTGGACACCCTCCGCCACTTCGAGCAGGAGATAGGTGTCGCCGACGTCGGCGATCTTGCCCGCCATGCCCGCCTGAGTGATGACCTCGTCACCCTTGGCCAGGGCCTCCACCAGGGCTTTGTGCTCTTTGGCTTTCTTCATCTGGGGACGAATCATGAGGAACCACAGCAGGGCGAACATCGCCACCATGGGGAGAATCCCCATCAGGCCCCCGGTCGGGTCTGCGGCGGTGGTCTGGGCGTAGGCATTGGAAATCAGCACGTTGCAACTCCAAAGTTGTTCGTCGAAAACTTACGATTATATCAGGCTGGTCCAGGCTGACCCGGGGAACTGAAACTTCAGCGGGGCTCCAGCGCGCGGTCGGCAGCAAAGCGGCGCTGAAATCCGGCCAGGTCTTCGGCCTGAATGGCGGCTCGAAGTTCCGCCGTCAGGATCTGGTAGTAGCGCAGGTTATGCACCGTATTGAGCATGGCGCCGAGAATCTCGCCGGTACGATGGAGATGATGCAGGTAGCTGCGGGTGAAATGGGTGCAGGTATAGCAATCGCAGGAGGGGTCCAGGGGCCCCGTGTCCGTCTTGTGGCGGGCGTTCTTGATCTTGATGTCGCCAAAACGGGTGAATAGCCAGCCGTTGCGGGCATTGCGGGTGGGCATCACGCAGTCGAACATGTCGATGCCCCGGGAAACCGCCTCAACGATGTCCTCCGGGGTCCCGACCCCCATCAGGTAGCGTGGGCGGTCTGTCGGGAGCTGGGGGGCGGTGTGGGTGAGGATGCGTTGCATGTCTTCCTTGGGCTCGCCCACCGACAATCCCCCGATCGCATAGCCGTCAAAGCCGATGTCGGCGAGGCCGGCCAGGGACTCGTCCCGCAGGCTTTCGTACATTCCGCCTTGAACGATGCCAAAGAGGGCGTTGGGGTTCTCGGAGCGGTCAAAAGCGTCGCGGGAGCGTCGCGCCCAGCGCAGGGAAAGGCGCATCGATTGGGCCGCCTCGTCGAGGCTGGCCGGGTATGGCGTGCATTCATCTAAGATCATCACGATGTCGGAATTCAGCACCCGCTGGATATCCATCGAGATCTCGGGAGTCAGGAAGAGCTTCGATCCGTCGATCGGCGAGGCGAACTTCACCCCTTCCTCGCTGATTTTGCGCAGGGCCCCGAGGGAGAAGACCTGGAACCCGCCGGAGTCGGTGAGGATCGGCCGGTCCCAGGCCATGAATCGGTGCAGACCGCCATGCCTTCCCACAATCTCCAGGCCTGGCCGCAGCCAGAGATGGAAGGTGTTGCCCAGGCAGATCTGGGCGCCGATGGTCTCCATGCTGGCCGGGGTCATGGCCTTGACCGTGCCGTAGGTGCCCACCGGCATGAAGACCGGCGTCTCCACCTCTCCGTGGTTCAGGGTCAGGCGTCCGCGGCGGGCCTGGCCGTCGGTGGCGAGAAGGTCAAAGTGCATCATTGCGTTGGGGCAGGAACATGGCGTCACCATAGCTGAAGAAGCGGTAGCCCTGGTCTATGGCGTGGGCGTAGGCGTGCCGGATGGTCGACACCCCGGCAAAGGCCGAGACCAGCATCAGCAGGGTGGATTTGGGAAGGTGGAAATTGGTGATCAGGGCATCAACCACCTGGAATCGATAGCCGGGGAGGATGAAAAGCTCGGTTTCCCCGGCGCCGGCGGCCAGGGGGCCGGCCTGGGCGGCGGCCTCCAGGGCCCGCAGGCTGGTGGTGCCGACGGCGATGACCCGTCCCCCCGCCGCACGGGTGGCGGCGATGGCGGCCACCGTGTCGGCCGGCAGGACGTACCGTTCCCGGTGCATGCGGTGCTCGGCGAGGTGGTGGACGCGGACCGGCTGAAATGTGCCTGCGCCGACATGCAGGGTCAGGTAAGCCGTCCCGACTCCGCCCTCTGTGAGCCGCGCCAGCAGCGCGTCATCGAAGTGCAGGCCGGCGGTGGGGGCGGCCACCGAGCCCGGATGGCGCGCATAGACGGTCTGATAGCGAGTTTCGTCGGCATCGTCGGCCGCCCGCTCGATGTAGGGCGGGAGGGGCAGCCGGCCGTGGCGCTCGAGGAGGTGGACGATCTCCTCATCCTCTGGAAACCGCAGGTGGTAGAACTCGCCCACCCGGCCGAGCACCTCGACCGTCAGTCCCTCGCCCAGATGGAGCCGGGATCCGGGCTTGGGGGATTTGCTGGCCCGGACCTGGGCGATGGCCTCGTGGGGGCCGATGGGCCGCTCTACCAGCACCTCCACTTGGCCGCCGCTTTCCTTGGTGCCGAGCAGGCGGGCATGTAGCACCCGGGTGTCGTTGAAGACGAGGAGATCCTGCGGCCGCAGCCAGTCTGGCAGATCCGCGAAATGGCCGTCCTCGAATTCCCCATCGGCCACACGCAGCAGACGGCTCGCACTGCGGGAGGCGAGGGGCGCCTGGGCGATCCGCTCAGCCGGTAGGGGGTAGTCGAAGTCATCCAGCGTCCAGGACATGCGCTTGTGGCTCCCTTGAGAATAGCGGATAATCGCGGCCCTTACCCGTGCCGGGGTGGCGGAATCGGTAGACGCAGCGGACTCAAAATCCGCCGCCGCAAGGTGTACGAGTTCGAGTCTCGTCCCCGGCACCAGCTTTTCCGACGGCCTTCCTTCTGGAAGGCCGTTTTCATTGCTGCGGGGCAACGGGGCGCGCTTTATACCATGGCTGCCCGCAGGCGAACAGGGTATGGGCCGGTTCGGCCATCGGTCGATGGGGTGGGGCGGCTACCAGACGTAATACATGAGCAGCCAGGGGATCAGGACTCCGATGCTGGCGAT
>JAEUNX010000111.1 GCA_016791025.1 Zoogloeaceae bacterium | reverse complement strand
ACCCTGGAGCTGCGGGCGGAGTTTGCCAATCCGGGGGGCAAGATCCTGCCCGGGGAGTTCGTCCGCGCCCGCATTCACGCAGCCACCCGGGACAACGTGTTCCTGGTGCCCCAGGCCGCCGTGCTCCAGACCGATCAGGGTCGGCTGGTGATGCTCATCGGACCCGAAGGCAAGGTCACACCCCGGCCCATCAAGACGGCGGAATGGGTGGGCAAGGATTGGGTGGTGACGGAAGGCCTCGCCGCCGGCGACAAGGTGATCGTGGACAACCTCATCAAGCTGCGGCCCGGCATGCCTGTGGTGGACAAGGCCACGCTGCCGCCGCCCGCTCCGCCTGCGGGCCAGCCGAAGGCCAGCGCCGAATCCCCCCGCACCCTGAGTTCGTTGTCTCCCGAGGGGGTGCACGCGGCCCGCCGGCCAGCCTGAGGGATTCGCCATGTCGCGCTTTTTCATCAGCCGCCCGATCTTTGCGTCGGTGATCTCGATCGTCATCGTGATCGCCGGCCTCATGGCCTCCCTGACCCTGCCGGTGGCCCAGTACCCGGAGATCACCCCCCCCACGGTGATCATTTCCGCGACCTATCCCGGCGCCAATGCTGAAACCCTTTCCAAGACCGTCGCGGCCCCCATCGAGGAGCAGCTCTCCGGCGTTGAGGGGCTGCTCTACTACAACTCCCAGAGCACCTCCAACGGCACGGTGAGCATCACCGCCACCTTCGAAGTGGGCACCGACCCGGACACCGCCCTGATCGCGGTCAATAACCGCGTCAAGGTGGCCGAACCCCGCCTGCCCGACGATGTGCGGCGTACCGGTGTGCTGGTGCAGAAGCGCTCCAACAACATCTTGCTCTTCGCGGCCGTGCGCTCGCCTTCGGGCAAGTTCGACACCCTGTTCCTGTCGAACTACGTCGCCACCAACATCATCGAGGAAATCCGCCGCATCCCCGGCGTGGGCGACGCCCAGCAGTTCGACGCCATCTACGCGATGCGGGTCTGGCTCAAGCCGGACGTGATGGCTAAGCTGGGCATCACGACTTCCGACATCGCCGCCGCGATCCAGGTGCAGAACACCCAGAACGCCGCGGGCAAGATCGGCCAGGAGCCGGTGATGGACGGGCAGCAGCTCACCTACACCGTCACCGCCAAAGGCCGGCTCCTGACGCCGGAGGATTTCGGCAACATCATCCTGCGGGCCAATGGCCCGACTGGCCTGGTCCGGATCAAGGACGTGGCGCGGGTGGAGCTGGGTGCCGAGTCCTACGACCGCTCCACGGCGGTGAACGGGGTGCCGGTGTCCGGCATGGGGGTCTATCTCCAGTCCGGCGCCAACGCCCTGGACACCGCCAAATCCGTGCGGGCCCGCTTCGAGGAGATGAAGACCCGCTTCCCCGAAGGCATGGAGTATTTCATCCCCTACGACACCACCCGCTTCATCGAAGCCTCCGCCACCGAGGTGCTGAAGACCCTGGCGGAGGCGGCGCTGCTGGTGCTCGCGGTGGTATTCCTCTTCCTGCAAAACTGGCGCGCCACCCTGATCCCCATCGTGGCGGTGCCGGTGTCGCTGATCGGCACCTTCGCCGGCATGTGGCTGTTCGGCTTCTCCATCAACACCCTCACCCTCTTTGCCATGGTGCTCGCCATCGGGATCGTGGTCGATGACGCCATCGTGGTGCTGGAGAACGTCGAGCGCCTGATGCGGGAGCAGAAGCTCAAGCCCAAGGCCGCGGCCATTGAAGCCATGCGGGAGGTCTCCGGCGCAGTGGTGGCGATCGTCCTCGTACTGTGCGCGGTGTTCGTGCCGGTGGCCTTCCTGGGCGGCATCGCCGGCAAGCTCTACCAGCAATTCGCCGTGACGGTGGCGGTGGCGGTGGTGATCTCCGGCATCGTCGCCCTGACCCTCACGCCGGCCCTTTGCGCCCTGCTGCTCCAGCCCCACGAGGAGGAAAAACCCCTCTTCCGCTCCTTCAATCGATTCTTCGATGCGGTCACACGACGCTACACTGGCACGGTGGGACTCACCCTGCGCCACGGCATCATCGGGACCTTGGTGTTCCTCCTCACCATCGGCGCCACCGCCTGGCTGCTGCGCATCGTGCCGGGCTCCTTCGTGCCGGCGGAGGATCAGGGCTATCTGTTCGGCTTCGTCACCCTGCCAGATGGCGCCTCGGCCAAGCGCACCTTTGCCAGCTCGGAACAGATGCGTAAAGGCGTGATGAGCGATGACATCGAAAACATCTTCTTCGTGAATGGCATCGACTTCATCACCGGCAACAACCGAGCGAGCGTCGCCACCACCTTCATTGTCTTCAAGCCCTGGGAGGCACGTCAGGTCACCACCATCGACATGGCGCCCAAGTTCATGGGGGTGGGTATGAGTCTGCCAGACGGCATGGGCCTGGTGTTCAATCCCCCCCCCATCCAGGGCCTCGGCACGGCCGGTGGCTTCGAGGTGTATGTGCAGAACCGGGCCGATGGTGACGCCCGCCACCTCGCCCAGGTCTCCAACCAGTTCGTCGAAGAGCTCAGGAAGCGCCCGGAACTCACCGGCCTCAACACCTTCTTCCGGGTCAGCGCGCCCCAGCTGTATGTCGAGGTGGATGAACCCAAGGCCTTGTCGATGGGCATTCCCCTGAGCAACCTCTACGCGACGCTCCAGGCCACCACCGGCACCCTGTACGTCAACGACTTCAACCGGGGCGGGAAAACCTACAAGGTCCAGCTCCAGGCCGACGCGCCGTACCGGATGAATCCGGAGGATCTCCTCAAGCCCTATGTGCGCACCGCCAGCGGGGCGATGGTGCCCCTTTCGGCGGTGGCTACGGTGAAGACCGTGACCGGCGCGGAGATGGTGGAACGCTTCAATGGTTTCGTCGCGGCCAAGGTCCTGGGCAACTCCGCCCCGGGGTACAGCTCGGGCGACGCCATCAAAGCCGTGGAGGAAGTCGCCAGCCAGACCCTGCCGGAGGGCTTCCGCACCGAATGGGTGGGCCAGGCCTTCCAGGAAAAGCGCACCGGCAAGGCCTCGATCATCGCCTTCTCCTTCGGCATCGTCATGGTGTTCCTCATCCTCGCCGCCCAGTATGAGCGCTGGTCCCTGCCCTTGGCGGTGATCATGGCCGTACCCTTCGCCATGCTCGGCGCCCTCCTGCTGGTGCTCGTCCGCGGCATGCCCAATGACATCTACTTCCAGATCGGCCTGGTGGTGCTGGTGGGGCTGGCGGCAAAGAACGCGATCCTGATCGTGGAGTTCGCCGCCCAGAAGATGGCCGAGGGCATGCCCGTGATGGAGGCCGCGGTGGAAGCCGCCCGCCTGCGCTTCCGCCCCATCGTCATGACCTCCCTGGCCTTCGTGCTGGGCGTCCTGCCCCTGGCGCTGTCCACCGGCGCCGGCGCCGCCGCCCGGCGCTCCATGGGCACCGGCGTCGTGGGCGGCATGCTCGCCGCGACCTTCATCGCCCCCCTGTTCATCCCCTTGTTCTTCACCTGGCTGGCGAG
>JAEUNX010000100.1 GCA_016791025.1 Zoogloeaceae bacterium | reverse complement strand
GCAAGTACGGCGGCACCGGCCTCGGCCTCACCCTGTGCAAACGGCTGGTGGAAGCCATGGGCGGCCAGATCGGCGTGGAAAGCACCCTCAGCGTCGGCAGCCTCTTCTGGTTCGAGATTCCCGCCAAGCCGGCGGGCAAGGCCACCAACCCCGCGACGCCATCCCGCGTGACACAGGCGTAACCGCGCCTCGCGGGACGGTCGCGGCAGGAGACCGCGGTCAATACACCGCGTCGTGGTCCCCCACGTTGATGGGGATGATCTCCTGATCCTGAATCAGGATCTCGATGGTGATGCGGTAGGAAAGATTGATCGACACCGAATGCAGTCCCGCGAGGCGCCCGCTCAAAGCGTGCAGCCGCAAGGATGGATGAAAAGGGTTGGCCGCGAGCAACTGGAGAGTTTTCAGATACTGTTGGCGCAGTTCCGGATGACGCTTAATGAAGCGCGCCGCTCGGCGAGTGTATTGCTCGGTGAAAACCAGGACATAGGCCATCGGGCGGTCACTGCGCCTTGTCGATCCGCGCCAGATGCGCCTCGGCCGACTCTTTCACAAAACGCCCTGCCGCCACATCGGCCCGCGTCTCGGCCAACGCCGCCTCCAATTCGCATTCCCGCAGATGGTGGTACTGGGCAAGCTCCATCACCACGTAGCGGTCCTTGCCGCGCACTGAGATAACCGCCTCCGGCTGATCTTCGAGGGCGGCTTCGATGGCGGAGACGCCTTTGGTTTTGAGGTCGTTGGCGCTGATGGTGGACATAGCTCGCACTCCAAAGGTAGGTTTGATAGTCCATTAAACCATGCTGTTAACAGCACGGTAAATAGCAGTCTTTGCCACAACCCAGGAAGGCCCGAATGCGGAAAGCCGTGTGGCAGGATTATTCTGGCACTAAGGCTCAGGAAGTGAGCCTGCATAACAAACGCCTTCGCCCTCAATGTGGCCTACAGTAGCCTCCATGCCCAAGACCACCACCACTCGCTACGACGTCGCGGAACACCTGTGAACTCCCAAGGACATGGCCGCCTATATCGAGGCCGGCGTGGAAGAAGCCAATGACGACGCAGCCTTCATTGCAAAGGCAATCGGCGATATAGCTCTCGCCAAGGACATGTCCAAGGTCGCACTGGGATGCGGGACTTTTGTGGGAGAGCCGTTACAAGGAGCTATCCGGGAAACGCAGTCCCGAGTTTGAGACGATTCTGATGGTGATCGGGGTATTAGGGCTAAAGCTGCATGCTGAGGCAAGGCATACGTGAATCCCGGCTCTAGGCCTTACTCTCATTGAATGAGGCCTGTCCCCATTTCATCCCGAGGCTCGCCGAGGCTTTCCAAAGGGCATAAACTCAAGCAAGCTCGGCGCCGAATTGTCGGGCATTTAACCGACCGAAACTTCGTCTATGTCGCTCGTTGCCAACGCTTCCCAATTTACTGAAATCATCAGTCGGCTTTTCAATAGCAAGCCAGAAGACTTTCTTACATCCGGTCCTGTTTTCTCAGACTTTGATGGACCGAATATGGAAGAGGTAAAGGCGATGATCGCTTTTCTTCGGCAAACCTATGAACCACTCATTGCGTCAGGTGAACTGACCTTGATCACTAAAACGGCGTTCAACACTCTAATAGGCCAAGCGCAAGCGTCCCACAATACATTTACCCAGCTAACAAATACGCGGGATCAATCTTCCTTCCAGAATTTCGCAATGACCTTGGACGGGTTTGCCTACCACACCAGAATGTTCGGCATACCGTACCTCGCTGCCGGTGGTGCTCAGCTCGAAGCTCAACGTGCAGCGCTCGCGTCCGAGGTTCAACTCCTTACCCGAAACAATGCGGAAGTCGAAGCATTAAAGAAGGATGTTCGAACATTAATAACACCGGCGATCGCGGGCTCGCTATCCGAAGCCTTTCGTGTGCGACGGGACGCACTCTTCAAGGGGCGAATGCTCTGGTTTACGATTTGCATCATTTCAGGCGCCGCAGCGATCTATGCAACCTTCGATTTTGTCCACGTCGTAAGTAGCGCCATTGCGGCCCCGACAACACCCACGTCGCTACCGACTGGCTCCGCGTTCTGGCCGGTCATCGCAATTCGCACAGTCGTTCTACTGCCGCTCTTTGCTGCTTGCGGCTTCGCATTCGGCCAATACAAGAAGGAGCGCGACTTTGAGGAAGAATATGCGCACAAGGCTGCAGTGGCTAATTCACTACCGAATTACGGAGACATTGCGCGAGAACAGTCAGTCCGCGATCAGATAGTTACCGCTGCAACCTCAGTTATCTTTAGTTCGCCAAGTGAGCAGGCTCGTAAGGCGGAAACGAGCAACGCGCTCCTAGGCAGCATGCGTGACCTCATGGACGCAGTCGGCAAGGGGCTCGGTAAGAAATAGCGTTGTAATCAGGCCTACGGCTTCGAGCGCTTTATCCTCATTCTTCCAATGGGCCAAGTCTTCCCAGATGGCTGGCGCGAGCTTTCCGTAACCGGTGCCGCCGCCCGCGAGATCGAAACCCTCGCCTTTCTGGAGCGGACGCTGCCCCACGATTACACCGTCTACCACGGCGTGCATTGGAGCAGCCTGGCCCACGGTTTTTCGATTTATGGCGAGGTGGATTTCGCTGTCGTCAATCGCGCCGGGGATGTGCTGCTGATTGAGCAGAAGAGCGGGTTTCTGGACGAGACAACCGATGGGCTAGTCAAACGTTACCAAGGCAAGAGCGTGCGGGTAGCGGCGCAGATCGGGCGCAATGTGCATGCGCTGCACGGCAAGCTGCTGGCGGCGCTGGGGGGCGAGGCGCTACGGCTGGAGTATCTGCTTTACTGCCCGGACTACCAGGTGAGGAACCCGGGCAGCGCCGGGCTGGAGGCGGCGCGGATCGTCGATGCGACGCGGCGGGAAAAGCTGGCGGAGGTGATCCAGGCTGCCCTGCCGCTGGGCGAAGCGGACCCGCGAGCCATCAAGGTGCATCGCTTCCTCCGGGATCTGCTGCACCTTGAGGCGGACGTGAGCGCCCTGCTGGGGCAGGCGCGCTCCCTGGTGACCCGCGTTTCGGGCGGGCTGGCGGAGTGGGCGCGGCGGCTGGACTTCGCACCCTTTCGGCTGCGGGTGAGGGGCACCGCCGGGTCGGGCAAGACGCAGTTGGCGCTGGCCGAATACGGCGCGGCGCTGGCGGCGGGACGCCGGCCGCTCTACGTGTGCTTCAACCGGCCCCTGGCGGACCACTTTGCCGCCATCGCCCCGGCTGGGGGCTGGGCGGGGACCTTCCACATGCTGTGCGACGCGCGCCTGCGGGCGGCCGGGCGGGTGCCGGACTTTGCCGCCGCGGAGGCCTTTGCGCGGCTGGTGGCGGAGGCCGCGGCGTTGCCGGTCACGGACGACTGGCTTTTTGATTCGGTGATCGTGGACGAGGGCCAGGATTTCTCCGAGGACTGGCGCGATCAGGTACTGGCGCTGGCCCGGCCGGACGCGCGCCTGATCTGGCTGGAAGACCCGCTGCAGAACCTCTACGGCCGCGCCCCGGTGGCCCTGCCCGGCTGGGTGGGCCTCCAGGCCATGACCAACTACCGCAGCCCGCGCAGCATCGTGCGCATGCTGCAGGCGCTGCTGCCCGCCGATGTGCAGATTGAGGCAGCAGCACCCTTCGAATCCGCCGAGGTGGAATTCCTCACCTACGCCGACGAGGCTGGCCTGCGGGAGCGGGTGAAGGAGGCGATCCGCCTGTGCTACTCGGCGGGCTTCCGCAAGGAGGACGTGGCCATCGTGAGCTTCCACGGCCGGGATCACTCGGCCCTGCTGGGACTGGACCGGCTGGGGAGCAACGCGCTGATCCGCTTCAGCGGTGAATACGACCTCTTCGGCCAGCCGCGCTACACGGAGGGCGATGTGCTGGTGGAGTCGGTGTATCGCTTCAAGGGCCAGGCGGCGCCAGCCGTGATTCTGGCCGAGGTGGATTTCGAAACGCTGGACGAGCAGGCGGTGCGGAAGTTCTTCGTAGGGGCGACCCGGGCAATGTTGAAGCTGGTGGTGGTGCTTACCGAGGGCGCGGCGGCCCGGCTGGCGACCGCCCTGGACCGACCGGGCTGACCCGCCCCTTTACCAGCGCTCCATCCAGGGGCGCAGGTCGAGTTCGAAGGTCCAGGCATTGCGGGGCTGGGCGTGGAGTTGCCAATAGGCCTCAGCAATGGCCTCGGGATCGAGGATCGCCCCCTGGTCCTTGAGAGCGTAGCGCTCGGGAAAATTCTGGGCGGTGGCGGCGGTGTCGATCAATCCGTCGATCACCACATGGGCCACGTGGATGCCCTCCGGCCCGAGCTCCCGCGCCATGCTCTGAGCCAGGGCGCGTAGTGCGTGCTTGGCCCCGGCAAAGGCGGCAAAGCCCACGCCCCCCCGCAGGCTGGCGGTGGCGCCGGTGAATAAAATCGTACCCTGACCCCGGGGGCGCATGACCCGGGTGGCTTCCCGCCCGACCAGAAAACCCGCGAAGGCACCCATCTCCCACACCTTGCGATAGACCCGCTCGGTGGTCTCGGCGATGCCGAAGCGGACATTGCCCCCGACGTTGAACACCGCCACCTCGATGGGCGCGATCTCGCGTTCGATACGGGCCGCCAGCTCCACCACTGCCGCCTCGTCCCGGGCGTCGGAGCCGAATCCGTAGGCCTCCCCGCCCGCCGCGCGAATCTGCTCGACGAGAGGGGTCAGGGACTCCGCGTGGCGGCGGGTGACGC
>JAEUNX010000043.1 GCA_016791025.1 Zoogloeaceae bacterium | reverse complement strand
GCCATGGACGCGGCCCGGGAGGTGGAAAACGCCCTGGATCGACTGCACCGGCCCAACTGCGCCACCATCGAACGGGACGCCCGGGAGCTGGGCCAGACCATCGTGCAACGGGCCCGGGCCCGCGAACGCGCCTATGACACCCAGTCGGACTACGGCAAAACCGAGGGCGCGAACTTTCGCCGAGTTGAAGACGAAGGAGCCGCCGGCCAACTCACCGGCGCCGAAATTCGCCGCCTGCGGGCGAGCCCGCCCGCGCCCCGCTGATCAGCGCCGGCAGCGGTCCCGTCGGGCTGGCTCGACACTCCCTACGCTTGGGTCCATCATTAAAGTTGCCCCAAGGAACCCTCTTCCGTGCTGATCGATTTCTTCCTTCACCTCAAGTCCGCCGGCCTGCCGGTGTCCACCCGGGAGTTCCTGACCCTCCTGGAAGGCCTGCGGGCGGGGGTCTGCTCGCCGGAAATCAATGACTTCTACTTTCTGGCCCGGGCCAGTCTGGTGAAGGACGAGAGCCTCTTTGATCGCTTCGATCAGGCCTTCGGCCACTATTTCCGTGGGGTCGAAAGCGTGCCGGGCCTGGAGGCCGAGCTGCCGGAGGAGTGGCTGCGGGCCCTCACCCGCAAGCACCTGACCCCGGAGGAACGGGCCGCCCTGGAAAAGCTGGGCTGGGACAAGCTGATGCAGACGTTCAAAGAGCGCCTCGCCGAACAGCGCGGTCGCCACCAGGGCGGCAGCAAGTGGATCGGCACCGGTGGGAGCTCCCCCTTCGGCAACAACGGTACCCATCCCGAGGGCATTCGGGTCGGCGGGGAATCCGCCGGCAACCGCAGCGCGGTCAAGATCTGGGACCAGCGGGAGTACCGCAACCTGGACGACACGGTGGAATTGGGCACCCGGAATATCAAGGTCGCCTTGCGCCGCCTGCGCCGCTTCGCCCGGGAGGGGGCGGCGGACGAACTGGATCTCGAAGGCACCATCGCCGCCACCGCTCGCAATGCGGGCTGGCTTGATCTCATGATGCGGCCCGAGCGCCACAACGCGGTGAAGGTCCTGCTCTTCCTCGACGTGGGCGGCTCCATGGAAGACCACGTCAAGGTCTGCGAGGAGCTCTTCTCCGCCTGCCGGGCCGAGTTCAAGCACCTGGAGTACTTCTACTTCCACAACTGCGTCTATGAACACGTCTGGAAGAACAGCCAGCGCCGCCATTCCGAGCGCACCCCGCTCCTGGATGTGATCCACCGCTTCGGCCCGGACTACAAACTGATCTTCGTGGGCGACGCCACCATGAGCCCCTACGAAATCCTCCAGCCCCACGGCGCCATCGAGTACATGAACGCCGAACCCGGCGCCGCCTGGCTGCGCCGCCTCCTCGACGCCTACCCCGCCGCCGCCTGGCTCAACCCCGAGCCCGAGCGCCTGTGGGACTACCGCCAGACCATCGGCATCCTGCGGGAACTGATGGCCGACCGCATGTTCCCCCTCACCCTGGCGGGTCTGGAACGGGCCATGGGGCAGTTGACCAAGAAGCACTAAACCGCCTTGGAAAGACACCCCCGCCCTACCCCGCAATGCCAATCGGGTGGCACTTGCCATGAAACGGGACGAAGCGTCTAATCCCGTTTAGATATGCCTTTTCGGTATTTGGGCTATCACGCCGGATAATCTGGAAGGTCTTGATGCATAACCATGGCAGTGTTCTTCAAGCGTCAATGCCTTAGTGCGATTTTCGCCAGATTATGTGGCGGATGTTTATCGTTTTATATGGCGCTTTTGCCGTCGACATCACGTAGCCACTATCAAGGAGCACTACCCATGGCTTATAGACACGATAGCGATCTTGAGTTTCTCCAAAACATCGCATCAGCGGATTTAGACGATCTCGTCTATTGCCTTACGCATGACAAAGACGGGGATGTCAGGTTCACAGAAGAATTGACGATGTCGGATCTGTACAAAGAACACAACCCCGACCATGCACGATATTGGGAGCTTATCGCTGCGGAAATTCAATGCTTCGGCGCAAACACATTCGCGACGATTTTTCGTGGTGGCAAGGGCGTCCCGTATAAGGAAGTCCTCATCAATGTCTGCGACAAAATGAAAGTGAATTACAACAAAGACTCCAGCACCGAAAAAATCGAGAACAATCTGCTGATGAAAATTCTTTCAGATGCCTTGGAGAGAATGACTCCGAAGGAACTTAAGGAGTTAGCGGAAGCCGTCGGAATCGAAAATGTCGGAAGAATGAATGCCGAAGCATTCGTTGGTGTATTTCAAGCCGTCTTCCGGGCGGGTGGTTTTAAGTCCTACCAACTCACGTTGATAATCGTTAACGCGGTTCTAAAAGCGCTAATTGGCAGAGGACTTTCCATTGCGGGGAACGCAGCGCTAACGCGGACGATGGCAATTCTAACTGGTCCTATTGGTTGGGTAATTACCGGCCTTTGGACCGCATTAGACATCGCCAGCCCGGCGTATCGAGTGACAATTCCAGCGGTAATTCAAGTTGCCGCACTTCGCCAAAAGAATCTGTACGAAAAGCAGGCAGCTCAGGTCTCGTTCGGATAGCCCGCGTAGGTTAATGGTATGGACGCCCCCCACTCAAACGGCATGACGTGCCAAAGCGGAAGAGCTGAACCAACCACTTGAACCGAGAAAGGGGCGTCAGAGATGAAGATTACAACTGTGGGCCTGGCTCTGGCCAAGCCCGCGTTGGACTGAGCCCCGCGAAGCCCAACACACTCTCCTGTCTCATGTATTGGGCTTCCTGCGTCAGCCCATACATTAACCTACCCCCGGTTTTTCATTCCCAGCGCATGAAACTTTTCTACACCGGCCACTTCGTCCTCCCTTTGCCGCCGGGCCATCGCTTCCCCATGGAGAAATATTCCCGCCTCCGGGATACCCTGGCCGCCTCCGGGCATTTCAGCGAGGCGGACATCCTGGTGCCCCCCGCCGCCACCGATGGCGAGATCCTGCGCGCCCATGACCCGGACTACCTGGCCCGCATGGCCACGGGCACCCTCGACCCTCGGGAGATGCGCCGCATCGGCTTCCCCTGGAGCCCGGAGATGGTGGAGCGCTCCCGCCGTTCCTCGGGGGCCACCCTGGCCGCCTGCCGCGCCGCGCTGGCCGAGGGCATGGCCGCCAACTTGGCCGGTGGCACCCACCATGCCCACCGCAACTTCGGTTCCGGCTTCTGCGTCTTCAACGACGCCGCCATTGCCGCCCTTGCCCTGCTGGATGAAGGCTTGGCCCGCCGCGTGGCCATCATCGATTGCGACGTGCATCAGGGCGATGGCACCGCCACCATCCTGGCCGATGAGCCCCGCGCCTTCACCTTCAGCATCCACGGCGAACGAAACTTCCCCTTCGACAAGCAGCAGAGCGACCTGGACGTGGAACTGCCCGACGGCACCGGCGACGCCGCCTATCTGGCGGCCCTGGACGCCGCCCTGGAGCAGGTTTTCCAGCGGGCCGAGCCGGACTTCGCGATCTACCTGGCGGGCGCCGACCCCTTCGAGGACGACCGCCTGGGCCGCCTCAAGCTGACCCAGGCGGGGCTGGCGGAGCGGGACCGGCGGGTGCTGGCCGCCTGCCGCCAGCGCCAGATCCCGGTGGCCATCGCCATGGCCGGCGGCTATGCTCGAGACATCGGCGACACGGTGGCCATCCACGCCACCACATTGCTCACCGCCCGGCGCCTGATGGCGGCGGAGACCCCTCGGGAGGCCCCGGCGTGACCCACGAATCCAGCATCGCGCTCCTGATCGACGCCGACAACTGCCCGGCCGCCAAGATCGAGCAGATCCTCGACGAGCTTGCCAAATTCGGCGTCATCAACATCCGCCGCGCCTACGGCAACTGGAAGAGCCAGGGCTTGAAAGGCTGGGAGGAGGTGCTGCACGAATACGCGATCCAGCCCATCCAGCAGTTCGCCTACACCAAGGGCAAGAACGCCAC
>JAEUNX010000010.1 GCA_016791025.1 Zoogloeaceae bacterium | reverse complement strand
CGGCGGCGAGAGGGCGCCCGAAGCCACCGCGGTCGCCAAGGTGGCGCGCACATCGAGGACCCATGGGCCTTCCAGGTCGAGACGGACCGACACCGCCTCACCCCCGCCCAACTCCACCTCCCGCTCCCCGTCCAGGGCGATCGAGCCCCGCCGGGACGCCAGGAGATAATCCCGGCCGGCGATCATGGTTTCGCTGCTGGCGATCCCGATCGGCAAGACGACCCCCGGCGCCAGGGCGGCCAGGACCGGCGCGGCGGCGGGGTCACAGCAGACGTGAACCCCCTCCGGCGCGTAGCGGGCCGTGGGCCGCACCATCGCCGCAATCGCCGATAACCCAATCGCGTCAGGTTCGGCGAAGCTGACAAAAAGCTCGGTGATCGCCTCGGCTTCCCAGACGGCGCGGGCACCAAGGTGGGGGATCCGGGTCACGCAGACGTCCACCAGGGCGGTTTCGATCCTCGAACCAATCGTCACCTGCAGGCGTTTGCTACGCCGGAGCGCCAACCTGCTGCCCACCCGCCCGGTGGCAAAGAGGGCCGCGGCGAGCCCCGTCACGGTGGCCTCCCGCAGATCGGGGAACACGTTGTTGGTGCCACTGGACAAGGTCGCCAGAGGCATGTCCGGCGCCGCGGCGCTCACCACCCGGTGCGTGCCGTCCCCCCCCAGGACGACGATGAGCCGGGCCCCGGCCTCCGCCATGGCGAGGGCCGCCCGGGCACTGTCTTCCGCGCTATCGGTAATGGGGAGACCGAGGAACTCCAGCTGTGGCCAGGGCGGCAAGTGCTGGGCGTGGTGGGTGCGCACGGCCCGCAGCATTTGGGCCGCAATTCCCGTGGTGTCCGGCATCATCAGCACCCGATCCACCCCGAGGAGGCCCAAGGGCCCCAGCAGGCGCTGGACCATGTTGGCCTTTTCCGCCGTCGGGAACACCGACGCCTTGGCCGTAAGCCGGCGGATGTCGCGTCCGGAGGCCGGATTGGCGATCACCCCGACAATGATTTCCTCTGGCCGCGCATTCATTCTGACTAGATCGCCCCTTCGCTTGGTTTGGGGGACCCAGCGCACAGGCCGTGCCAGATGCCGGCCCTGCCTCGTCACCTAAGGGCGCAGAGGCTCTATAGCTATTTGTTTTTATTGTTTAATTTTGCCTATGCTTTTTTGCCAGATGCCGGCCCTGTGGGCCACGAGCGCGGGAAAGTCCGAGCAGGGTGTCTCGGCAGTCCAGCCGTCACCACCGAATTTCCCAGAACAGCTGTTGCAGGGCGTGAGACATGTGTCCGCATTGCATCTGCCGAAAGGAAGCCTTAGGCTGAAAGTGCAAGATAGCGGTGAATAAGAAACTGATTCCGCAGACAAAACGGACTGCGGAGCGGAGGAGATGGAAAGATGAGAAGCCATCAAGCGGTGGTGCACCACGTCGGACGCGTGCTGGACGTTGTGGAGCGGGGCGGGCGCCTCAGCCAGAGTAACGTTTCCGACCGGCTGGCAAGGTCCTGGCAGCGCTCGCTGAATAATCATCAGGTGGATCCCGCAAGGACAAACTTGCCGCGCGTGGTCACCGCGCCGGAGCTGCGGGAGCATCGCGATCGACTTGAGGCCTTCATGCGGATCTCGCGGGAAGGCATCGATCGTCTCCATGCCCAGATCCTCAGCGCCAACTATTGCGTCCTCCTTACGGACGCCAGTGGTGTGACCATTGACTTTCGCACCGTGCCCAACCTGGACAAGGACTTCAAAGAGGAAGGGTTTCGGGCTGGCACCTGCTGGTCGGAGGAGCATGAGGGAACCTGCGGCGTGGGCACCGGCCTCATCGACGGCCAGCCAACCCTCGTCCATCGCGACGAGCATTTCCGCTCCCACAACATCAAGTTCAGCTGCAGCGCGGCACCCATCTTCGGCCTGGACGACCGCCCCATCGCCCTGCTGGACGCTTCGGCGCTCTGTGCCCCGGAACAGCGGGACAGCCAGCTTTTGGTCTTCCGCATGGTGATCGAGCGGGCCCAGCAGATCGAAAATGCTTTCGCCTACTACTCCCTGCGGCCCTACTGGGT
>JAEUNX010000153.1 GCA_016791025.1 Zoogloeaceae bacterium | reverse complement strand
TGCGCCAGGGCGCGCACCAGGTCGGGATAGGCGGCGATGGACACGCCGGTGATGTCGAAGTTTTCCAGGGCGCGCAGGGTATGCACGCCGTAGTAGGCGGTGGCCGGTACGGCGCGGTCGCCGAGCAGATCGTGTTCGAGGCGGTGGGTGGCGGTGCTCATGATGTCTCCGTGATGGTTTGGTTTCCTGGCCGATCGTGGCTGACCGGGGGCACCCTCTCTAACGCACAGCTCATGCCAACCCGTTGGCAGTGGAGGCGGATATTTAAGTATCTGAAAAATAGAGGAAAACAGTTTTTTTGACTTGGGGGGTGTTCGGATTCCCGGATAGGGCCGGCGGACGGCATCGGGAAAGCCGAACGCCTTTTCCGCTTCAACTGGGGTGGTTCAGGCCATGCGGTCTCGATGCTTCGAGCCGTTTTCCAATCTTTTGCTGGGCCCTCCGGCCGGGTCTGCCTTTCGGGCCTGGCTGCCGGGTGGGTCTGCTTCCTTTGGCTGAGGCGCCAATCGGTATCGAGACCAGAATGTGCGTTGGGTCGATTCGGCGTACGGAATTTGACCGGTTGGCGGCGGGGTGGCGTGATCGCCGATGACGATCGCAGATGTGGGAACGCTCCGGGTTGCGAAGGTCCTTGCGACGCTGGTGGGTGGGCGCGAATCCAGCTTCGAATGGCGTCGTCGAGGGCGCGGCCTCGGTGAAGGCTTCTAGCCTCCTTTTGGTCCTGGCCTACCAGCGATGCCGGGCAATCGGTTCGCGCGTCCGGCTGGCAAAGGCGCTGTCGGTCCCGTCGTTGTCGTAGGCATTACCCTTGTTCCCCGGGAAAGCGCCCTCCGGTATCAGCCGGTCACGCTGGCCGAAGGCCTGGCCGGGTTAGGGGCGGCCCTGATCGGCACAATCTCCTCTTCCGCGGGTTTGCGTCGGCACTCGGCCATCGGGGAGGCATCGATGGCCAGTTCCTGGCTCAGCCGGTTCCACCCTTCATCTGCAGCATGGCCTTCAAACGCTCGATCTCGGCATCCTTCGCCTTCAGTTCGTCTTCAAGGGTGGCTTGCTTCGTCACGCCTGCCTCCCACGCCTCGACCGGCGCCAGGATGGCCGGTTGCACGTTATCCAGTAGCTCGGCCAGGTCGCGGTATTGATAGACCGGCAGCATGGTGCGGTAGCTTGTCCAGTGCTCGAACATCGCGTAGCCCGGGTCGCCCCGCAGCAGGATGGGCTGCACCGGCACGGAGGGCAGCCGCGGGACAATCTCGGCCAGTTCCTGAGGGATGCTCTTGGCGTCGGTGACGTCGGCGACGACGAAGCGCGACATGCTGGCGAGCAGCGCCACGGTTTCGGTCAGGTCGCGGCTGGTGGGCTTATCCCAATCAAAGACGATGGGCACGAGATCGAACTCCCGCAATTTCACCTTGAGGGCGTCGAGCACCGCTTTGCGCTCACCGTAGAAGCGGCCAAGGATGAGCACGGCCTTACGCCCGATGGTGTCGATGATTCCGCGAATCTTCTCGTTGTGCACCATCAGGTAGACAAACTGCGCGAGCTCCAGATTGTCCACCGTGAGCCCCGCGCGACCTTCAGGCGTGATGTGCAGATTGGTTTGGTCTCCCACCCTGGACAGATCCAGGCCCCAGGCGGCGATGCCATAGACGCTGGCGCCAGTCAGCCGGGCGCCGTCCACGACGGTCTCGACCATCTGCGCACAGGTGAGCGTCGTATCGGTCAGGTCCGCGTCGGTCAGGTTCGTCCCCCTCAGGTTTGCGCCGGGCATGCAGGCGTGGGTGAGCTGGGCCCCGGCCAGGTCGGCGCTGCTGAGGACGGCCTCCCGCAGCATGGCGTGGGCGAGCTGCGCCCCAGGGAGTTTGGCGCCGCTCAGGTTGGCGCGGTCGAGGTTCGCACCGAAAAAGGATGCCCCTCCGGCGCTCGCCCACCTGAGGTAGGCCCGGGCCAGATTCGCCAGCGTAAAGCTCGTGCCCTCCAGTTTGGCGGCAGTCAGCTTGGCATCGACCAGCCGGGCGGCTGTGAGGTCGGCACCCGCAAGCTGCGCCTCGTATGAGTTGATGCGGCTCAGATGGGCGCGTGCCAGCCGCGCGCCGGTGAGGTCTTCGCCCAGAATGTGATAGCCGATGAAGTTGGCACCGCGCAAATCCGGCGTCTGGGTTGGGTAGTGACTGCGCCACTCGTTCCAGGCATCCCGATCTTCGTAGAAGCGGGCGAGGTGCAGCGCATTGCCTTCAAAGAAGTCGGCTTCGTCGAGATGGGCCTCGTCCAGGTCGGCCCCATCGAGTTGCGCGCCCGTCAGGTTGGCCTCGGCGAAACTTGCGCCGTAGAGGTTGGCGCGGCTCAGGTCCGCACCGGTCAGGTCGGCCCGCAGGAAGCCCGCGCACACGCCGGAGACGTCGCTCAGGTCCGCCCAGCACAGCCATGCTTCGCCGAGGTTCGCCCCGTCCAGATCGGCCGCATGCAGGTGTGCGCCGGTGAGGCGTGCCCCGCGGAGATAGGCAGTCGACAGATTGGCGCCCTCCAGCGCAGCGCCGGTGAGATCGGCCCCATCAAGCTCGGGCACGGTCTCCGGGTTGTCGCTCCGCCACGCGTTCCATTCGTCGACCCCGGCGTGCAACCGCGCCAGATGGGTTTCGTCGAATCTGCGGGAGTCGAAAGGGTCGTCGTTATCAAAGCCCGGGTCGGCCTTGCTCTCCGCCAGTTCCCGCTGCGTGCGCTGAAGCTTGGCGAGTTGGGCATCCAGGGGCAGATTCGGTACGAACGGCGCGTTTTCGCCCACGAAGCGCCGCCACGACTCGCCGCCGCGCAGCAGGGCCGCGAGGTGGGTGGCGTCGCCCATCTCGCCGTCGTCCCGAACGAACGACGCGCCGTCGAATCGGCAGCGCGCCATCCTGGCCCCGCCCAGTCGCGCCTGGCATAGGCGGGTATCTCGCAGGTCAGCGCCTTCGAGCCAGGCTCCCCTCAGGTCGGCCCCCTCCAGGTCACTGCCCTGCAAATTGGCACCGCGCAGATTGGCGGCGAAAAGCTCGATGCCCGCCAGCGCGCGCCCGGACAGATCGGCCCCTGCGAGGTCGGGCAAGTCGTCCGCCCCCTGTCGTGCCGCATTCCACGCCTCGACGCCTTGGTCGAGCAATGCCAAGTGGGCCGGATTCGCCATGGGCGCAGAGTCCTTTTGGGAAGGGAAGAAGCTGGAAATCCCAACACATTTTCCGCAAGTATGCGGCCACCTGAGGCTTTAGAGCGCGATTGGTCTCGTCGCCGCCATCGGCGGTATGTGGCGGACGTCCAGTTACAGAACCCGCTAGGGGGCAACTGGTTGGGTGGGGCAGGTCAAATCCAGGCCCACTCGAAGGGTATGGTTCGCTACCAAATCCGTCCGCGGACCGGGCTAAAGAAGCGCGGAAATTTTTATTGCGCGCGGTGCCTGATTCAGTGGGTTTGCGGATTCGCAATCCCGCCGCCGAAAACGAGCCCATGTCCTGCGGTTGGCGCAAATCGCTGTTCGGCCATTGGCCTCGAAGCGAACCAAAGGCGCCTTCGGCTGACGACCCGTCCTCGGCCAATCCGGACAGACGACCAGCACCGAACGAGCGACAGGTATAAGGCGATCAACAGACCTTGAAGCCAACTGGGCGTTGAAGGTCATCTAACTGATCCGTGGAGGCGAACTTTCGAGCCTGTGCTGCCTAATCGAGATTCTATGGCGAATTCATAACCGACAGCGCACCGATTTATTATTCAGCCATAGAAGAACGCACGGCTCGTCTTACACGCGAGGTTCAGGATCTGTTCCCACTGGAGGTCAGTCGATGAGGCTACAACGCCTGAAGGTTCATAACTACCGCAGCATCCGCGACTTGGACCTGGAATGCCAGACCATGGTGACGCTGCTCGGGCCAAACAACCACGGCAAGTCCAACCTCCTGTCCGCCTTAGAGTTCGGTCTGTCCACCTCGGCCAAGCCATCGGAAGCGGATTTTTTCACCCACCGCGAGGACGATGTGTTCTGGGTGGAGATGACCTTCTGCGAACTGACGGACCAGGAGAAGAACACCTTCAAGCGCTACGTTCGCTCGGATGGCACGGTGTGTGTGCGCAAGACCTGCCGCAGGAAGGATGATGGGTTGAAGGCCGCCTACAACGGTTGGGTCGAGCAACCGGACGAAGTCTGGTTGCGTGGGGAAAACGCCGGGGATTACGGCAGCCGGGAAAAGATCGCCGCTACACCCCTCAAGGATCTTGTCCCGCCCGAGGGCCGCATCACCAAAGCGATGGTGGAGGAGGCCCAACAGCTGTATATCCTGGCCCACAAGGCGGAACTGCATTTCACCGTGGCCCTGGAGGAAGGTGCGTTTCTGGGGCAGCCGAACATCGGCGGCGGCACCCTGCCGGATTTCTATCTGATCCCCGCCATCCGTGACCTCACCGAGGAGATCAAGGTCAAGGCCACCACGTCCTTTGGCCGCTTGCTGAGCCGTTCCATCCGGGAAATGGCGGAACGTGATGAACGCTTCATCCAGGTGAAAGACCAG
>JAEUNX010000150.1 GCA_016791025.1 Zoogloeaceae bacterium | reverse complement strand
GCCCGATCGCCCCTCCAGGGCCGCCGAAAGATTGGTGCCCAGGCGCCCGACGATGCGAGGCCCCCCACCACCGGCCAGGGACCGGGCCAGCACTGCCGCGCGGATCGCCCGGTCCTTGGCCACCAGCAAGGCCTGGGGGCGCTCCCGGCGCAGGTAGCGCACCAGGGGCCCCACCGCCAGACCGCTGTGGCGCACGCCCAGATCCACGAAACGTACCCCCTTCGGCAGGGCGCCGAGATGGGCGCTGTCCGCGCGGATGGCGAGGAGGTCGCAGTCCACCCCACGGGCGGCAAAACCCTCCACCAGATTCAGCACCATGCGCTCGACGCCGCCTTCGCCAGAAAAGGAGATGAGGACCGCCAAGCGGGCGCTCATGGCTCGAATTCCTTGAAGCCGAGGGCCGCCAGGTAAGCCCGGGCACTACCCTGATCGGTATAGCCGTCCACCGCGGACCGGGCGACGTCAGGGGAGACAGGATGTTCCAACTGGCGGGCCAGGGCCTCGGCGAGGGCCGCATCGTCCCCCACCGGGACCAGGGGCCCGATCTCGCCGCCCCGCAGGACCTCCCGCGGGCCGCTGGGGCAATCGCAGGCCACACAAGGCGTCCCTAGAGCCAGAGCCTCGATCAACACCACCGGCATGCCTTCCCAGCGCGACGCCAGCGCGAACACGGCAGCACGCGCCATGGCGGGATAGGGGTTGGGGTCGAAGCCGGGCAGTGCAACGTCCACCGCCACGCCAAGTTCGGCCGCTAATCCCTCCAACTCGCCCCGCCGACGCCCCTCGCCGAGGATTAGCAATCGGCAGGGTCGGGTGGCACGTAGGCGGGCAAAGGCGCGCAACAAGGTGGCGAAATCCTTCCGCTCGGAAAGCTCGCCCACGCCGAGAATGACGGGAGGCCCGTCGTCCTCCAGCCAGGGGTGGGAGGGATTCTCCTCGGCTCGCACCAACATACGTGGCGTAACGATGGGGCTGGGCACCACCCGGATTCGTGCCCGGGGCAGCCGTGCATGGGCGGCCAGATCCTCCGCTGCGCCGGCGGAGGGCACGAGAATGGCGTCCGCCCAGGGATAGACCCAGCGCATGGAGGCGGTCTGGACGTGGCGCTCCACCCAGCCCCGGCTCGCCAGATTGACCGATACCGTGGTGCCCAGGCGCACGCCCACCCGGGTCGGCACCCGGGCCATGGCCCGGGCCAGCAGCGCCGCGCGATTCACCCTGTCCTTATCGGAAAGAAGGGCTTTCGGGCGCACCCGCCGCAGGTAACGGACGAGGGCCGGCAGGGCCGAATTGACGTGGGCGGCCCCCAGCGGAACCCGCCGGACCCCGGCCGGCAAGGGTCCCTCGAAGACCGGGCCATGTCCTTCCACGCCGAGCACATCCACCCGCAGACCCAGGCGGGCGATGGCCGGGACCAGATTCCCCAGGACCCGGTCGACGCCGCTGTGGCCGGAGGTCGCGGCGAAGACCGCCAGATCCACGCTCATGGCCGGCCGACTCCCCGGCCCCGCAATCCCTCGAAGAGGGTGAAATAGCGGCAGGCGCAAGTCTCGACGGTGTATTCGGAAACCGCGGCCCGCCGAGTGGCTGGATCGCCAGGCGTGGCCAGGACGGCTTCCATGGCATCCGCCAGGGCGGCCACGTCATCCACCGGCACCAGGGGCGCCACCTTTCCCCCCTGGAGGACCTCCCTCGGCCCGCTCGGGCAATCCGTCGATACGACGGGGCAGCCGATCGCCAAGGCCTCGGTCAGAGCATTGGGAGAACCCTCCCAGCGGGAGGAAAGAACGAACAAACCTGCCCGGGCAAGATAACGATACGGATTGGGATCGAACCCCGGCAGGGCGAAATCGGCGGCCACGCCCAGATCATTGGCCCGCTCTTCCAAGGCCCCCCGCAGACGCCCCTCGCCAAGGATCAGCAGGCGGCAAGGCCGAGTCTGGCGCAGGCGCGCAAAGGCGGCCAACAGCACATCGAAGCCCTTCTGGGTGCGCAACCCGCCCAGGCCAAGAATCACCGGCGGCTCGCCCGCCACGAACCACGGGTGCTCCAGCGGCTTGCTCGCCCGGGTCGCCAGATCCGGCGTCACCACCGGGTTGCGGATGAGGTGCAGACGTTCGGCGGGTAGCCTGGCGATGGATGCGATGTCCGCCACCACCCCTTCGGAATTGCCGACCACCGCGGCGGCGGAACAGTAGGTGGCGCGGATCAGGCGAAAGGCCCGCCAGCGTTTGAGGGCGCCACGCTTCGCCACTCGCTCCGAAACGGTAGTCCCCGGCCGCATGACGAGGTGGAATGGGACCCCCGACAGCCGGCGGGCCAACAGCGCCGCCCGCCCGGCGCGGTCCTTGCCGCACAGGACAAATTCCGGTCGCGCTTCACGAAGATAGCGGAGCATGAAAGGCTGAACGTCGAAGACCCCGGAGCGACCCGTCTCGACCAAGCGAACCGCGGGATCGAGGAGATCCAGGTAGGCCTCACCCCGGCGGCGGGTGAGGAAATCCACCTGCATGCCCAGGCGGGCCAAGCCCCCGGCCAGATTGACCAGCATCCGCTCGACCCCCCCATCGCCAAAGGAGGGCATGAAGATCGCGAGGCGCATGGAATCCGTCGGCATGTCGGGGCCGCAGTATAGCCGACTTGACGAACGCCCCCGTTGTTAGGCGTCTGTAACCGCCCATGGCGGCAATTCCACCCGTATATAATGGTCATTTTTCGGAGTTCCCGGGGTTCATGGCCTCCCCGATCGCCTACCTCGCCTGGGGTCGTCCGCAGCGCCCGCGGGCCAACCTCATCCAGACCCTGCATACGGTCGAAGCCCTCGCCGAAACCTGGGGAGCCGTCACGCTCTATCTACCCCCGGTGCCACGACGGTTCGACATGGACGCATTCCTGCGCGGCATGGGGATCCGGCACGCCATCGACCTTCATCCAACCGCCCTGCTTCACCGTCGCTGGGGCGGATGGCCCTTCGTTCTGATGAACGATCGCAACCTGCGCCGGGCCGCTGCCATCTATACCCGGGTGCCGGAGCTCTCCGTCGTCCTCGCTCGCGCGCATCTTCCCCACTTCCTGGAGATTCACGACACCGCCACGCTAGCGGCGCGCCAAGGGCTGCCCAAGCTTCTCCAGGCCATGCATGACGGCTGGTTGAAGGGCATTGTCGCCATCAGCAGTGCAGGCCGTGAGGCCTTGGTCGATGCCGGGTTCCCCTGCGACCAGATCCACGTGGTGCCTAGCGGGGTCGATATCGCCAGTTTCGAGGGCATCCCAGCCCTCACCAAAACCGAAGTGGGTGCGGGGATTAGCACCTACGTCGGGAGGATCAGTCACGATCGCGGCCTCCCCATACTGGAAGCCATTGCGGCCGCCGGCATCCCCGTTCATCTCACCGGTCCTGTGGATGATCCGCCCCGTACGGACCTCGGCACGCTAACGACTCATCCTGGCGTGGCCCACGCCGACGTTCCCGCCCAGGTCGCGGCGGGCGCCTTTGCCCTGATGCCTTATCAACCGGATCTTCAGCACGCTGCCTCCATCAGCCCGATCAAGCTCTTTGAGGCCATGGCGGCGGGGCGGGTCGTCCTGGCCACGGATCTTCCCGCGCTCCGGGAGATCATCCGCAGCGGAGAAAACGGCGTATTACTCCCCGCCGACGACCCCCAGGCCTGGATCCGCACCTTGCGCCACCTTCAGACCCACCCTGACGCAGCACTGACCATGGCCGCCCGCGCGCGTCAGGATGCGCGGGCCTATTCCTGGAGCCGGCGGGCTGAGCATCTGGTGGACATCCTGGCCACCAAGGCGCCATGAGGGCGCTGACTTCCCTGGCCGGGTGGGGACTCTCGCTTCTCGCCCTGGCAGCCCTGGTAAAGACCGCGCCGGCCCATGTCGGGGCAGCCATAGCCTTGCCCGCAGCCTTGCTGCTTTTTTTTCGCCGCGACGGACGGCCCATGGACGCCGTGGATGGCTTGGTCCTGGCCATCCTGACATGGTCGATCCTCCGCTTTGCCACCCAGCAAGCGGGGGTGGGAGAGATTACCCTGATCGATCCGGCGGGCAGCCTGGTGGACTGGCTATTTCCCCTTCTCTTCCTGCCCTTCGCCACTCTCCTTGGCAGGAATCCGTGTCGCCGGACTGCCCAGCTGTGGGCACTCATGCTCGCCGGATTCCTCCTCGGCGCCCTCGGTTTCCTGATCCGCAAGGGGCCGACCATCCTGTGGGGAGGCGAACGGCTCGGCTTTCATCTCGATCGCCCCCTTGGCATCGGCCTTTATGCCGGCACCTTTCTGGTTCTCCTCGTGGCCACCTGGTCGCGGTGGGGACGACAGCCCAGCCCCTGGCGCTGGCCAGCTCGATTGCTGGGCACAATGGGGATCCTGCTCCTCGGCCAGATGCTCATCAGCGCCCAGAACCGCTCTACCTTCCTTGCCCTGCTCGTAGCCCTGGTCACCGCCGCATTGGTGGGATGCTTTTCGGCCCGGAAGACTTCATCCCGCCCCCTCACGAGCATGCTGGCCCCAGTCGCGCTGGTAGCCCTGCTGGCCGCACTCGCCCTGGTCAATGGTAGCGTGATCGGGAAGCGACTGGGCGCGGAACAAGCGGTAGTGACCACCATCGACAAGCAGGGCCTGGATGCCGCCCCCGCATCATCGATCAGTGCCCGCCTCCATCTCTGGCAATTTGCCCTGGAGACGTTCCCCGAGGCCCCCTTGCTTGGTCACGGCTTCGGGAGTCTCGTAGATGTGATCCAATCCCGCCTACGACCTCAGGCGGACCTGCCGGCGGGCGAACGCTACGACCACCTCCATAACTCTTACCTGCAATTGCTATGGTCCCAGGGCCTCATCGGCTTTGGTCTATGGGCCGCCCTGATCGGCTCCCTGATCCTGCGGCTGATTGCGGCCGCCCGCGACGCCCCCCGTCTCCGGGAACTCTTGCCCGGCATTGCCGGCGCCATGGCCTTCGTCGCGGTCTGGGCAGCGTTCGATTACCGCCTCAACCACGTGGACACGCGGATGTTCACCCTCCTTTCTCTGCTTGGTCTGTACGCCCTCGGTACGCAACGCCCAGCCGTGACATGATCCCGCGTTGGCCCCGACTCCAGGCGACGGCGCTGGGGGAAATGGGTAAACTCCCCGGCGCGGGGACAGCCCCTGGCCCGAATTTCCCACAAGATTGAGAACGGACGCCCATCCGATGTTCGTTACCTGGAACCTGAGCCGTCGGCGCTGGCGCTACGCGCGACCAGACGTGTTGGTCCTTTCCGTGGGCAAGAGCGGCCGCACCTGGCTTCGGGTCCTGATTAATAAGTATCTTGCGCTACGCTTCGGGGTTCCTTTCGCCCTCGACGATCTGGCGGGCGCAGACCGTCGCATTCCGAGCATCGGCTACGAACACGAGCAGTGGTCCCACCAGGCCCTGGCGTCATGGCATGAGCGGTGGCGGGGAAAGTTTCTCGTGCCGCCGGCGGTCCTTGCGCGCAAACGAGTGATCATCATCTTTCGTGACCCCCGGGACGTGGTGGTATCCCTATACCATCAGAATCAGAAGCGTTCCCAGCGGCGGGTGGACTGCAGCCTGGCCGAGTTCATCCGCCTGTCGGGACGCGGGGTGGAGGGGATCGTCGCCGTGATGAACGCCTGGCGGGAGCGCCTGCGCAACCACCCGCACTGCCTGTGGATCCGCTACGAATCCCTGCGTCAGGACACGGCCGGCGAACTGCGGCGGATCGCCGACTTTCTCGATCTGCCGCCAAGCGACCCTTCCCAGATCAGCGGCGCCGTGGACTTCGCCTCTTTCGACAACATGCGCGCCCTGGAGGCCCGGGGAGGCTTCAATCGCAGCATGCTCAAGCCCGGCGACCCCAAGGATCCCGATTCCTTCAAGGTCAGGGCAGGCCGGGTCGGAGGCTACCGTAGCCAATTCAGCCCCGAGGATCTCGCCTACCTAGATTTGGCCGTCACGCGGCTGGATCCCGCGCTGGCCTACCCGCCCACCCCTTTGGCCGAACCGGTAACCCCTCGGCCGGCCGAGAACGCGCCCGCCTCTGCCGCAAGCACAGCGCCATGACTGCCCGCTGCCTGATCCATATCGGCTACCACAAGACCGCCACCAACTGGTTCCAGCGGTCTTACTACCCGGCGGTTACCAATCGGACCTATGTCCATCGAAAGCGGGTACGAGCCGCTTTTCTCGATGTCCATGCGCTGGAATTCAGCCCCGACCAGGCGCTGGCAACTCTGGAGGTTCCGGATGCCGACGGTCTGATCTTGTGCGAGGAGGAGTTGTCCGGCAACCTCCACAACGGTGGGCTGCAGGGTTTCCTGTCGAAGGAGGTGGCGCACCGTCTCAAGGCAACATTGCCCGACGCCGACGTGGTGATCTTCATCCGCAGCCAGCCTGACATGATTTGCTCGGTGTACAAACAGTACATCAAGGAAGGGGGCACCCATTCGCCGCGGCGCTACCTCTACCCCTTCGACCGCCTTGATCCCCATGGATTCTCGCCGAAGAAGACGCCCTACTTTTCCTTCCAGCATTTCGACTATCGCCTGCTCATCAATCACTACCGCCAGGTTTTCGGCCCGGAGCGGGTCCACGTCTTTCTCTATGAAGAGTTCTGCCGGGAGCCCCAGCGCTTCATGGACGACTACGGCCATCGTTTCGGGCTCGCGGTCGAACTGGCCGCCGTGCCGCAGAGCCGACTCAATGTGTCCAACAAGCGCCTAAGCCTTTGGGTCGCACGCAAGATGAATCATTTCTCCTACCGCAACGTGATGGACAAGCGGCTCATCCTGAACATTCCCGGGATGTACCGCCTGCGTCACCGCCTGGTGGCCCCCCTCCTCGACCGCTTCGCTTTTTTCAGTGGCCCCGCCGGACCCCGGGCGGTGTTGGGGAACGAAATTGTCCGCCGGATCGAGGATCGCTACCGAGCCTCGAACCGGGCCCTGGGCCAGGAACTCGGACTGCCCCTGGAAAAATGGGGCTACCCGGTTTGATTCCCGCCCACCAGCCGTCCCAGGCTCCGCCGCCGGCCTGCCGCAGCCGTGCCGAGGCTCCGTGGATGTCATGACCCGCATCCTCATCGTCCGCACGTCGGCCATCGGCGACATCGTCTTCGCCTCGCCCATCGCCGTGGCCCTGCGGGCCGCCCATCCCGACGCCCACATCGCCTGGCTGGCGGAGCCCGGCTTGGGGGTGCTGGTGGCTGACGACCCGGCGGTGGATGAGGTCTTGGTCTGGCCCAAGGCCGAATGGCAGCGCCTGTGGCGGGAACGCCGCCTGCTCGCGCTGGTGGGGGCCATGCGGCGATTCCGGGCGGAATTGCGCGCGCATCGTTTCGACATCGCCATTGACCTCCAGGGGCTGCTGAAAAGCGGATTGGTGACCTGGCTGTCCGGCGCGCCCCGCCGTATCGGCCTCGGCTCGCGCGAGGGTAGTCATCTCCTCATGACTGAGGTGATCCCAAAAGGCGGGATCATGGAGCGGATCAGCTCCGAATATCGCTTCTTGGCGGAGCAATTGGGCCTGCCGGCCGACCCCTTCGTGCCGCAGCTTCACCTCAATCACCAGGCCGATGCCCGCGCCCGAGGGCGCCTGGCCGACCTTGGCTTGAGCCCCGGGCGATATGCCGTCCTCGCACCCTTCACCACCCGGCCTCAGAAGCACTGGTTCGAAGACGCCTGGCAAGCCCTCGCCCCGCAGATCCCGAAAGGCCTCGGCCTAACCCCGGTGATGCTGGGCGGCCCCGCTGACGTATCCGCCGCCGCCCGAATCGCGGCACCGGGCAGCGAAATCGTAAATTTGGTGGGCACCACCTCGCTGGCCGAAACAGTTGCCCTCATTGCCCATGCCGGCCTGGTGATCGGAGTCGATACCGGCCTCACCCACATGGGCATCGGACTGGCGCGGCCCACGGTGGCCCTCTTCGGCTCCACCCGCCCCTACCTGGACACCGGTCGCCCCAACGCCCGGGTGATCTGGCTCGGCCTCAACTGCTCCCCCTGCCGCCGCCACCCCACCTGCGACGGCGCCTTCACCTGCCTGCGGGACATCACCCCGGCGCGGGTGGTGGCGGAAGCCCGCCTCGCCCTCACCCCGCCTCCCCCATGAAAGTCCTCCACGTGGAATCCGGACGCCACCTTTACGGCGGCGCCCGCCAGGTGGCGTACATCCTGGAGGGTCTGGCGGCCCGGGGGGTGACCAACCTCCTGGCCTGCCCCACGGGCAGTGCCATCGCCGACGCCGCCGCGCCCTTTGCCCAGGTGGTCGAGATGCCCATGGGCGGCGACGGGGATCTGGCCCTGGCCTGGCGCCTGATCCGCCTGATCCGCGCCACCCAGCCGGATCTCATCCACCTTCACAGCCGCCGAGGCGCCGATATTTGGGGTGGGATCGCGGCCCGCCTCACCGGCACCCCCTGCATCCTCTCCCGCCGGGTGGACAACCCGGAACACCCCTGGGTCGTGGCCGTCAAATACCGCCTCTACGACCACGTAATCACCATCTCCGAAGGCATCCGCCAAGTGCTCCTGGCCGAGGGCCTGGCGCCGGACAAAGTGAGCTGCGTACGCAGCGCCGTCGAGGCGGAACCCTACCTGGCCCCAGTGGATGGCGCGGCCTTCCGCCAGGAATTCGGCCTGCCACCGGACGCGCTGGTCATGGGCATGGTGGCCCAGTTGATTCCCCGCAAGGGCCACCGCTATCTGTTTGCCGCCCTGCCGGAATTACTCCTGGCCTTCCCCACCCTCCACGTCCTGATCTTCGGCCAGGGCCCCCTCCGGGATGAGCTTTCTGCCGCCTGTGCCGCTCCGCCGCTCGCCGGGCGAGTGCACCTGGCAGGCTTCCGCCACGACCTGCCCGCATGGCTCGGCGGGCTGGACCTCCTGGTCCATCCGGCGGACATGGAAGGCTTGGGGGTCTCCCTGCTGCAAGCCAGCGCCGCCGCCGTACCCATCATCGCCAGCCGGGCGGGGGGCCTGCCCGAAGCGGTGGCCGACGGGGTCTCCGGCCTCCTCGTTCCCCCCGGGGAGGTGCAGGCGCTGGGCAAGGCCATGACCCGCCTGCTGGCCGACCCCGCCTTGCGCAAACACCTGGGCCAAGCGGGGCGCGACCGTATTCAGCAAGACTTCTCTGTCGGCGCCATGGCCGAAGGCAATCTGGCCATCTATCGGCAGGTGCTGGGGGGTCAGCCACGATGAGCATGCCATCGCTGCATGTCATCGGCAGCCGGGAGATGGGCGGCGCGGAACGCTGGTTCGTGCGCTTCTTGCGGGCCATGCAGCGGGCCGGCGAACCCGTCTCCGCCCTAGTGAGGAGCGGGGGCGACCTGGCCAGCCACCACCTGGCGGGCCTCCCCGCCGCCGAGCTGCCCATGCGCACGGTGTGGGATCCCCTGTCCCGCTGGCAAGTCAGCCACCACGCCCGGGCCAGCCACGCCCCCATCGTCCAGACCTACATGGGCCGCGCCTCCCGCCTCACCCATCTGAAACCGGGCCGGGGCCAGGTGCACGTCGCCCGTCTCGGCGGCTATTACGCCCTGCACCCCTTCCGCCACGCCCACGCCTGGATCGGCAACACCCAGGGCCTGTGCGACTGGATGATCCAGGGCGGGCTGCCGGCCAACCGGGTGTTCCACATCACCAACTTCGCCGACCCGGCCAAGGCCGTGCCCCCCGAGGCGGTGGCCGCCCTGCGCCAGCAGATCGACGCCCGGCCGGAGGACTGGCTCATCGTCCACCCCGGTCGCTTCGTCCGGGTGAAAGGCCACGCCACCCTCCTGGCGGCTTTCGCCGCTCTGCCAGCGGAAATCGGCGGGCGGCGGCCTCGCTTGGTGCTGGTGGGGGATGGACCCCTGCGGGCGGAACTGGAAACCCAGGCCCGCCAATCGGGCATCTTCGAGCGCATCGTGTGGGCCGGCTGGCAGCAGGACCCGGCCCCCTGGCTGGCCCTGGCGGACATGATCGCCTTCCCCTCCCGGGACGAGGAAACCCTGGGCAACGTGGTGCTGGAAGCCTGGGCCTACGGCAAACCCCTGGTGTGCACCGCCTTCCGCGGCGCCCGGGAGATCACCGCCCCGGGGGAGGATGCCTGGGTCGTACCCTGCGACGACCCACCGGCCCTGGCGGAGGGCTTGCGGACGGTCATCGCCGACCCGGCCCTGCAATCTGCCCTGGTGGCCGCCGGCAGCCGCAAGGTGGTGGAATCCTTCGGCGAAGCCGCCATCATCGGGCAATATCGCAGCCTGTACGCCCAGCTGGCCTCGGGCGGTTAGACGGGATCACAGAATGAGCGGCGCGGGCATCAACATCCTCATGTACCACCAGGTGGGCCCCTTCAAGCGGCTCGAGGGTGCCATGCGCGAGCATCGCTCCACCTATTGCCGGGTGGACCGCTTTGCCACCCAGATGAACTGGCTGGCGGGCATGGGCTACACCGTGCTGTCCATGGATCAAGTCCAGGCCTGCCTCGCCGGCCAGGCCCCCATTCCCCCCCGGGCGGTGGCCCTGACCTTTGACGATGGCTACGAGAATTTCGCCGACTATGCCTGGCCGATTCTCAAGCGTCATGGCTTCCCGGCCATGGTGTATCTCATCGCCGGCATGATCGGGCAGCCCAGCTACTGGTTTGAATCCGACGGGCGCCCCACGCCACCGCTGATGTCGGCCGAGCGTATCCGCCAACTCCGCCAGGAGGGCTGCGACTTCGGCGGTCATTCGGTGAGCCACCTTAAGCTCGCCCAGCAGGAAACGCCGGTGGTCCGACGGGAAGTGGCCGAGTGCAAAACCATCCTGGAAGACCTGCTGGGGGAAGAGGTCCGCCACTTCTGCTACCCCTTTGGCAGCCACGATCTGCGCAGCGTGGAAGCCGCCGCCGAGGCCGGTTGGACCACCGCCACCACCTGCGTGCGCGCCCTCGCCACCCCGGCAGACGACCTCCTCACCCTGCCCCGCAAGGCGGTCTCCCACGGCGAAAGCCTCCTCGGGGTGCTGTGGAAAATGCATCTGAAGAACAGGCCGAAGACAGCGCCGATCCGGCGCAGCCTTGCCGCTACCAGCTGACCCCTCGGCTGGGGGCGCACCCAACAACAAGGGGATTGTCCATGATATTCGCCCGAAACGTCCGCCCAGGGGAAACCATGGGCACTCGGGGCGGCCGCACTGATGCGGCCTCGACAGCCGCTGATCGTCCCAGGCAGCCCCTCCACACCCGGGCAGCCATTGCAATTCAGCGGTTCGCGTCAACCATCCTTGGTCTGGCGCTCCTCATCGCACCGGGTGTTGAACCCCGGGCAGAAGAGGACCTGGTCCGGCCCCATCGGATCGAACTTCAGCGGGTCGATCTGTCAGGAGCCCCGGGCATGGAAGTGGTCACCTCAATCAGCGAGTATGCCCCTGGCGAACACCTGGAACGCCATTTTCACCATGGCATCGAGGCGGCCTATGTGGTTCAGGGAGCACAGGTCCAGGCGCCCGGCAAGGCTCCGATGGACCTGGTGGCCGGCACCTCGCTCACGAACCTGCGGGACGTGCGCCACGGTGGGTTCCAGGTGGTCGGAACTACCGCCCTGAAGATCTTCACGGTCCATGTGGTGGACAAGGGCAAACCCCTTTACGACTATTCCCCTGATTAGAGGTCGCCGCGCTGTAACTGAGGCCGGGCGGTGAGGGCTGCGACCAGGAACGCCCGCCGGAGGGGGGTGACGCCCATGTCTGCTCGTTGAAGCACCCGTATTGCCAAGCGGGTTCGTCAGCCGACACGCCCAGAAAAAAGGGCCGCCCCCGGCGGCCCCTTCCCTCGACACTTCAGGAAGATCAGCTACTCAAAGCCGCCTTGATCTGCTCCAGGGTGGACGGATCGTCGATGGTGGTGAGATCACCCGGATCGCGGCCTTCGGCCAGGGCCTGAATCGAACGACGCAACATCTTGCCAGAGCGGGTCTTGGGCAAGCCGGAGATGAAATGGACCCGGGCCGGACGGGCAATGGCGCCGAGGCTGCCATCCACCAGCTTCATGACGGCCTTCTCCAGCTCCGCAGCCTTTTCCGGCGTGTCGACGGTCTTGGCATCCTTGACCACGGCAAAGGCCATGGGCATCTGGCCCTTCAACTTGTCGGCCACGCCAACCACTGCCACTTCCGCGATGGCGGGATGGGACTGGACGGCCTCTTCGATTTCGCGGGTGCCCAGACGATGGCCGGCGACGTTGATCACGTCGTCGGTGCGGCCGAGGATCTTGTAGTACCCGGCGTCATCCTTGATGCCCCAGTCGAAGCTGGAATAGACCAGCGGCTCCTTGAAGAGGGTGAAGTAGGTGGACACATAGCGAGCATCGTCGCCCCACACGGTGGACAGGCAGCCCGGGGGCAGCGGCGGCACCACACCGACGATCCCCTTTTCGTTGGGCCCGCACTCGGAGCCGTCGTCGCGGAACAGACGCACGTCGTAGCCATATACCGGGAAACCGGGGGAACCCAGCTGGACTTCCTGATGCTCGACACCGGGCATGAGGGACAGCATGGCCCAGCCCGTCTCGGTCTGCCAGTAGTGGTCGATGACCTGAATACCCAGCTCGTCCATCATCCACTGGTGAGACGTCTCGTCCATCGGCTCGCCGGCACAGTACAGGGCGCGCAGCTTGGAGAGATCGTACTTCTTGAGGAAGGCCGGATCCTGCTTCTTGAGCACGCGAATGGCGGTGGGAGCGCTGAACATCACGGTGACGTCCTGTTCCTGACAGATCTTCCACCAGATACCGGCGTCGGGGCGCAGCGGCGTGCCTTCGTACATGACAGTGGCCATGCCGGCGATGAGCGGCCCGTAGATGATGTAGGAATGGCCGACCACCCAACCGATGTCGGAGGTGGAGAAGAAGGTCTCGCCCGCGTTGCCGCAGTAGATGTGTTTCATGGACGCTGCCAGGGCCACTGCGTAGCCGCCGGTATCCCGCTGCACGCCTTTGGGCTTGCCGGTGGTACCGGAGGTGTACAGGATGTAGCTGGGCTCGGAGGATTCCATCCAGGTCACCGGAACCTGGGCGTCCATGTGCTGGCCACGCAGCGTGCCGTAATCGACGTCACGCCCTTCGACCACCGCCATTTCCTTGTCCAGACCACGATTGACCATCAGGACCTTGGCAGGCTTGTGAGCAGCGAGGCTGATAGCCTCATCCAGCAGATGCTTGTAGGGCACCGGACGGCCGCCCCGCATGCCAGCATCGGCGGAAACAATCACCGTGGGTTTGGCATCGTCAATCCGCGTCGCCAGGGAATGGGACGCAAAACCGCCGAACACCACCGAGTGGATGGCGCCGATGCGGGTGCACGCCAGCATGGCGAAGCAGGCCTCGGCGATCATCGGCATGTAGATCAGGACGCGATCGCCCTTCTTGACCCCCAGGCTCTGGTAGATCGCCGCCATGCGCATGACTTCGTCGCGCAGCTGGGAGAAGGAATAGGTCTTTTCCTCGTCCGTCTCGGTGGAGATGTAGACCAGGGCCTTGCGATCGGGGTGCGATTCGGCGTGACGGTCGACGGCGTTATAGCAAAGGTTGGTAAGGCCCCCTTTGAACCATTTGACGAAGGGGGGGTTGGAAAAATCGCACACTTCTTCTGGCGGCTTGTGCCAATGCACCAAGCGGGCCTGCTCAATCCAGAACTCGTCGCGATTTTCGATGGAACGGCGGTGAAATTCCTTGTAGGTGGTCATACGCTTCCTCTCCCAAACTGGATCCCTATGCTGCTCATGACAACTACTCTTTTTTCCCGGCCATTAACCGGGGGTTGCGTTCTCCGACGCGTGGCCGACGTCGGTATTCGCCTGGGCAAACTGCGCGAGCCTCGCCAGGGGAATACCGCAACGGCTTTCTGATTCTATGCGTTCCAACAACGGCATTAGATGACGAACGACATCCCGCCAGGGAATTTGGCTCCCCGCCGCTTCGCCATTGCGCAACGCCGCAATGAGTTGATCGATGCTCACTGGCACCGGTGGCGCCGGAGGAGAAGCCACCAGGGCGGCCTCCGGACCATGGACCCGATTGCCACCTAGGCCCTGCCCCTGCCGCGCCCGCTCAGTCGCCAGGGCAAGCAGGCGCTCCATGGCGGAATCAGCGCCGTCCTCGGAGGAGGCGGCGATGCCGACGGTGACGGTGATGCGGATTCGCTCCTCACGGTAGGTCAGTACCACTTTTTCTATGGCTTGTTGGAGGCGAACTCCAAATGCGTGGCAACCTTCCAGGTCGGTGGCGGGCGACAACACCGCCATCTGCCCGGTGGCCTGCTCGGCTACCGTATCTTCCTTGCGCACCCAGGCGGTCAGGATGCCCATCAGCTTTCGCAGGATGAGCTGCATGACATGGGCGCCATATCGGGCAAGCAAAGTGTCGTAATCATCAATGGCCACCACCATGGCGCTCACGGCGGTGTGGTGTCGGCGGGCCAGCGACAAATCCTGCTCACCCCGGGCATCCAGGTAGGCCTTGGTCTGCAGGCCCGACACCGGATCCACGGGCGCCTGCTGCTGCAGGGCGGCACGGCTGGCTTCCAGCTGACGGCGCGCCTCGTTCAACTGGGCCAGGGAGTCGAGCCGCGCCAGCAACTCGGCCGTGCCCACGCCCTTGGTAATGAAGTCATTGGCACCCAGGCTGCGCGCCTTTTCCCGGGCCTCGCCCTCTTCCTCGCCGGAGATGATGATCACCGGCAGCTCTTGGATTCGCGGGAGGCGGGAGGTGCGAATGCGCTCGAGGAGGCCAAATCCATCCAGGTGCGGCATGCCAATATCAGAGATGACGAGCTGGATCGACGGATCCACGAGCAGGGTCTGCCAGGCCGCCTCGCCGTCGGCTTCCTCGCGGACCTCGAACCGGTCGCGGATGTGCCGGATCAGCGAGGCCCGCACCATGCGGGAATCGTCCACGATGAGCACGCGGCGGATGGGATTAATCTCCTGGCTCACCGGCGGCTCCATGGGACGGTCACGCTACTCCGACCCTCACCACCGTTCGCCCCTTGACCTGACCTGCGATAAAGGCGTCGAAGGCCTGGGGCAGATCGGCAAACTCGATGACCCGGGTCATGCCGGCCAGATGACGGGGCCGCAGATCACCGGCAAGGCGATCCCAGACCAGACCGCGAATCGGGAACCCGATGTAACCGGAATCCACCCCCAGGAGACTGACCCCACGCAGGATGAAGGGGAACACCGTGGTATTAAGGTTGAAGCTCTGGGCATTTCCGACGCTCGCCACCACCCCAGCCTGTTTCATGGTGGCGAGAATCCAATGGAGGATCTCGCCCCCCACGTTATCCACCGCCCCAGCCCATTGGGCCGCCTCCAGGGGTCGCACCTTGGCAAAGTCGATGCTGCCGCGCAGCTTGATTTCCGCCGCCCCCAGTTCCTGCAGGTACGGCGTCTCCGACTCCTTGCCGGTTAGCGCGACCACGTGGTATCCGAGGCCCGCGAGCATATCCACCGCCAGACCCCCAACCCCCCCCGTCGCACCGGAAACAATCACCGGCCCCAGGTCTGGCTTCAAACCCTCGTGCTCCATGCGAACGATGGCGAGGGCGGCGGCGAAGCCCGCCGTACCGAGAGCCATGGCCTCCAGCAAGGACAGCCCGGCCGGCAGGGGAACGACCCAATTGGCAGGGATGCGGGCCATTTCCGCGTACCCGCCGTGATGGGCCACCCCGATATCGAAGCTGGTGGCAATCACCGGATCGCCAGGGGAAAAGCGCGGATCGGCGCTGTCCACCACCGTACCGGAAAGATCGATGCCCCCCACGCAGGGGAAGCGGCGGATGATGCGCCCCTTGCCGGTGGCGGCCAGGGCGTCCTTAAAATTGATACTGGAATAGGCGACCTGTATCAACACTTCACCGGCATCGAGCTGCGCGGGCGTAAGGGTGCCCATGCGCGCAGAGACCTGGCGATCTGCCGCCTCTTCGATCAGGAATGCCTTGAAAGAACTGCTCATGCCCGCGTCCCCTCCGCACCACGCGACCCAGGCCGGGCCGCGGCTGTCTTATTCTTAGACCGCCGATTATACCCAAAACCCCGCGCCGTACCGGACTTGAGCCAGACGGGCCCGACTTAAGTCACCGTTGGAAGAGGCCGTAAATGCAGGAAGTCCCGTTTTCGGCCGTCCCCATGCCGTTTCTCCAACATCCGCTCGGTTCCGTCGATGCCTACGTCGCTCACTTTTCGGCGCAAGGCTTACCGGTGCTCAAACAGACCGCCCGGGCCCTCGACACCCTGCGGGAAGAGGGTGAGCGAATCAACGCCAAACGCCTGGCGGGGGTGGTCCTTGGCGATCCGCTGATGACGCTTAAGCTCCTGACCTACCTGGAAACCCACCGGCGGCGTTCCCAGAACCACGATATCACCACCATCGACCGGGCCATCATGATGATGGGCGTCGAGCCATTCTTTAAGGCCTTCGGGTGCCCAGGGACTGTTGAAGAAATGCTGGCCCCTTTCCCCAAGGCCCTCCTGGGCGTGCTCCAGGTCATTGGGCGCGCCCGTCGCGCCGCCCACATCGCCCGGGACTGGGCCATTCTCCGCCACGATCTGGACGTCGAGGAAATTACGGTTGCCGCCCTGCTGCGAGAGGCAGTGGATGTCATTTGCTGGATTTATGCGCCCCACCTTACCGCGGAGGTCTATGCGCGCCAACGGGAAGACCGCACCTTGCGGAGCACGGCCGCCCAGGCGGCTGTTTTCGGATGCGATGCCCATCAGATCCAGTTGGGCCTGATCCACGCCTGGCGTCTGCCAAAGCTCCTGATCGATCTCCTGGATGACCGGGAAACCACCAACCCGCGCGTCCGGAACGTGGTAATCGCCGCCAATCTGGCCCGCCACAGCGGCCGCAGCTGGAATAATCCCGCCCTGACGGATGACTTTCTCCAGGCGGCCGCACTTCTCCATACCAGTCCGACCCTCCTGATTCACCGGATCGGGATGCCGGTGGAAGATGAACAAGTGCTGCTTGCCCAAGTGGCAGACCAGCCCCGTCCGCAACCCTCCTGACCCGGCCACCCGGGCCGAGCCCGCTGATTACGGAGCAGCCCATGAACGTGTCCTCCGCGATTTTCCTTGCCATCGCCATCATCACGGCGCTGTATGGCGTCATCATCTTCAATGGGTTGGTGCGTCTGAAGCACAATGTCGCCCGCGCTTGGGCGAATATCGACGTCCTCCTCAAACAGCGCCACGACGAGCTGCCAAAGCTGGTCCAAGTTTGCCGCCAGTACAGCCAGTTCGAGCAAGCAACCCTCGCTCGCGTCGTTGATGCCCGTGCTCAGGTGTCCAGCGCCCGGGAGCGCCACGATCTTCCCGCGCTCGGTGTCGCGGAAGGGGCCCTGAGATCCGGCCTGGGTCAGCTGTTCGCCGTCGCCGAGGCTCACCCGGACCTGCGGGCCAATGAACACTTCATGCAACTTCAGAGCCGGATTACGGCACTCGAGAATGCAATCGCCGACCGCCGCGAGGGATATAACGAGGCGGTGAACATCTTCAATGTTCGCATCGAGCAGTTTCCTGACCTCGTCGTCGCCCGCCTCTTTCAATTCGCCGTACAACCCTTGTTGGAGTTCGCGGCGGCAGAAAAGACCGACGTGGACCTGAGGACGCTGTTCAGCGCCTGACCACCGCCCCCCGCGCCCTCCCAACACTCACTTCGCGTCCTGGTCAGCCTAGACTGGCATGAGGTGCCCGCGAAAAGGCGCCGCATTGCCGAAACACCCCGCCTCCCGGCATTTGCACTACCCTGTCGCAACGCGTCCCGCATGACGGTGGGCAGACCCACACCGCTCCCGGACGATACCTTCCCAGAGAGGAAACCGACCATGCCTTCCCGCGCCATCCAGCTCCACCGTGTCCTGCGTTGCCCACCCAACAAGGTCTATCGCGCGTTCCTGGAAGGCGACGCCCTGGCCAAATGGCTGCCCCCGCGCGGCTTCACCTGCACCGTTCATCATCTTGAACCCGTCGTGGGCGGCCACTTCCGTATGTCCTTCCGCAACTTCAGCAGCGGCGCCGCCCACGCCTTTGGCGGGGAATATCTCGAACTGGTGGCAAACCAACTCATCCGCTACACCGACACCTTCGACGACCCGGCACTGCCCGGCGTGCTGGAAGTGACCGTGCGACTGACGCCCGTCTTGTGCGGAACCGACCTCGCCGTCGTACAGCAAGGCATCCCCGAGGCGATTCCCCTCGAGATGTGCCACCTCGGCTGGCAGGATTCCCTCGACCAACTGGCCGCGCTCGTTGAGCCGGATATACCAGGATGACGGACGACTCAACCGACCGATTTGCCCCGACGGCGCCCCCCTTCCATGATTCCACCTGACGTCCTCGCCACGTATCTCCTGGCGGCCATTCTGGTCGTGGTGGCGCCTGGACCGGACAATCTCCTCGCCATCAGCCGGGGCCTGTGCCAGGGGTGGCGGGCCGCCGCACTGTCGGCCCTGGGCGCGGGACTCGGGATCATGACCCACACCGTCGCCGCCGCCTTCGGCCTGCAGCTGGTCCTACAGACATCCCCGATCGCATTTGGGTTGGTCAAGGCGGCTGGAGGTGCATATCTCCTCTGGCTTGGATACCAGGCGTTCGTGGCCCGCCGTCTGATCACCGTTTCGCCCGGACAGCAGCACCCGCTGGGTCGGGTCTTCCTCACCGGCCTGCTATCGAACGTCCTGAATCCCAAACCCGGCCTCTTCGTGGCGGCCTTCATTCCCCAGTTCGTGGCCGAAAGCCGCGGTCCGGTGGCCGTGCAGATCCTGGTTTATGGTGCGATCTTCGCGCTCCTTACCACCGTCGTGTTTTCGTTCATGGGCGCCTGGGCAGGTCGTCTCAAGGCATGGATGACGCAGCGCCCCCGGGCGGTGGCCGCAGCAAATCGCGGTGCCGGCATCGCCTTCATTGCAGCAGGGCTTTCCATTCTTACCCTAGAACGCCGCCACTAAAGGTGTTGCCCCCCATTCGACGGCTGGGCCGCTGCCACCGTCAGCCGGGCCCCCACGTCGCCTCGGATCAGCAAAAATTGGCTATAACAAATTGAAATAACAAAATTCACGAATTCTTCATACAAAATTCCTGCCAGCTTCACAACTCTGTAACATTGCGCTCCCCGTCACCCGGATTCCCCACTTGGAGGGAGGCCGATATGCGCATCCGGACCATCGCCAAACCTGCGGCCTACCTCCTGGGCTGCCTGCTCTATGCGGTGTCGGACTGGCTGACGGACGAGTTCGGCTCGGTCACGGTGGACCAAGTCCTCTACCACTTGTCCTTCGGCACGGAAGGGCTGCTCAAAAGCGATCCGGAGCTGTTCTGGCGCTTCGTTCGGCGGGCCGTGCTGCTCCCCCTGGGGCTGGGCCTCGCGTTGTGGGGTGCAGACGCATTCATCGGGTCCGCCCGCGAGCGGGGAGTCACGGCCACTTGGCGGCGCATCGGCGCAACCTTCGTCTCTGCCTGGGAAAGCCTGAAGCGCCTGGGCCACTTGGGCGTGGGAATTGGCAACCGGGTGTTTCACCGCCAACTGCCCTGGGTGGTCGCCGTGGCCGGGGCAGTGTATTTCGTCGACAGCTTTTCCCTGGTGAGCTACGTCCGCCAATACTTTGGCCCGGACTATTTCGGCACCGCCTACGTCGATCCGCGCAAGGTGACCGTCAAAAGTGAGCACCCGAAAAATCTGGTCCTGATTTACGTGGAAAGTCTGGAGAACACCTACTCGGATACGAGCCGCTTTGGCCGCGACCTCCTGGCCCGCCTCAACGCCTTTAAGAATCGGGGGGCCGTGTCCTTTGAGAGCTACGAGCAAATGCCCGGTGCCCACTACACCATCGCCGGCATCGTCTCCACGCAATGCGGCCTGCCGTTGCGCTCCCTTGCGATGTTCAGTGGCAATGACCAGGGCAAAAACGTCGCGAGCTTTCTTCCCCGAGCGACCTGTCTCAGCGACATCCTGGATCGCCAGGGCTATACCAACGTATTCCTCAACGGTTCCAGCCTGGAGTTTGCCGGGGTGGGCAAATTCCTCAAGGACCATCATTACAAAAAGATCATCGGCCGCGAGGAATGGATTGGCCTGGGCGAGAAGCAGGAAACCATGAGCGGCTGGGGCCTCTATGACGACGACCTCTTCCGTCACGCCCGGGGCGAACTCGCCATGCTGATGAAGGCCGGCAAACCCTTCAACCTGACCGTCCTCACCATCGACACCCACCATCCCTACGGCCAACTCTCCGCCCGCTGCCGCAAGGACGGCTACTCGGAGTTCGAGGGAATCGTGGAATGCACGGCCAACCAGGTGGCGGATTTTGTCGAGCACATCGAGAAGAACGGCTGGATGGACAAGGTGGCGGTCATGATCCAGGGCGACCATCTCGCCATGGGCAACACCTCCTACGAGAAGCTGGCCAGCAACCCCCACCGTACGGTCTATAACCTGCTGATGACCGGGGGCCGCAAACTGGAGAAGAATACCGAACAGGTGACCCACTTCGACATGTTGCCCACCATCCTCGCCCTGATGGGCCTGCCGGTCGAAGGCGACCGGGCGGGGCTGGGCTATGCCGCCATCGGCCCGGCGGTGGCCGTTCGCCCGGCGGACCGGATCGCCAGCATGAATGCCCAGCTGATGAACTACAGCGAGGCCTACCGCCAGTTGTGGGACGCGCCGGAAAACCGCACCGAAGTCGCGACCGTCCCACCCGCTCTCCCCACGGCGGGGGTCCGCCGGCCGATGCCTGAGGCCGTCATCAACTGACCGCCGAAACGCGCCTCAAAACAACAACAGCCCCGCCCACACCCACAGGGCGAGCCCGAGGGAGATCAGGACCGCCGCGCTGCCCAGATCCTTCGCGCGCTTGGAAAGATCATGGCGATCGAGGGAGACCCGATCCACCACCGCCTCGATGGCCGAGTTGATGATCTCCACGATCAGCACCTGAAACAGGCTGCCCACTAGGAGCACCCGCTCCAAGGTGTCATGCCCCAACCACAAGCCAACGGGCACCAGCACCAGCACCAGGGCCAGCTCCTGGCGGAAGGCGGCCTCGTGGGTGATGGCGGCCCGCAACCCATCCAGGGAATAGGTGAAGGCCCGCCAGACCCGCATCAACCCGCCCCGGCTTTTGAACGCCGTCGCATCCTGGGGGTGCTCCGATCTTGAATCGCTCATCGCTCCCCCTCAGTGGGCCTCGTCCCAGTTGGCACCCACACCCACTTCCGCCACCAGAGGCACCGTGAGCCGGGCCACCCCGGCCATCAGGCGGGGCAAAGCCTCCCGCACCGCTGACACTTCCATATCCGGCACCTCCAGTACCAGTTCGTCGTGGACCTGGAGGATGAGCCGGCTCGCCAGCCCCTCGGCCCGCAACCAGTTCGCCACCGCCACCATGGCCTTCTTGATGAGGTCGGCGGCCGTCCCCTGCATGGGCGCATTGATGGCGGCGCGCTCGGCCCCCTGGCGGCGCCCAGCCTGCTGGGCACGGATCTCCGGCAGGTACAGGCGGCGGCCGAACACCGTTTCGACAAAGCCCTGCTCCCGGGCCTGGGCGCGGGTCCGCTCCATGTAGGCGGCAACTCCGGGATAGCGGGCGAAATAGCGCTCGATGTAATTCGCCGCGGCCTGACGCTCGATGCCCAGGTTCTTGGCGAGCCCGTGGGCGCTCATGCCGTAGATCAGACCGAAATTGATGACCTTCGCGTAGCGGCGCTGCTCGCCACTGACTTCCAGTGGCGTGACGCCAAAGACCTCCGCCGCCGTCGCCCGATGGACATCCTCGCCCTTGGCGAAGGCCTCCAGCAAGCCCGCGTCGCCGGACAGATGGGCCATGATGCGCAGTTCGATCTGGGAGTAGTCCGCCGACACGATCCGGTGCCCGGCCGGGGCGATGAAGGCCGCCCGGATGCGCCGGCCCTCGTCGGTGCGGATGGGAATATTCTGCAGGTTGGGTTCGGAACTGGCCAGCCGGCCGGTCGCCGCGCCGGCCTGGGAGAAGCTGGTGTGCACCCGTCCCGTCTTCGGATTCACCGACTGGGGCAGCTTGTCGGTGTAGGTGTTCTTGAGTTTGGCCAGGCTGCGGTGCTCCAGCAGCAGCTTGGGCAGAGGGTAGTCCTCCGCCAGTTGGGAGAGCACATCCTCGTCCGTCGAGGGCTGGCCGGTGGCGGTCTTCTTCAGCACCGGCAAACCCAACTTGGCGAACAGAATTTCCCCCAGCTGCTTGGGCGAACCAAGGTTGAAGGGCTGCCCGGCCGATTCGTGGGCCTGGCGCTCCAGATCGTGGAGGCGCCGCGCCAGTTCTTCCGACTGCTGGGCCAGGAGGAAGGCATCGATCAACACCCCCGTGCGTTCCATCTCCAGCAAGACCGGCAGCACCGGCATCTCCACCTCCCGGTAGAGGCTGGCCAGACTGGGCACCTCGTCCAACTTGGCGGACAGGCTGCGATGCAGGCGCAGGGTGACATCGGCGTCCTCGGCCGCATACTCGGTGGCGCGATCCACGGCCACCTCGCCGAATCCAATCTGCTTCGCCCCCTTGCCGCAGACCTCGGCATAGGTCAGGGTCTTGAGGCCCAGGTGACGGCTGGCCAGGGAATCCATGTCGTGGGGTTTGTCCGATTCCAGCACCGCGGATTCCAGCAAGGTGTCGTCGGACACCCCGGCCAGGGCAATGCCGTGATTGGCCAGCACGTGGGCGTCGTATTTGAGGTTCTGGCCGACCTTGGCGTGCTCGCCCGATTCCAGCCAGGGCTTCAGGCGCGCCAGGACATCCCCCAGCGGCAACTGGGGCGGCGCATCCGGGTAGCGGTGGGCGAGGGGCAGGTAGGCCGCCTCGCCCGGCGTGACGCTGAAGGACATGCCCACCAGTGTCGCCATCATCGGGTCCAGGCTGGTCGTCTCGGTGTCGAAGGCCGTTTCCCGGGCCGCGGAAATCTTGCCCAGCCAGGTCTCGAACGCCTCCCAGGTCAGGATGGCCTGGTAGCCCTGGCGGTGCCCCCCCGGCGCAGGCGGCGGATCGTCCCCCGCCACCGGGATGCCCGGCTCGACGACCGGCGCGGCATCGCCGTTGGCCTGCAACTCCTTGAGCCAGGTCTTGAACTCCAGCCGCTCGTACAGGGCCGCCAGCGCCGCCTTGTCATCGGGACGGGCGGGAAGATCGGCGGGCTTCACGGGCAAGTCGAG
>JAEUNX010000185.1 GCA_016791025.1 Zoogloeaceae bacterium | reverse complement strand
CCCTTCACCAGGGTGACCCCGAGGATGAACACGGCGATGCCGAAATGGGCGAGCCACATTCCCCACCAGGCGGTGGGAATGCCCCGCAGGCGGTTCATGGGCGGGGCACCGGGCCGCTCGGCCAGGCGCTCCTTGAGAAGGTGAAGGCTGGCGATCACGACCCAGGCAGCGAGCGCCATGCCCAGCACCATGCGCCAGGAGAAGACTCCCGTCGCCCAGGCCAGAGCGACGCCAAGCCCCAGGCTGACGCCCAGATCCGGCGCCAGCTTGCGGGCCAGGGCCCCGAGGGCGTGGCCTTTCCAGCGGATGAAGGGCCCCACCACCATGAGCAGCACGACCGGAACCATGAGAGGCACGAAGACGGACTCGAAATAGGGGGGGCCGACGGAGATCTTGCCCAGGCCCAGGGCATCCACGAAGAGGGGGTAGAGGGTGCCAAGCAGCACCGACCCGGCCGCCACGGCGAGGAGCACGTTATTCACGAGCAACGCGGTTTCCCGCGACACAGCCTGGAAGCTGCCGCCCCCCATCAGCCGGGGCGCCCGCCAGGCGAAGAGCAGCAGGGAGACGCCAATCACCAACACCAGCAGGGCGAGGATGAAGAGACCCCGGCGCGGATCGGTGGCAAAGGCATGGACCGAGGTGAGCACGCCGGAGCGAACGAGGAAGGTGCCCAACAGCGACAGGGAGAAGGCGGCGATGGCGAGCAGGACCGTCCAACTCTTGAAGGCCCCCCGCTTCTCGGTGACCGCCAGGGAATGGACCAGGGCTGTGCCCACCAGCCAGGGCATGAAAGAGGCATTCTCCACCGGGTCCCAGAACCACCAGCCCCCCCAGCCCAGTTCGTAATACGCCCAGCCGGCACCCAGGGTGATGCCGATGGTGAGGAAGATCCACGCGACCAGGGTCCAGGGCCGCGACCAGCGGGCCCAGGCGGCGTCTAGTCGCCCGGTGAGAAGGGCCGCAAGGGCAAAGGCGAACGCCACCGAGAACCCGACGTAGCCCATGTAGAGCATGGGCGGGTGAATGATCATCCCCGGGTCCTGGAGGAGCGGATTTAGATCCCGCCCTTCGCCGACGCCAGGAATTACCCGCTCGAAGGGATTGGAGGCAACGAGGAGAAAGGCCAGAAATCCGACGCTCACACAGCCCAGCACACCAAGAACTCGGGCGATGAAGGCGTCGGGCACGTGACGGGAAAACACCGTCACCGCCACGGTCCACAAAGACAGGATCAGCCCCCACAGCAGAAGGGAACCCTCGTGGCTGCCCCACACCGCGGTGATCTTGTAAGACACCGGCGTCTGGGTATTGGAATGGTTGGCCACATAGGCCACGGAAAAGTCGCTTTGCACGAAGGCGACCGTCAAAGCGAGGAATGACAGCAGGACGAAGACGAACTGCCCATGGGCTGCCGGCCGGGCCACCGCCATGAGGGCCGGCTGATTGCGACTGGCCCCCACCAGGGGAAGCACCGCCTGAACCAGGGCAAGACAGAGCGCGAGGATGAGGGAGAAGTGGCCGAGTTCGGGGATCATTGTTTGAGGGTCTTTTCCGCTTTGTGGGCCTGATCCAGCGCGTGCTGGGCTTCGGGCGGCATGTAGTTCTCGTCGTGCTTGGCCAGAACCTCCGACGCGAGGAAGGTTCCGTCCGGCCCGAGCTTGCCCTGCACGACGGCGCCCTTGCCTTCCTTGAAGAGATCCGGCAGCGGGCCCTTGTAGCTCACCGGGATCCGCTTGGCGGTGTCGGTGACAATGAAATTCACCGTGATGCCATCGGCCGCCCGCTGAATGGAGCCGCCCTCCACCAACCCGCCGATGCGGAACGCGCGGCCGGTGGGCGCTTTGCCCTCGGCCACTTCGGTGGGGGTATGGAAGAAGACCAGGTTTTCCTGGAAGGCCGAGAGAATCAATGCGACCGCGCCACCCAGGAGGGCGAGGCCGGCGACGATCAGGGTCAGGCGCTTGTGACGGGATTTCATGGCAAATTCAGTCCGAGGAATCAGGCGAGGCGGCGGCGGGGCGGCCTCCCTGGGCGCGGCGCAACCGCAAGAGTCGGGTCAAAGTGTCCCTCCGACGGCGAAACACAAGCAAGAGTTCCGCCACGATGGCAATGAAGGTGACGCCGTAGGAGCCCCACACGTAGAAGGCCGCTCCACCCATGTCCCAGAAGGCCGCCCAGGAGTTCCAATTCATGGCCGCGCCCCCTGCCGGTCCAACTCGGCGCTGACCCAGTCGGTGTGGCGCTCCCGCTCGAGAATGAGGCTGCGCACCCGCCACAAGGCGACCGCGATGGTGTAGGCCCAGGCCGCCAGGGCCATGATCAACATGCCCCACAGCATGGTGGCGGCCATCGACGGCGCTTTGGTCAGGCTGACCGAGGCCCCCTGGTGGAGCGTGTTCCACCACTTCACCGAGAAATAAATGATCGGCACATTGACCGCCCCCACCAGGGCCAGGATCGCCCCCGCCCGGTCACCCCGGCGCGGATCTTCAATGGCTTCGGTCAGCGCGATATAACCAAAATAGAGAAAGAGCAGCAGCAATTGAGAAGTGAGGCGAGCGTCCCACACCCAGTAAGCACCCCAGGTCGGCCGCCCCCACAGGGCCCCGGTCCAGAGCGCGACAAAACAGAACATCGCCCCCGTGGGAGCGAGGGCGCGGGCCATGAGGGCAGAAAGCCGAGTGTTGAAGATGATCCCCATCCCGGACCAGAAGGCCATCACCAGATAGACGAACATGCTCATCCAGGCAGCGGGCACATGGATGAAGATCACCCGGTAGACCTCGCCCTGGGTCGCGTCAGTCGGGGCAACAAAAAAAGCCAGCCACAGCCCGAGCGCCGCCAGCAATGCCGCCAACCCCGCAAACCAGGGGGCAAGACGTCCGGCGAGGGGATAAAAGGTATTCGGAGCGGCGAAATGGAAAAGGTGAAAGCCGCGGGAAGACTGCATCGTCATCGATTTGGGACCAGTTCAGGGCTCGCTCGGAACGCTGGCGCTCATTCCGCGGCCACCCTCAAGGCGGCCGCGCAGGCCCAGGGGCCCAGCACCAGGGCCCCCAACGCCCCGCCGGAGAGCAGCAGCAGGTGGGCCGACGCGCCGGTGCCCGAAAGGTGGGCCTCCACCGCGCCGGCGCCAAATATCAGGACTGGCACGAACAGGGGCAGCACCAGCAGGGCCAGGAGCATACCACCGCCCCGCAAGCCGAGGGTGAGGGCGGCGCCAACCGCCCCCAGCAGGGAGAGGATGGGCGTTCCGAGGGCCAAGGATAGGCACAGGACCATCAGGCCTCCTTGTTCCATGTCAAACAGCATTCCAAGCCCGGGGGCGGCCACCACCAGGGGCAGACTGGTCGTCAGCCAATAGGCGAGAATCTTGGCCAGCACCCACAACACGGTCGGCTCCGGGGAAAGCAGCAAGTGCTCCAGGGTTCCGTCGGCAAAATCCTGGCCAAAAAGGCGGTGCAGGGAGAGCAGGGTGGCCAGCAGGGCGGCGACCCACAAAATTCCCGGGGCGATGGCGCGGAGCTGGTTGGGTTCGGCGCCGACACCGAAGGGAAACAGGCAGGCCACGATCACGAAAAAACCCAGCGTAACCAGAACGTCCGCGCGGCCCCGCCAGGCGAGCAGGAGATCCCGTGCCAATACGGCGACGAACGGCTTCAGCATGCCAGCGCCCCCAGGTCCAAGTGGCGCAGGGGCGTCGCGAAGGCAATGTCCTGGTGGGTGGTGAGGAGGACCATTCCGCCCCGGGCGCAGTGAGCGTCGAGGGTCACCGCCAGATCGGCCACGGCGCCAACGTCGAGAGCGTTGAAGGGTTCATCGAGCACCCACAACGGACGTCCGGCGGCTAGGAACAAGCGCGCCAGGCCCACCCGGCGGCGCTGACCCTGGGAGAGGACGCGGCAGGGCAGGTCCCGCTGCGCAGCCAGGCCGATGCGCTCCAATGCCGCATCGCAGCTTTCCTTGCCCGCTTCATCGCCCCCCGCCCGCACGGCGAAGCGGAGGTTCTCCACTGGGGACAGGAGATCATTGAGGGCTGCTGAATGCCCAAGGTAGAGGAGCGCACGATGGAAGTCTTCCCGCTCACGTCGGACCGGGGTCCCCCGCCACAAGACCTCGCCGGCCTCCGGCGCCACCAGCCCGCACAGCATCCGCAGAAGGCTGGTCTTGCCTACCCCATTGGGCCCGAGAATCCGCACCATCTCGCCCGGCCGAAGGGAAAGGTCGAGGCCGCGAAAGAGCAAACGGTCGCCACGCAGGCAAGCAAGGGAGCGGGTTTCCAGCATGGCCGCGATTCAACCACAACCCGCGCGACGAAGATACCCATCGCGGCCGAGGACTGAGGCCTCCGCGGCTAAAGAAACTATCGTCGCCTGCCGTTTTGATTTCGCCAGTGTGGCGCTGCCCCATCGGCTCGTCCGCTCCCATTTGAACAACGAGAACCGGCATGGCCGCTTTGCGTTTCGAACAGATCCTCCGATCCCACCCGATGCCGACTCTTGCGCTCGCTTATGCGGTGACAGGTTGGCTGGGATTGCTCCTCGCCATTCCACCTGGATACGCGACAGGCATTTTTCCCCCTGCGGGAATTGCCCTGGTGGCTCTGCTGGCCGGTGGTGATCGCCTCTGGCCAGGCGTCTGGCTTGGCTCGTTTCTGCTCAATGGGCTTCTGGCGAACTGGCCGCCCAGCATCGGTAGCAGCCTCATCGCTGCCGGCATCGCCACCGGCGCCGCCTTGCAGGCCCGCCTCGGGGCGTACCTGGTCCGACGTGGCGTCGGCTACCCGGCCACCCTGACGTCGGCCAGCCAGGCCCTGCGCTTCGCGCTCCTTGGTGGCGCCCTCGGTTGCCTGGTCAGCCCCACGGTGGGGGTTGCCACCCTCTCCCTCGCCGGTAAGTTGCCCGTCGCGAATGCGCCCATCAATTGGGGCACCTGGTGGGTCGGCGATGCCCTCGGCGTCTTCGTAGTGGGGCCGCTGCTGTGGTGTTTAATCGGAGAGCCGCGCGAGATCTGGCGCCGGCGCTTTGCCACCCTGGCCACCACCCTGGGGACGTCCCTGGCCCTGGTAATCCTGGCGTTCGTCTGGGCCGCCCAGCGGGAAATGGCGCAGATTCAGGCCGAATTCGCCAGCCTCGGGCGCAAGGCGGAAGGGGCCTTGGTGGCCCAGATCAATTCCCACCTGGCTGCACTGCGAGGCCTGGAGCGCTTCATTGCGGTAGTGGATCCTCGCCAGCTCGACCCGGGGAGATTCCTCGCCTTCGCAGGCCCCCTGGTCAACACCCAGCCCGGATTCCAAGCCCTCAGCTGGAACGAATGGGTGGACGACAGTCAGCGGACGGCCTTCGAGGCCCGTCAGCGCCGCGACATGCCGGATTTCAGGATCACCGAGCGCTCCCCTTCCGGTGGTGTCGAGGCGGCGGCCAAGCGCCCCGATTACGTCGTGGTGACCTTTGTCGCCCCCCTCAAGGGCAACCAGCGCGCATTGGGTTTTGACATTGCCTCAGACCCGATTCGGGCCGAGGCGATCCACCGAGCCATTCAATCCCGTTCGCTTGCGGCGACCAGCCGAATTCGCTTGGTCCAGGCGGACGGGAACGCGGAATTCGGCTCTCTGTTACTCCTTCCCTATTTCACCGCCACACCCGAGACCACGGAGCCCAGCATGGCATCGGCGCCACCCGTCGGATTCGCGGTGGCGGTCCTGCGCTGGGACTATCTGCTCCACGCCACTTTGGCCGCGATCGGATCTGACAAGGCGGATGCCTGCCTGGTCGACCGTTCGGCGCCCAAGCCGGTGCGGCTATCAGGGCCTGAGGGCTGCGACGACCTGGCTCCGGCCACCATCGGATATTCGGGGCCTTTCGACCTCGCTGGGCGGGCCCTTTCCCTTGAATTGCGTCCGCGAGGGGGCTTCCACGGCGACTCGCACCGCGCGCTCGATGCCTGGATTCTGCTGGTGGCCGGCGTCGGCTTTGCAGGAATGTTGGGCACCCTCATCCTGAGCATGAGTGGCGAAAAAGTGGAAATCGAAGCACTGGTGGACGAGCGGACGTTAGCCCTCCGCTCCGCCGTGGGCCAACTTGACCAAACGCGGGATCGCCTGGAAATGGCGCTCAAGGGCTCCAATCAGGCCCTATGGCATTGGGACCGACAATACGGCCGCATCCAGGTCATTGACTTCAATCGGAGCATCTTCAACCAAGGCAATGGGCCGATCGACATGGGGCTGCGCGAACTGGTGTCCCGCCATCTCGATCCAGCCCGCCGACACCTTGAGCGCCATAGCTTGCTGGGGGTCTTGAGGGGGACCGACAATGAACTGGCGGTAGACCTGCGCTTTGGCGGTGAGTCGGAGCCAATCCGCTGGCTTCGCTGCCTTGGCCGCGTTCTCGAACGCGACTCCCGCGGTCGCGCCATCCGGATGGCGGGCACCTTGGCGGACATCACCCCTCAGCGGGAGGCGGAGCTGCGCCTGCGCGAACGGGAGGCGGAGCTGCGGAGCATTACCGACAATGCGCCGGCTCTGATCGCCCACATGGATGGGTCCCGGCGTCTGCTCTTCGCCAACCACCAGTTGGTGCGCTTCTTTTCTTGCGGTTCGGCCGCGAGCACCGGCGAACCCTTCCCGGCCCTACTGCCCCCGGGCCAGGCCGAGGTTTTTGACTCCATGTTCCAGGAAGCACGCCAAGGGCCAGCGGCCAGTTTCGAACTTCGTGTCCCGGGCCCGGATGGCGACATCCGGACCTTAGAAATCAAGCTGGTGGCCGACGGTCCAGGGCAAGGTGGCAGGTCGGCGGGGTGCATCCTCCTCGCGACCGACATTACCGAACGCAAGCACCTGGAGGCCGAACTCCTCGCCGCCCGGACCCGGGCCGAAGTGGCGTCGCGGGCCAAGAGCGCCTTCCTGGCCAACATGAGCCATGAGGTGCGCACCCCCCTCAACGCCGCCTTGGGGATGACGGAGCTAGTGCTCACCACCGAGCTGACGACCGAGCAGCGGGATTACCTCACCTCGGCCCTGGCCTGCGGTCGTAACCTCCTGGCGATCCTCAACGAGGTGTTGGATTTTGCCAAGATCGATACCGAAGCGGTCGAGGTGGACAACGTGCCCTTCGAACCGCGGGAATGGGTCGAAGCGACCCTGGCCGCCTATTCCACCGCGGCAATCCAGAAGGGTCTCGCCCTGGAGTGCTCCATCGCCGGCAACCTCCCCGATCAACTGAGCGGCGACCCGATTCGCATCCGGAAGGTCCTGAATCACCTAATAGACAATGCAATCAAGTTCACCGCTACCGGCGGAATCACCGTTTCGGTGGAATTGGACCATGGCGCTTCGGGCGAGGAATACCTTGCCGTGACGGTGACGGACAGTGGAATCGGCATCGCACCGGAGCTACAGGACGGCATCTTTGATGCCTTTGCCCAGGCTGACACCAGCACCACTCGCAGCCATGGGGGCACCGGACTCGGACTGGCCATGGCCCATCGTCTCGTCAAAGCCATGGGCGGCGAGATCAGCCTTAGCAGCGCGCAGGGTCAGGGCAGCACGTTCTCCTTCCACGTCCGGGTGCGCAGACCAAACGTCCAACCGGCCACCCCCGATCGCCGCGGATTCGGTCCTGGCTTACGGGTCCTGGTCGCGGAGGACGATCGAACCAACCGCTTCGTGATCGCCCGCATGATCGAACGGATGGGGCATCAGGCGGTGCCCGTCGAAGACGGCTACGCGGCCCTGGAGGCTCTGGACCAGGGGGCCTTCGATCTCATCCTCATGGACGTCCAGATGCCGAGGGTCGATGGCCTGGAGTGCACACGAATGATCCGTAACCGCGAAGCTGGCTCCGGATCTGGCCACGTCATGATCGTTGCATTGACGGCCGACGCGCTGGCGAAGGACCGTCAGCGCTGCCTGGAGGCCGGCATGGATGATTTCCTGCCCAAGCCGGTCGCCATGGCAGCTCTGGAGGGCGTCGTGGCCCGCGTCCATCGCACCATGGAGGGAAGCCTCTCCTAAGCAAGCTCCACCAAGGCCCAGACCGGCCTGACGCCGATCCGGGGCTTACTTTTCGGCGGCCTTCTCTGCCACCGGGGGATGGAATTCACCCGGCGCCGCGCCACCCTTTTCCGTGCCAATTTCCTGTTCCACTGGTGGCAGGGTATGGGCTATGCCCTTATGGCAGTCGATGCAGGTCTTGCCTTCGTTCAAGCCGGTCTGGTGCATGTTGGCGGAACGCTGGCGCTGCTCGGCGTAGTCGAAGTAGGCGAAGTTGTGGCAGTTGCGGCACTCCTGGGAGTCGTTCTTTTTCATCCGCTCCCATTCATGCTTCGCCAGTTCCAGGCGCTTCGCGTTGAACTTGGCCGGGGTATCGATGCTGCCCAGCAATTTGTGCCACACCTCGTTGGAGGCCTGGATCTTGCGCTTGATCTTGGGCACCCACTCCTTGGGAACGTGGCAGTCGGGACAGGTCGCCCGCACGCCAGATCGGTTGGTGTAGTGGATGGTGTTGCGATATTCCTTGAAAACG
>JAEUNX010000181.1 GCA_016791025.1 Zoogloeaceae bacterium | reverse complement strand
GCCCATAATTCGAGTGCGAATTCTGCCGGGCGATAGGACGGCCAGCATGGCGCTGGTCCCTCTTTGACGGCGAAGGTCCGTGAAATTCACCATCTGTTCGGCAAGCATGCCCCCTCCTCCAATCAAGGGGGACACCTTCTCGATGGCATCGACGGGAATTTCCGGGATCTCGCCCAATGCATCCACTAGCAAGCCGATCGGCTCCGTCGTGGCTGACTCGCGCATGATGACGATATGGCGTTCTGCCGGCGCCGGGGTTTGTGTCCGGCAACCGATGATCTGGCGCAGGTCGATGATGGGGATGGTTCGTCCCTGGTGATAACGCATGCCGGCCAGATGCTCCGCCGCCCCTGGCACTGAGGTGATGTTGTCGCCGGTGATGGCCTCGACAATCCGCGAGGCATCCACTCCAAACCAATGCTCACCAATGTAGAAGGTGGCCAATTCCACGAGTTCGGTGGTACGCCGATTCGACCGGTTGCGCAGGTCGGTGCGGATGGCAGTGGCGCGGGCGGGCGGTCGGGCAGCGCTGTCGGCGTCGGCCAGGGGCGTGAATACCATGGCGATCACGTCATTCTGGTAGCAGTCCTCTGCCGATTTGTATTCGCGATAGCCATTCGATGCCTGGGCCCCGACGGCATAAATGGTTCCCTCGTAGCGGACGAAGTTCGCAGTCGCCTGACCTTTTTCCAACTGGAAGAAAGCCGGGTCGATTCCCATGGATTCGCCGACGGGTATCTGGGGGTTCGAGGTGGCGAGAACTTTCTGCTGGCGATCCGCGAACACGGCAAAGCTACCGGGCTCGACGGCACCCCCATCGGTTCGGGGCAGCGAATCCTCAAGGATGGCGCGAAACTGCGGTTCGGCATCAAAGATGATTCCGATCCCCCCGACAGCACTGCCAATCCTACCCGGCTCATGGATCGCGGCCGCATAGATATAGGTTGGGCGATCGCCATACAGGCGCGAAGGTTCGAACCTCGATACCGTGTAGTGCTGGGTGTCTCGCAGGGCAAGGCAGTCGCGGGTCCAGGCGGCATCGAGATGGGTGCCGACCCAATGCTCCGCATTTGGCTTGGACACCGCCATGATCTTGCCGCGCCGGTCGAAGACCAGCAAGGTCTCGTATACCGTGTATAACCCGTTGATGTAAGTAAGTATTTTGCCAATCTCGGCGGAGTCCTGTTCGCCCATGGGCTGGGCGAGTCGTTCGCGGAAGGCGGACGTCAATGCCCACCAGCGACAGTCGTTGGCGCGCTCATAGAGATTGCGGTCCATGATGTCGATCGCCAGGGCGGCTTGCAGGGCACTGTTTCGCAGCCGGGTAGACACGACGGTTTCGTGGAGTTGCGCGATGGATTGCTCAAAGATCTCGCGGGTACGTAGGCCGGTGTTGGCAACTTCCCATAGCAGGATCTTCGAAAAAGCGGGATTTAGGGTTTCACCGTCGGAAGATTGACTGACATTGCCGTTCCAGACGGATCGGTCCAGTTCCCGCTGGATCTGCTTGGCTTGTTGGGGAATCCGTCGCAAGGCCTCGCCGAACAGGCGCGGGCTATCCATGAGGCACGCAAGCGTATTCTCGTCGGCGACGGGCACGTTGGCGTCATCATCGCTGTTGAAGGCTTCTTCGACCGGGATCATGACGTGCCCCAGCCAGCCGGGCCCCATATAGCCCTGGTAGCCCTGAGTGCTTCGGGTCGTCGCGACATAACGCCGACCGTTGTGGCGGATCAAGGCCCAGGCGACATCCAGGGCCGGCGTGACGCGCGAGCCCACCGGAACTTGTCCGGGATCGCTGCTGGCAATCACCCGTGATTGAGCGTCAATCAGGGAAACGACGGACCAGTCGTCCGGCGTCACCAGGCTATTGAAAATGCCTTCGGTTTCATTCGTGAATTTGAAGCACAGGCAGAGTACGCCCAGGATCTGTTTGCCATCGGCGGTCGTCACCCGGCTTGAATAGAGGAGCGCCTCCGAACCGTCCGCAACCAGATCGGTGGGGCGAAATGTCTCGACGTAATCACGCCGGCCCGACAGGGCTTCCTGAACGAGCGGATCATGCGTCTGAGTCACAGGATTGGCCGGATCCAGTTGAACCAGCACCTGCCCGTTCCGATCAAGCAGGATGATGTTGTCGTAGACCGAATACTTCCGGACGTACTCGCGAAATCTCTGGCGCAAGACTTCGGCAGAGGCGAGGCGAGCCTCAGGGGCCAATTGCAGAAAGCGCCTGATATCGTCGTCGGTGGCCAGAAAGCCGATGTCGGCCGTGCGTTCGAAAAGATTGCGGACCAGAACGTCGATCGCCGTCTGCGCTGACGCTTCCATGGAACGGGCGGTCTTGCGCAGGGTTTCTCGGACAAGAGAGTCCAGCAGGTCTTTCGTCAGTTGCTGGAAGGCTTCTCGCGTCACTGACATGTCTATGCAGGTGCCGGACATCTGACCCAGCAACGCGAGATTGTCCCAAACGGCCTGGAGCTCCCGCAGGGATTCTCGACAGTTGTCGACGCTATCCATGTGCTTGATGAGGCCGACCAACTCGTCGCTGAGTTCCACGCCCTTGTAACGCGCCACTTTTTCCTGCCCCCTGAAATGTTTCTCGGATGGGAGTCCGATGAGGCCTCCCCGCGGGGCCTCTGGTTTTGTGACCTTTATCTGCGGTCATCACGGTTGGATCATCTAGTTCTTTAGATGTATTTGGGTTTGCGCCGGACGTGGAGGCGGGTGGTCACACTCATGGTGGTTCGTTCCACAGCGGGCGGCGTTCGGCGGTTTTTACTTTGCCAAGACTCTTCGCGTTCCCGATCCCGAGAAAATTTTTCCAAAACCGGGGGCGGCGGCCGGGCTTCGCGCCGGACAGATCGGATCGGCGCCAGGCGGATCGCGGCGCTGAGCCACTTCTAACGGCCCAGCGGGCATCGGCATGTCGATTGCTATCCAATATAGGTCATCCCCGTAATCGATCGGAGCACCATGGCCTTTCTCCATTCCGCCCTCGGGGGGCGGCCGCCGGGGGCGATTCCGTGGTTCAGGTTCGCCGCGCCCCAGACCTTCTACCCGCTGGCGGGCCGTCTGGCCCAGGGGTTTGCGGCGGTGGGGTTGGTGCTGGGTGCTGTCGGGCTCTACATCGCCTTCTTCGTCGCGCCCACGGATGCCCAGCAGGGGGAGTCCTACCGCATCATCTTCATCCACGTTCCGGCGGCCTGGATGTCGATGCTGATCTACCTTGCCATGGCCTTCTGGGCGGGGCTGGGGCTGGTTCTCAACACCCGCTTGTCGTCGATGCTGGCCAGCGCGCTGGCGCCTACCGGGGCGCTGTTCACCTTCGTGGCACTGTGGACTGGCGCCCTGTGGGGCAAGCCGACCTGGGGGGTGTGGTGGGTATGGGATGCACGGCTGACCTCCGAACTGCTGCTGCTCTTCCTCTATCTGGGCTTCATCGCCCTCCAGGCAGCCATTGACGACCCGCGCCGGGCCGACAAGGCCGGCGGTGTGCTGGCCCTGGTGGGGGTGGTGAATCTGCCGGTGATCTACTTTTCCGTGCAATGGTGGAACACCCTCCACCAGGGGGCGTCGGTGAGCATGACGGCGGCGCCGTCCATGGCGGCCACCATGCTCGCGGGCATGCTGGTGATGGCTCTGGCCTTCTGGGCCTACACCCTGGCGGTGGTGTTGGCCCGCCTGCGCATCATCATCCTCGAGCGTGAGCGGCGAGCCGACTGGGTGTTGCGCCTCCTGGAGATCCACAGGCCATGAACTGGGGAAGCTGGGCCGATTTCTGGGCCATGGGGGGCTACGGGGTCTATGTGTGGGGCTCCTACTTCGTGGCAGGGGTGGTGCTGGTGACCGAGGTGGTGCTGGTGCGCCAGCGGCGGGGCAACGTGCTGGATCACCTGCGCCGGCGGGCCCGGGCCGAGGCGTCGGCCTCCCCGGCCGGCCGGGGAGGCGAGGCGGGCACCCCATGATTCCGGAGCTCGGCCATTTCGCCCTGATTCTGGCGCTGCTGCTGGCCCTGGTGCAGGCGGTATTCCCCTTGGTGGGAGCGCAACGCGGGGTCGCCCGGCTGGTTGCGGTGGCCCGCCCCGCGGCCCAGGGGCAGTTCGTCTTCGTCGCCTTGGCCATCGCCGCCCTGGGTTGGTCCTTCGTCCAGGATGATTTCTCGGTGCTCTACGTGGCGAGCAACTCAAATAGTGCCCTTCCTCTCCAGTACAAGATCACCGGGATCTGGGGCTCGCACGAAGGCTCGATGCTGCTCTGGGCCTTCATTCTGGCGGGCTGGACGGTGGCGGTGACCCTCTTCAGCCGCCATCTGCCCGAGGAGGTGGCCGGGCGGGTGATCGGTGTGATGGGCCTGGTGAGCGTGGGGTTCCTGCTTTTCATCCTTTTCACCTCCAACCCCTTCCAGCGCCTGCTGCCGGCGGCGGCGGACGGGCGGGACCTCAACCCGCTCCTCCAGGATCCCGGGATGGTGATCCACCCGCCCATGCTTTACATGGGCTACGTGGGCTTTTCAGTGGCCTTTGCCTTCGCCGTGGCGGCCCTGCTCGGAGGGCGCCTGGACGCGGCCTGGGCGCGCTGGTCCCGCCCGTGGACCACCGTGGCCTGGATGTTCCTCACCCTGGGCATCATGCTCGGCAGCTGGTGGGCCTATTACGAGCTGGGCTGGGGGGGCTGGTGGTTCTGGGACCCGGTCGAAAACGCCTCCTTCATGCCCTGGCTGGTGGGGACGGCCCTGGTGCATAGCCTGGCGGTCACGGAGAAGCGCCAGGCCTTCCGCAGCTGGACGGTGTTGCTGGCGATCTTCGCCTTC
>JAEUNX010000109.1 GCA_016791025.1 Zoogloeaceae bacterium | reverse complement strand
CGCCTGTCTGGCGCTCAATCCGGCCTGGGCAGAGCGGCCGATGGCGGTGGATGACGCCGGGACCTTACCGTTGGGGGGGAGCAAGATCGAATTTGGTTGGGCTCGGGACGACGAGGCTCGCGGACTGGAGGGGGCCCTGGGGCATTCGCCCCTGGAGGGCCTCGAATTGGAGATCAATTACGCTCGCGGCCACGATCACGCCTTTGACTCCCGGGCTACGGCCCGGGGCGTGGGTTTCGCGGCAAAGTGGGTCCCGCTCCAGAGCGACACCGGTCTCTCCCTCGGCCTGAAGTACGAATATGGGCACGAATCGGTGGAATCCAAGCATCTGCCCCGGGAACGGGGCTTCGGCAATGGCCTGCGGGGTCTTGCCTCCTGGCGTTGGGAAAGCGGCCAGGTGGTGCACTTCAATCTTGGCCGCGAGTGGGCCCGGGCCGCTGGTGACACCGATGCCGTCAACACCTGGGGGCTCGGGGCCGAGCAGCCGCTGCTGGAAAATCTCAAGCTCACGCTGGAAACCTATGGCGATAGCGACAGCCGACCGGACCGGGCCCTGGGGCTGCGCTACGAGGTCTTCAGCGGCTTCAAGGTATCTGGCGCTCTGGGGCGTGGCAATGACCGCAGCTTCGCCAATGCTGGTGTCGCCTGGGAGTTCTGATGTTCAAGGGGTCGGAGCCGTCGAAGGCGCGTAGATGCCTTTGGCATGGGCAGGGCGACACGTTTCGTTACCGGGACGGGTTCTCGGTTTGCTGAAAGCGGGGAGCGCCCGGATGGCGTCAATGAAGTAATGCGCTGCCCGTCGGGGAATTGCACATCGCCGGGGGAAATGGGTAAGTCTAGCGTCTCGATGTGAGGGCCGATTCCGGCTCTCGTTATCGCGAAGGAGCATGACCATGACCCACCCCTTGCCCACAATTTCTCCCGATGGACCCCGCGAACTGGACGCCGCTGCGCTGTGCACGGTGAGCGGCGGAATTTGGGATTACTCCAACCGCCTTGGCATCCTTGGCCAGATGCTGGAGGCCATTCAGGACAGCAAATACGGCAATCTCTTGAACCCGTCGACCCTCGACGCGGCGGCCCACCAGGCCCTGGAAGGCTGGGTGTCGATACCCTGATGGGTTCGGGGCGCCCTGCCCATCATCCCTCGGGGGTGGGCGCGACTGGGACGGTCGTCAGCGGCGGTCGTCCCAGTCGTGGCGGCGATCCCAGCGGTCGCCGTCGCGATGTTCGTCGTGCCGTTCCCAGCGATCATTGTCACGGCGCTCCTCACGCCGCTCGGCACGCCGCTCGGCACGCCGCTCCCAACGGCCCGGGGCTTCCCGCCAATGGCGGCCGTCGCGCAACCACCGGTGGGGGACCCAGACGTGGTCCCGGCGTGGGGCTTCCCAACGGCCGGGCACCCACACGTACCGCCCGCCGGACCAGCCCCAGTAGCCATCGATCCAGAAATGCCCGATTACCGGAGGTGGTCCGACGTACTCGTAACGAGGGGCCGGGGGTTCGACCACGATGGCCTCGCCTTCGTAACCGTAGGAGCGGCCGTAGGCGCTGTCGTAGCGCTCCACGGGGACGGCCACGCAGCCGCCCAGGACCACGGCAGCCAGCGTTGCAAAACCAATAGTCCGAATTTTCATGATCTGCCAGAGAGTGATGAGGGTGCGCGGAGTAAAGCATTCGCGGACCTAGCTCTGGGACCGGCTTTGTAACAACTTGCGGACGACGGGACGGCTGCCGCAGTCAGGCGTCTGGCGGCCCCGGGCGCCAGCGCGCAGCAGCAGTTGCCACGGCCGCCGGGGGTAGGGCAAGGATGCCGAAGAGAATGAGCCCCAGGGGAAGCAGCCCCAGACTCCGGGTGCTGACGACCAGGGCGGCGGTTTGGCCCAGCATCACCGCCACTCCCCATCGCCACGCCCGCACGGGGTATCGATAGCCCAGGACTCCCGCCAGGGCCATGGTCAGCGGGTAAGCGATGAACCAATAGACCGGCGCATCCCAGGCTTCCCGGCGGCCAGAGAGAGCCGCGGTGGCCCACCAAATCCCCGCTCCGCCAACCCCCGCCACGAGCGCCGGGGGCAAGTGCAAGTGCAGTCTGGGCATGGTGTCGCTGGGGTGGGAAGAAAAACGCACGGCCCGCCGAATCGATCGGCGGGCCGCATTTCACTCACAGGACATCAGGTCTGGGGCTTGGACGGCTTGCTCATGCCGCCAGTGTCGTCCTTGGGTTTGTCGCTGGCGGTGCAGGCGATGGCATTAACGCTGGCCACCGCAAAGAGCGCGGCGATCAAGGCTGAAATCAGGCGTTTCATGGAGGCTCCGGAAGGGATTGATGTTCCAATCTAGGCGAGCCCGCCTGGCCGGTCAAGGGGGCGCGCAGCGCCGGTTGGGTCTGGCCAATGGTGGTCACGCCGGGCAAGGGATTGTCGTCTTTCCCCCAGTCGCGGCAACTTTGGCGCCAAGCCCCGTTGGCCGTTTCGGGTATGGTGGAAGTAACCATCAGATTCGACGTAAAAAAATTGAAGATCGACCCGCGGCGGGGTTTGGCGCGGGACTTGCAGCGATCGGCCTTGTCCCTCGCTCTCACGTCCTCGCCATGAACAAGATCGGAATCTTCTTCGGCACTGAAACTGGCACCACGCGCCTGATCGCCAAAAAACTCCACAAAAAGCTTGGTGACGACATCGCCGACAAGCCGGTGAACGTCAATCGGATTGTGCCGGCGGAACTCCTCGCCTATGACGCCTTGATCCTGGGTACTCCCAGCTATGGGGTGGGGGAGATTCCGGGGCGTGGCGCCGGGTGCCTGGAGCCGAACTGGGAAGAGTTCTTGGCCCAATTCACTGCGCCGCCCAATCTTGCCGGCAAGTGTGTTGCCTTCTTTGGACTGGGTGCCCAGGAGCGTTACGCCGACCGATTCTGCAGTTCTCTGCGTGCATTGCATGACCGCTTCCAGGCCTGTGGCGCCGAGATCGTGGGGGACTGGGCCACCGACGGCTATGCCGTCACCCACTCGGCATCGGTGGTGCATGGGCGCTTCGTCGGGCTGGTGATCGACCAGCGGACCCAGGGTATGCATACCGACGAGCGGCTCGACGCCTGGATCGCCCAGATCAAGCCCCGACTCCTGGAGGCGGCGGCTCGCGTTGCCGCGGCCTGATGGGGATGGAAAGCGTTCCCGCTGCGCCACGCTTCCCGATCTGCGCCAGTGCGGTGCTGGCCGAGGGGCGTCACATCAAGGTGAAGCTTCGCTTCGAGGGGCGACGGGAGGAATGCCTTTTGGTGCGGTATCGGGGGCAGGCCTATGGCTACGTCAATCGCTGTGTGCATATGCCTCGGCCCCTGGATTGCGAGAAGGATCTGGTCTTCGACGCCACCGGTCGCTACCTGCGCTGCTCCATGCATGGCATCGTTTATGCCCCGGACACCGGCGCGTCGGTGAGCGCGCTGTGCGAAGGGGAACGGTTGCGCGCGGTGGCGCTCTACGAGGAGGACGGTGTGGTGGGAATCGCCGACTTCCGGGTGAGCGCGGTGACCGGCGCGGTTCGCGGCGCCCCGCCTGCTTGATTACGAGCGCCGGCGCGTCTCGGATCTGAGACGCCCGAATGGTCAGGGTTCGTGACACCCTGCCGCGGCTGGTCTACTCGATGCTGAGGGACTGGATCCAGCGCTGGGTGAGCGGCATATCGTCCCGCAGGGCTGGTGAGTAGGGCGGCAGGTCGTCCGCGGGTGGCGCGCCGATCATGTTGAGGTCGATGGCCCGGGGTTTGCCCACCAGGCCTGCCGGGCCGGCTTCAAGCTGAAAATAGATGCCGTTCCACAATTTGGCGCCAAAGTCGGACGGTTGTTTGAAAAAGAACAGCAGGTTGTGCTCCAGCCAGGTCAGATCCTGGGCGGCGATGCTGCCCGGCTGCCGATGGGGATAGGGGATGTGGCACACGACCTCCTCGCCGCCGTTCAGGCACTTGAACTCCCGCATGGAAAGAAAGTAGTCGGTGAAGCGCTCCGTCTCCAGAGCGACTTTGAACGCCACCCGGTCACCGGCCGCCGGGGTGAAACTCACCGTGCCGATGCGCTGCTTCTGGCCGTCCCGGGTGTGGACGAACACGGTCTTGGTGCCAGCCATCTCCCAGGCAGCTGCGGCTGACCACGGACCCAGGGCGAGGGCGAGGAGCAGGGCTCCGCGGTGGAAAGTACGGGGCATGGCGATTTCCGGCGAGGCGGGAAGGCCCATGGTAGCTCCATTTGTCGGCCACTCCCAGGGCGCCGAACCCGCCGTACCTCCCAGGGTCGTCCCATCGGCCCGGGCCATTCGATTTGCATCGATACAACACCCCTCGGGTGCGGGAGCGGGCGTTGTGGCTTGACGCCTCCGTGCCGTGTGGACATGCCGTTCGGCTGAGCGGCAAACTCATCTCCTGGTTTGAATTGCGACGGTCAGGGAAGGGTCATGGGAAACAAAGAACAATCCTCGGTGGACTCCAGCCAATCGCCAGCCCCCAAACGCCGGTCAGTCCGGGCTCGCCCCATCGCCAAGGGCGACATTGCCACGGCCACCACCCCAGCCGGCATCGAGAACTTCACTGTTGGTGTGGCCGCCAATGCCGCCCAGGAGTCCAAGCTTGCGGCCATCCAGGACATCATCTCCGGACTGCCGGTTGAGGAGTCCCTGGCCCTCCTCAAATCAGCTTTGAAGCGGCAGCGGATTGCCGCGGGAGTACCAGAGGAGAATCCTGACGACGAACTCAGCGCCGATTGGCGCGAGGGCGGCTATCCGTACAAGAACCTGATGCAGCGGCGCAATTACGAGCGGCAGAAATACCGCCTCCAAGTGGAGTTGCTCAAGCTCCAGGCCTGGGTCAAGGAGAGTGGGCAGAAGGTGGTGATCCTCTTTGAGGGACGGGATGCGGCAGGGAAGGGCGGCACCATCAAACGCTTCATGGAAAACCTCAACCCCCGGGGCGCCCGGGTGGTCGCCCTGGAAAAGCCTACCGAAACCGAGCGGGGCCAGTGGTATTTCCAGCGTTATGTCCAGCATCTGCCCACCCATGGCGAAATCGTGCTGTTCGACCGGTCTTGGTACAACCGGACCGGCGTCGAGCGGGTGATGGGCTTCTGTTCGGACGAGGAATACATTGAATTCCTGCGCCAGGTGCCGGAATTTGAGCGGATGCTGGTGCGCAATGGCACCCACCTTGTCAAATTCTGGTTTTCCGTCAGTCGGGAGGAACAGCGCCGTCGGTTTCGCGAACGCCGGGTCCATCCCCTCAAGCAATGGAAGCTCTCCCCCATTGACCTTGCGTCCCTCGACAAATGGGAGGACTACACCAAGGCCAAGGAGTCCATGTTCTTCCACACTGATACGGCCGACGCACCGTGGACGGTCATCAAGTCAGACTGCAAGAAGCGGGCGCGCCTCAACGCCATGCGCTACATCCTCCATAAGCTGCCCTATTCCAACAAGGACGCGACCCACATCGGCAACCTGGATTCCCTGATCGTTGGTCGCGCCCATATCGTCTATGAGCGGGGCGAGCGGATGCTGGGTATTCCTCACCCCTGAACGGCCCAAACTAGGCGCGTTGGTTCATGGGTTGTACATGCGAAGCAGGGTGCTCTTGCCGAACAGGCTTTCAACCAGGTCCACTGCCAGTTCCGCCGTCTGATTGCGGTGATCGAGGGCGGGGTTGAGTTCCACGATGTCCAGAGAGGCCAGCCGGCCGGTGTCGGCCACCATCTCCATGCACAATTGGGCCTCGCGGTAGGTCGGCCCGCCCCGGACCGTGGTCCCGACGCCAGGGGCGATGTCCGGGTCGAGGAAATCCACGTCCAGGCTCACATGGAGATGGGTCGAATCATCGACCCCCGCCAGGGCCAGCTCCAAGGTGTGGCGCATGCCGACCTCGTCAATGTAGCGCATGTCGAAGACCTCGATGCCTGCCTCCTGGAGCAGGCGTTTTTCCCCCTCATCGACGCTGCGCACCCCGATCTGACGGATCTGGTCCGGCGTGATGGCCGGCACTGCGCCGCCGATCTCCACCAGTTCCCGGGGGCCGTGGCCGCACAGGCACGCCACCGGCATGCCGTGGAGGTTGCCGGTGGGGGTCAGGGCCGAAGTGTTGAAATCGGCGTGGGCGTCCAGCCACAGGATGCGAAGCTTCCGGCCCCGCTCCCGACAGCGCCGCGCCACTGCGCTGATGGACCCGATGGCCAGGCAGTGATCCCCACCGATCATGATCGGCAGGCGCTTTTGGGCAAGCTCGGTATACACCGCGTCGTGAAGGGCGCGGTTCCATTCGATCACCTGGGGCAGATGGCGAAACCCGTCCACCGCGGCGGCGCAGGGATTGGGCGGGCCGGAAATGTCGCCGCAATCGCGCACGCTACAGCCGTAACGCGCCACTGCCTCCACCAGCCCGGCAACCCGCAAGGCCTCCGGCCCCATGCTGGCGCCGCGGGTCCCCGCGCCGATGTCTGTGGGGGCGCCGATGATGCTGGCGGGACGCATGACCGTCATGGCTTGCCTCGCTGGGTGGGGTCGATGCGGACGGAATCTACCCGCAGTTTCCAGGCCTGTCGATGCGGAGGGCCAAAGGCGGCGCGACGATGCCTCGGGCGGGACTCCTGTCCCGTCGGGCGCCCTCAGGATTGAGGTGCCGAGCCGGCATCGACCTTCCCGGCCAGGGATTCCAGGGCCGCAATGACGGTCTGTAGCCGATCCTGGGCCGCGCCGGGACGGCGCATGATGTCATCGACCCGCTGACGCAGGTCCACCAAGAGGTTGATCAGGTGGCTTTCGGCGTTGGCGCTCAGGCCAAGGTGGAGAAAGGCGTCTTCAAAGTCGTCGATCACTTGGCTGACCAGCCCGTGGCTCAAGGTGAGGTCGGCCATCTGACGATCTTCGAGCTGCTGCAGGGAATCGCGGATCTCCCAGATGGCATAGCGAATCGCCTGCTGCCTGAGCAGGTTTTGCTGCACCAGGAGCAATCCGTCGATGCGGGACTGGACACCTTCGGCCAAGGTGGCCATGTTGTCGCGGATTCGCCCTCGCCGCTCGCCGTCTTCCATCGGCATATTGGTCACGACCAGGGACGCCCGGGCGAAATTGACGATGAAATCGCTGCCGTCTTCGTGAATGCGTCCCAGGACGTCGCGCTGGTCGAGCAGGCCCTGGGCGGTTGCGTCGAGGGCAGCGCCGTCGGTGGTGGTGACCAGGAGTTCGTCGTCCCAGAATACGCACACCGCCCCCACCAGGTCGTACTGGCGCAAGGCGTCGGCGGCCAGCGCAGTGACGGCCTGGATGTTCTGGCAGGCAAAGCTCTTGGAGAGAAACTCCATCACCACGCCCAACTCGCCCATGGTGGACAAGGCGGTGAGGGCGACACCCTGGGCATAGGCCAGTTGCTGGCGGGTCGACGCGGCGCCGGCGAGGACCTTGCCGATCTGATCGAGCTTGCGCCAGAACAGTGCATCGTCGAAGGGCTTCAGCAGCTGATCGTCGGGCTCGATGCCGTCCAAGGCCAGGTCCGCTGCCTCGCACAGGAGGAGCTGGAACAGGTCCGAAGTATCGAAATCCTCCCGCAGCGCACGGTGCAGGGGGAGCGCCGCGCCGTCGGAAAGACCCATGTCGAGCACGATGAAGTCCGGACGCTCCGTGCTCAGGGCAGCATGGAAAGCACCTGCCGTCGCGCAGAATCGGCAGTTGAAGGTCTCGGAAAGCCTGCGGCGATGGCGATCCAGAAAGGCGTCGTCAGCGGTGACAAGAAAAACGGTCAGGAGATCGGCCATGGCGTAACGAAGTCCGAGAGCGGGATTCCGGGTCCGGCCATGGCCACGGGTAAGACGGCAGCAAGCCGGCGTGCAATGGAATGGGTAACGACCTCGCGGCGCCTAAATGAATGGTCACCATGGCGCGGGGTTCGGGGCGGGTTGGGGATGGCCGCCCGAGGTCTTTCAGCGCGAGGGGGCCACCAATGAGCCGCCAATCAGGGGATCGGTGGCGAGGGCACGACCTCTGCCGGCCAATTCTTCGTCCCGCGGGCCATCAAAGAGGAGACGTGGGCCGCTGACCGCGCCGGGGCCCCACCTGCCCAAGGCGACGGCTCGGGCATGGCTTGGCGCGGGCGGCTGGCCAGGATCAGCGCGGGGTGACCGGGGCCCGGCCGGGAAGGTGGCGGAAGGTGATCCGGCCACGGGAGAGATCGTAGGGCGACAATTCCAGAGAGACCTTGTCTCCGGCGAGGATGCGGATGTGGTGTTTGCGCATCTTGCCCGCGCTATAGGCTACCAACTCGTGACCGTTGTCCAGCGTGACGCGAAAGCGCGCGTCGGGCAGCACTTCATTCACTACGCCTTGCATTTCAATGAGTTCTTCTTTGGCCAACGGGGATCCTCCAGGGGAAACGGAAATAAAAAAGCCCGGATTGGCCGGGCTCCTTGAGTGGGGGTCACTGGGCGGGTTGCCGCCCTGATTGCGACCCCATGGTGGCGCTTACTCAGCCACGCGGATGTTCGACGCCTGCTGACCCTTGGGGCCATTGGTGATGTCGAAGGTGACGCGCTGACCTTCGGTCAGGGTCTTGAAACCCTTGCTCTGAATTGCGGAAAAATGGGCGAAAAGGTCCTTACCACCATCTTCGGGGGTGATGAAACCAAAACCCTTGGAATCGTTGAACCACTTCACGGTGCCACTTGTAGCCATTGTCTTGAACTTTCAAAAAATATAACGGGCCATGCCCCAGCATGAGGGCGAAGGTCAAGACGGCTGGGCAGTGAGGGAAAAATGCCGCGATAGCGCAGACTTTATACCGGACAACAACGAAGCTACTTGAAAATCGCCTTCGCACTATGCGCCGGATCGCCGCAGAAAGCAATGAAAAAGATTTCTCTTTCCAGGATGGGCGGGCCAAGGCGGCAATTCCGGGGGTCGGATGGCCAGTTCCGCTGCTGCGGCCCGCGGTGGTGGCAGCCTGGCCACCCTGCGGCAGCTCCCGCTACGCGTCGAAAGCTGCCGAGCCCCCTCCGTCGAAATCCCGAGGCTCAGGGCGTTTGTGGCTCCGGGCCGTCTCCTGGGCGCCTGCTGCCCTACGCCTCGTCCATGTGGAGGCGCAGCACGGCCTGGCGGGCCGGGCGGACGGTCACGGCTTCCTGGCGGATGTCGTCGCCGTTGATGGCCATGACGGAATAACGGCCGGGGGGGAGTTGAGCCAGGAGGATCGGCCCCTGGGCCACGGTTGACAGCATCGGCCGCCCTTCCTGGTCACGGATCAGTAGCGTCACCCCGGCCAGGTATTCGCCGGTGGGTTTGGCGGTGACGATCTTGAGGTTGAAGGCCGCCGCCATTGCGCTCATCCGATCCCGCTCGGTCTCTCCCACGCCACCGCTCAGGTAAGGGACGGCGCTCGAAGTCGGCGGGGTGAAGGGTTCGGCGGCAACGGCGGCGGTCATGAGGCTGCCGGCCAGCAGGGCAGAACCGGCCAGGGCTTTGAAGCGGCGCAAGCTTGGGGTGCTCATGGTGATCTCCTCGTTGGGGCCCCGCAGGGCGGGTGAAACGGGTCGGCCGTCACCTTGGTGCAATGGGCTGATCCGACGATTCGAGGATAGCGATGGCCCCATTCCCGCCCTGTCGGCCAGGGCCGATGTGCGCGTAGGACATGGCTGGCCCGGGTGCCCGCGGGAGGCGAGGGGGTGGTGTGTGGGGTTTGCCGGGGCGGCTTGACGGGCCGGATGGGCGGCGGGGGATCTAGTTAGGTGCTGAGGTGATCAACGATGATGGATTGGGAGACCTGACCCTAAATTTCGCGTGACCCTAAATTTCGCGCAGTAGGTGACGTCAAAGCGCTCGGCCAGACGGCGGCGGTGCCGGTCCACAAAGGCCGCGTCGGGGGTGACCAGCCAAACGGAAAGAAGCTCAGCCATGGTATCCAGGAGTCAGCAAGCGACCCGCC
>JAEUNX010000108.1 GCA_016791025.1 Zoogloeaceae bacterium | reverse complement strand
GACGGATTGGTTCGACGGCTATCTGGCCCGCAGCCTGGGACAGACCTCGGCCTTCGGAGCTTTTCTTGATCCGGTGGCGGACAAGCTGATGGTGGCGGCGGCCCTCATCGTGCTGGTGGAGTTGGGGCGGGTCTATGCCCTCATTGCCGTGGTGATCATCGGTCGGGAGATCACGATTTCTGCCCTACGGGAGTGGATGGCGCGGGTCGGGCGGTCGGCCAACGTGGCCGTAGCCTACGTTGGCAAACTCAAGACGGCGGCCCAGATGGCGGCCATTCCGCTCCTTCTCTTCAATGGGGAGATCCTCGGCATGAAGGTGCAGCTTCTGGGCGATGTGCTGATCTACGTTGCTGCGGCGCTGACGGTCTGGTCGATGGGGTATTACCTGCGGCGGGCCTGGCCTGCCGAGGAATCGGGTTGACAATTCAGTGCCCGGACCTATAATTCGCGTCCGTCCTGCGGGAATAGCTCAGTTGGTAGAGCGCAACCTTGCCAAGGTTGAGGTCGCGAGTTCGAGACTCGTTTCCCGCTCCAAAATGCCTGGGAAAGGTCGCCACCTTTCCCTTTTTGCTTCAGATCCGGCCCGTTTGCACGGGGCGGGGCAAGGCGCGATAGCAAAGCGGTTATGCACCGGATTGCAAATCCGTGTAGGTCGGTTCGACTCCGGCTCGCGCCTCCAGAATCACATGCGGGAATAGCTCAGTTGGTAGAGCGCAACCTTGCCAAGGTTGAGGTCGCGAGTTCGAGACTCGTTTCCCGCTCCACGCTTCCATTGGCGGGCCGCGTCAGGCCTGGTCAGACCCCACCGCCACGCCGCCTGATTCGGTGACGATCTCCTCAATTCCAGCAGAGGGCGTAGCGCTGTCTGCGCTCCCCGAGGGATCAGCGCCGCCTGACCTGAACCGGGACTTGGTCGTGCTCGTTCGCCACATTGCGGCTCATCTTGCCGCGCTGGCAGGGCGACCTGCGCCTTTTCCCGGCCCTTTTCTTGACCAGGAGCTCCCACTCACCCGCCGTCATGTCGTGCTGCTTCTCATTGATGGCCTAGGTGACGATGATCTCTGCGCTAGAGCGCCGGCGGGTTTTCTGCGCAGCCATCGGACTGCGCGACTGAGTTCCGTTTTTCCCTCCACCACGGCAAGTGCGGTGACGAGCCTGATGACCGGGCTACCTCCCAGCCACCATGGCCTCACTGGCTGGTTCATTCGCGAGCGCCGCCTTGGGGGTGTTCTGGCACCATTGTTGATGCAGTTCCGGGGTGCTGGTGGCCCGGTCAAGGCCGTGGCCGCGGTGCGACGCTTGTTTCCCTATCAAACGCTATTTCAGCGGCTTCCCTGCCCCTCCACGGTCGTGGCGCCGTGGGAAATCCTCGATTCCCCGTTCAATCGCCGGCACAGTCGTGGCGCGGGTCGGGTGGGCTATCGCAGCCTCGACGAACTGGTGCCGGCGGTGTTGGATGCGGTGGGACGGAATGGAGGCGCAGGCGGCTACGTGTATGCGTATTACCCCCGCTACGATGGCGTCTGTCATCGTTACGGTGTGGCTTCCGACCAGGCGCGGCGCGAGTTCTGGCGCGTCGACGAGGCGGTGCGGCGTCTTGCTGAGGGTCTCGCGGGCCGCGGCGTTGATTTGCTCGTGACGGCGGATCATGGCTTCGGCGATGTGACGGCCGAGCAGACCTTGGAGCTGGCTGCCTGGCCAGAGGTGACTAAACTTTTGACGGCGCCCTTGTGGGGTGAAAGGCGCATCGCCTGGTGCGCCACAGTTCCGGGGGCGCAGGCGGCCTGCGGGAACGCCCTGGCCAAGCGCTTGGGGCCTGCCGGCTCCGTGTTCCCCAGCGCCGATCTGGTCCAGGCGGGCTACCTTGGCCGTGGTCCAACCCACCGGCGTCTGACCGAGCGGGTGGGTGACCTCGCGATTGTCATGGCACCGGGATGGGCCGTGCGGGATCGGGTGGCGGGAGAAATCGAGCACCCGATGATTGGCCTCCACGGTGGAGTTTCGGCAATGGAGATGGGGATCCCTCTGATTCATTGCCGATGTGACTGAAGCAGGCCCGTCACATTGCTGTCATCACCCCGGTGTAGCCTCGACGCATGGACTCATCAACTACCCCGTCATCGGGCTGGCGCCGGGCCCTGGGAAGCATCCTCCGGCTGCGACCGAGAGCACTTCAGGTCCTTGATTGGCAGCCGTGGTGCTGTATTCCGGAACGGCGCCGACACTCCGTCCCTGTTGGTCAGTGAACCTCTTCCTCCGGTGGGACCGGAAGCACGCGGATCCCCTCCTCCAGAAGGTCTCTCAGCTCCTCGCCGCTCGCTTGGCCGCGAATCGCCCGGGAGTCCGCGTCGCCATGATGGATGCGCCGGGCTTCCTCCGCAAACCGCTCCCCCACGTCTTCGGTGCTGCGAGCGATGTGGCGCAGATGAGCGAGAAGAATGTCGGCCATGGCGGCTGACTCCTGATCGGAAGCCGGGGTCGGCGGCGCTGGACGATGGGAAACGGTGCGGATATGGGGGACCGAAATCCGGCGGCGAACCTCGGCCTGTTGGCACTGAGGGCAATGGACGAGACCCCGACTACGCTGATCCTCAAAGCTCTCCGAGGACGCGAACCAGCCTTCAAATCGGTGGCCATTGCCGCACTCGAGATCCAGAACGATCACGTCTGACCCTCCAATAGCCCCGGGTGCGGCACCCCTGCGATGAAGACTGGCGACCCGTCAGAAGCGAACGCCCACCTGCAGGCGGAAAGTGCGCCCGTCCTGGGGAATGCGATCGATGGGGCTGTGGGCGCCACGGGCGGGGTCTTCATAATGTTGATCGAGCAGGTTGTAGATAGAGGCCGATATGTCGACATTGTTCCACAGGCGCTCCGAGCTGAGCGTGAGATTGACCAACGTGTAGGCGCGGGCGCGATCATCGGCGAGGGTCCGCCGCTCCCCGACGAATAGTGTTTCTGCTCCAATCCGCCAGGGCATGCCGGGCAGAGGATGGGTGTAGGCCAGATTGGCCATTTGGCGGGGCGCATCGTCCAGCCTTTCACCGGTGTCCCGGGCAATCGCCGAGGCGTAGGTGTAGCTCGCCCGCAGGCGTCCGCCGCTGTGGCTGTGGTGCTCGACCCCCAGAACCGCGCCCCGGGAGCGGATATCGTTGAGATTGACGAAGGTGTCCCCTGGGATGTCGATCACGCCCTGGAAGTCGTATTTGAAGAGGTTGGCCCACACCTTGAAGTGGCGATCGAGATAATGCTCGACCACCAATTCCCGGGTATAGAGCAATTCCGGCTCAGCGCGACCGACCGTGGCGATGGTGGGAGGTTCGACGTAGCCCACTTCCGTGGGGCTGGGGGCGCGGAATGCCCGGGCGTAGAGCAACTTGAGCACAGTATCGGGCCGCGGGGTGTAGATGAGGGCCGCGCGGGGATTGCGCGACATGCCCCGATCCGACACCGCGAGGCCAAGGCACTGGGGACCGGGGGCCAGGCTCGGGTCGCAGGCCGATAGATTGGTAGCGGTGTGATAGCGATCAATCCTCAATCCCAGATCCAGGCGCCATTCAGAATTCAGCGAGATCGCGTCATCAACGAAGAACGCCTGGCGGCTGCCATGACCCGTCTGGGCGAGCCAATCGTAGGCCGGCATGACGTCATGGTTGCGATAGTTCTGGCGCGTGTTGTTCTGCACCTCCATGCCGGCCACGATTCGGTGGCCGGACAGGCCGGTGTAAGTGACCGTGATCTCCCCATTCCACCACCGCCCGTCGACAATGTCGTGATTGAGGGGGTCCGGAGTCGCAGAATCATAGTGATAGTCATTGCGAAAATCGTAGGCGCCATAGCCAACTCTCACGGCGCCCCGCAAATCCGGCGTCACCTCGGTTTCATAGCTCGCCGAGAGAAGGGCCAGCCGGTCCCGGAGATGGGCGGCCGGGTCGCCAAAAACGGTCCCGTACGGTGCAGTGGGCACGTCCTTGTCGCGCTGGCTGACCGTTCCCATGAAGCTGAAGCCACCAAGGCTGAAACGCCCGAACACCTTCCGCGCGACTTCGCCGTCGAGATCCCTGGCCCATCCCTCGTTGCGGTTCAGGCCCGCCTGGCCGGGAAAATGAAGATTCGCCCCATCCGATAGGTAGCGGGAAGCCGTGAGATAGAGGTCAGCGCCGTTGTCGAGCTGCCGGCCCGCCTCGGCAAAGCCTCGCCACGTGCTGCGCTCCCCGGCATCACCCACCAGCCGGACCCCGTCGGCCTTGGCGCCTCGGCGGGTCATCACATTCACGACCCCAAGAAGGGCGTTGTTGCCATATAGGGACGATCCCGGCCCAGCGACAAACTCCACCCGATCGATGGCTTCCACATCCACTGGAAAGGTCCTGTCGATGAACGAGGAGTCATACATGTTCTCATTGGTTCGTACCCCATCGATCAGGACCAGGATCCGGCTGTTGTAGTCCTTTCGATTGATCCCGCGGACGCCCAGGTAGGCGTAGCTGTGATCGTAGGAGACCTGCAGCCCCGGCATGCTGCGCAGGATGTCGCCCAGGGTCCGGTAGCCAAAGGCGCGGATGTCGGCGGCCGTCACCACTGTGACTTGGGCTGGCGCGGTGGTGGCCAGCTCCTCGGTCTTCGAAGCCGTCACCACGCGGATGCCCATCAGGGTCTCCAGATCCATGTTGAGCAACTCATCAAAGGCTTCCTTGTGGTTGGCCTGGGCGGATGACCACCCCAGGGCAATGACGATGGCCGCGGCCAAATTGCGATGCCAAACGGAATGCTGGAAAGTCATGGCTCTCTCCGGGATTTCTGGGCCAGGCCAAGCAAGCGGCTGTCCAAGGTAAATGCGGTATTGCTCAAGGAAGCGGGATTGATCTCGAATTTCAGACGGCCGTCAGTGACAAAAAGCCCGATCATGCCGCCACGGCGGACGAAATCCGGTGCGTCACTGACCAGGAGGCTGTTGCCGCCTGCTAGCGCCGCCAAGGCTTGCGTCACCCGATCGGCCCCCACCACAGTCAGGTGGCACGCGGCGGCTTCCGCCTCTTTCATGGCGACATTGCGAACCACAACCCGGCGGCCGGCGAGGCTCCGATCGTTGAGCGCCAACATTTCCCGAGCCAAGGCCGGGTAAACATCCAGGAGGCAGATCGAGAGGGCCCCGCTCCGGGGACTCAGCGTCTCCGGCCAGGTGGTGTACTTCAGAAAATTGAAAACGTAGGCGGCCTTGAGTGCATCCACCTCGAGAGCGGAGGATTCGCTTTGGGCAAATGCCGGGCCCAGCGCCCATGGCGCTGGCAGACAGGTCAGCAGCGCGAAGAGCGTTGGGAGAAGGGCAAATAGTTTGGTCACAAGGCCCGGCGGAAAATTCGACTGGGTGGGTCTGCGCGCAACCAATCACGCGCGTCTCGCGAGCTATCTTCGGCTTGGGTCCGGCTTAATTGAGGCGCGCAGGAGGGGCCTCCGGCGGCCGAGGTTGTGGCGGCAGGCAGCTAGCGGTGGGGCTGGGCGCCTGAGGGGAAACACGTGGTGCCCGGAGCGGGGGTCGAACCCGCACGCCTTGCGGCTCCGGATTTTAAGTCCGGTATGTCTACCAATTTCATCATCCGGGCAGGATGGCGGTCAGGGGCGACCTTTTTCGGGGAGGACGATGTTGACGTCCAGAACTTCCAGGTTGCCTTGTTTCTCTAGCTGAACCTTAATGTCATCAGGATTGATGTTGACGTATTTGGAGATGACATCAATGAGGTCCTTCTGGAGGGCCTCGAGAAAATCCGGCTCGTTTCCGGCGCCGGAGCGCTCCCGCGCAATGATGAGTTGGAGGCGTTCCTTGGCGACCGAGGCCGTCTTCTGCTTCGTTCCGAAGAGCAGGGACAAGAGGGACATGTCACTTCCCTCCGAAGAGACGCTTCAGCAACCCGGGTTTCTCATAATTCACGAAGCGCAGCTCATGGGTTTCGCCAAGGAATCGGCCCACCACATCGGCGTAGGCATCGGCGACATCGCTGCCTTTGATGTGAATGGCGGGAAGGCCCTGATTCGACGCATGGAGCACCGATTCGGATTCCGGGATCACGCCAATCAGGGGAATGCGCAGGAGTTCCTGAACGTCCTTGTAGGAGAGCATTTCGCCCTCATCGACCCGCTTGGCGGAGTATCGGGTGACGAGCAGGTGTTCCTTCACTGGGTCCCGCCCGTCGACGGCGCGGCGGGACTTGGACTGGAGGATGCCAAGAATGCGGTCCGAATCCCGCACCGAGGAAACTTCCGGGTTGGTGACGACGATGGCCTCGTCGGCAAAGGTCAGGGCCATCACGGCGCCACGCTCGATACCGGCGGGCGAGTCGCACACCACGTAGTCGAAGGCCATGTGTTCCAGCTCCTTGAGCACGGTCTCCACGCCTTCCTCCGTGAGGGCATCCTTGTCTCGGGTCTGGGAGGCGGGCAGCACGAAAAGGTTTTCGCAGTGCTTGTCCTTGATGAGGGCTTGATTGAGCTTGGCCTCCCCGTTGATGACGTTGATGAGGTCATAGACCACCCGCCGCTCGCACCCCATGATGAGATCAAGGTTACGCAGGCCCACGTCGAAGTCGATCACCGCAGTCTTGAAGCCTCGCAGCCCAAGCCCCGAGGCAAAGGCCGCGCTGGTGGTGGTTTTTCCGACGCCGCCCTTTCCGGACGTTACGACAATCACTCGGGTCACAAGCCTTCCCTTCCGATTTTCAAGTTGTTCGAGTCATGCCTCAGTCGAGCTGAAGCGGATCAATATCCAGTTTTTGCCGATCCCCGCTGCCATTGAGGCGGACCTGTGCGCCCTTGGCGGCGACGGCTTCAGGGATGCCCTTCTCGAAGGTGCGGAAAACCCCGGCGATGGCCACCAGCTCAGGGCCGAAATTGCTGCTGAAAATCCGCGCTCGGGTGTCGCCCTGGGCGCCGGCAATCGCCCGGCCCCGAAGAGGGCCGTAGCAGTGGATGTTGCCGTCAGCGATCACTTCGGCGCCGTTGCTGAGCCCGCCGACCAGGATGAGGTCGCAACCCTTGGCGTAGATCTGCTGCCCCGTCCTCAGGTAACGATCGACGACCATCGTCTTTGCCGCCACCGTAGCCGGTGGCTCCACGGCGGGGGCGTTTGGCGGGGGTGGGGCCTGCGGGGTTGGGGCGGGGGCTACCGGCTGGGCGCCGGACAAGGCGCCGGCCGGCAGGTTGGCCAAGCCGGCCTGGCGGGCGCTGCCCTCTAGTTCCGTTGGCAGCCCGCGAACGCCGATGGGCTGCAGACGGTAGCGGCGGAACAGGCTGAGAACGCCCGTCCAGTCGATGCGCTCGGGCGGGGCGGTGATCGGGCTGAAATCGAGGATCGCGGCCTCGCCGCTGAAGAAATCCCCCATGCCGCCCATCATCTTGTGGAGGGCATCGGCCAAGGCGGCGGGCTCCGTGCCACGCATCACGACCACCAGCACGCCCAGGGTCGCGCCCTGGAATTCGACGAGCTTGGGATGGGGGGGGACGGAGGGCATCGAAGGCGGAACCTCAAAAGCATACAAGTCTACTGATGCACCCGCCAAGGAGCAACAACCGGAGGTTACTTGCTGTTAATGGAGGCGGGAGGTGGGATCGCTGAAAAGCGCGTCAATGTCACCGGGGCCAAAGCGGTAGGTGTGATTGGAGAGATCGTCGTGGACCACGATTTCCCCCTGATCCCGCACGATCGCGTCGATCTCGGTACGTCCCAGGCTGCGCAGGGTTGCGCGGATCTTGTCCCAGTCCATCGGCCAGTCGTGGCGCACGGCACGGGGCGGGAAGATCCGCACCGTTTCCTCATGGAATAGCCGGGTCAGGAGCTGTTCAGCGGGAAGGCCAAGCAATTCCGCTTCGCGCACGGTTTCGGCGAGCTGGACGATCCGGTTCCACCCGTCGGGATCCCGCTCATCCGCACCTGGCAGCTTTTGCAGGAAAAGGCCCGCTGCCCCCTGGCCATCCGCCGCCAACCAGAGCCGGGCCGGCGCCTGTTCGGACTGGGCCAGGTAGTGCTCAAAGACTTCGGCGAGGGTGGCGCCCTCGATCGGCACATAGCTTTGGTAGGGCTGGGTTCCGTCGGCGAAATCGAGGGTCATGAGCAACTGCCCATCGCCGAAGAGGGACGGGACATCGAGGGCCGTAAGATCGCCCTCGCTGCGGACATGCCCGCGCAGGTTGAGGTTGGCGGTGCAATCCACCACCAGCAGGCGTACCGGCCCGTGCCCCTGGAGTTGCAGAGTGAGACGCCCGGTGTTCTTGAGTTTGGCGGCGATGATCGCGGTCACGGCGCTAGCCTGTCCGAACAGGCTGGCGACCCCCCCGGTGTAATCCCGGCCCTGCAGGAGGGCTTGCCACACCTCCGAGAGGCGGACGACCGCCCCACGGATGTCGAGATCCTCCAGAAGAAATCGCTGGATCGCGTCGATCACGGCTGGGTGCCGGCCAGGAGGACTTCAAACCGGGCCGGGTCGAAGCCCACAATCAGGGCGCCGTCTGGCATCTCGACGATGGGGCGGCGGATGACGCTGGGCTTGGCGACCATCAAGGCGATGGCCTGTTCGAGGGTGTCGAGGGCCTGCTCT
>JAEUNX010000097.1 GCA_016791025.1 Zoogloeaceae bacterium | reverse complement strand
GCTCAGTCGATCCCTTCGTTTGCCGCCCGAAAAGCTTCTTTCCACTCGGTAGCCTAAGCTCCGTGCTTCGGCCTAAGGCGGGGGGCGGCTTTCGCCAAAGTCGCCATTGTCTGGCACTGGCGCCGCACCCTTACACGATTGATATTAACGGATGCGGTAGGTGTCGGATATCTTTACGCTTGGCGAATCGCAAGTGACCATGACTGGGTGATTGTCTCGTAAAAACAATGGGGTATGAATTCTGGCCCGAATCTAGCTTTTGGAAGCCCGTCAGTCCATGGGCTGATGAATAACTCGCAGCGTGATGCGATAAGCTGTCATCAACCAAAGTTGCAATGTGGGCAACCCAAGTAAAGGAATGAAATTTATGAAAACAAAGCATTTGCTCGCTGCTGCCATGACCAGCGCATCGCTGCTGGCATTCGCACCTGCGGCACAAGCCCAACTCGTGGTGCAGGATGCGTGGTCGATGACTACGCCCAGCGGTACGACCACGAATATTGGTCACCTCAACCTAGCCGGCGGCGTGGCCACTGTCACCCAAGAAGTGAATGGAGCCAACACGCCATTCGTAGGTGCCCAATTCTCGGAATTCGGCGCGATTTACACGATCTCATTCACCCCCGAGAATTGCGCAGGCCTTTGTGATAGTGGGAGCCCTGCGCTATTCACCCCCGCTGGCTATGAGTTCCAGATTGCTTTCAATAACCTCTCGGGTGAAGTCACTGCATTCGATGGCACCACTGGCGAGTTGAATTACATCTTTTACGGTGGCACCGGTGATATCACCATCTTGGGTCGCCCGGTGGCTGGTGTCGGGGCATTCACGACATTGGCGGAGTTGACTCCCCAGGATCCTTCTGGTGGTGACCTTGCCTCCTTTTTTGGTATCGGGGATCAAAGCCAGGGGCAATCGACAATCGTTGCTCAGTTCGACCAGTTCCTGAATGGCTTCTTGCTTGATCTGTTTGGCCCGGGCCTGGGTTACACCAGCGTATCTGACCTCTTTATGCAGTTCGTAACAACGAATAAGATCAGTCAGGGTCCCGTGCCCGTTGGGGCCTGTTCGTTTGATGCGACTGCGCAGTGCGTCGAATTGCAAGTGACCAGTGACGGTAGTGCTGACCTGTTCGTTCGGACCGTTCCTGAGCCCACTTCCCTGGCGCTTCTTGGCTTGGGTCTTGCCGGGCTCGGTGCAATGCGCCGTAAAGCTGCCAAAGCTGTCGTCTGATCAAGATCGGGCCTGTGGTTCGAAAGCGGGCCCCGCGAATGCGGGGCCTTTTTTTTCGGCTTGCCATTTGAGAACGCAGATACTCGGCAGTTCCCAAATCGTTTGGTCGAAGAAGAGCAAAAACAGTGAAGATGGAATCTAATTTGCCTTAACGCCGAGGCGGGCGACGAAACGGGTGGCCCGCCTTTGCCGGTGCGACGGTGGGTCCGCCCAAACAGTCCGCCGCCAGCGGCATTTAGCGCCAAGTGTGCGAAGCCTGGCGACCTATTTATTTGGCAGTCCCCAAAGTTCATTGACGGCGTGAAGGGCGATAAGCGCGTCAAATGGCCGGCTTGTCTCTGTTTTCTGGCCATTTTGTGCAGGTCAGCTCGATATCAGCGTGCCTGGAATGGGTGTTCGTCGTAGCGGCTGCAGTTGCGGTGAGGCTAAATCAAGGTTTCTCATTGTCGTCCGTTATCAAGAGCCAGAACGGTCGAAATTGCCGGCCGTCACAATGAGGCCTGATGATGAACTCGCAAGAAGGGTTGCTGGATCTAGCGTCGGGATTCCGCCAGTATTTCGAGATCCTGCCAACGTTAGATTCCCGTGAAAGTGATGTAGCCTACAGCATCCGGCATGACGTCTATTGTCGTGATCTGGGCTATGAGCCAGTGCGGGATGACGGCATGGAAACCGATGAATACGACCGCCATTCATTGCATTGCCTGTTACGTACGTCCGGGGTCGAGAAGGCACCCGTAGGGTGCGTGCGTATCGTGCTTGCGCGGCCGGAGGATCCGGATTTCCCCTTGCCCTTCGAGCGAACGTGCGCAGCCACATTGGATCGTTCGATTATCGATCCAGCGAAGCTGCCCCGGAATCGAATCACGGAGGTGTCGCGTTTGGCGGTGGTGGCTCGGTTCCGACGTCGTAAGGGGGAGGAGAACACCCCGGTCACGATCGGCGAACAGGATTTTGGTTCGGTGCTCCGGCCTCGGTTTCCGTTTATACCGGTGGGATTGTATTTGGGTTCGATTGCCTTGTCCCTTCACCACGGGATTGAGCATCTTTTCATGTTGACTGAGCCGCGACTGGCTCACCATTTCATGAAGATCGGCTTTGTGATTGAGCAGATCGGTGGCCCGGTTGAGCATCGTGGGACAAGGGTGCCTTCACTTCTGCGCGCTGTTGAAACGGTTCAGGGGCTAAAATCAAACCTCCGCGGCATGTATGACGTGATTGAGGATTCAATCCACTCAGCCTACGCGAGTTCTGGGCCCCGGCCAGGGTAGGTCAAACTGGTCCGAAAAGGCGGCAATGGGCGGGAAGTGCCGCCCGTTTTTTTTCTGGGGTCTCGTGTGCCGAGTTCGGGCTCTACCGCAGAACCAAATTATCCCGGTGAATCATCTCCGGCTCGTCCACATAGCCGAGGATGCTTTCGATCTCGCTGCTGGCTTTGCGTGCGATTCGCCGTGCTTCGGTGCTGGGGTAGTTCGTGAGGCCCCGAGCCACTTCGACGCCTTCCTCGTTGCGGCAAGCCACGGCTGCCCCGCGCTCAAAATCCCCTTGGACGGCGACGATGCCGATGGGTAACAGGCTGCGTCCCGAGCGAAGCGCTTTCACTGCTCCCGAATCCAGGACAAATGTGCCGGCGAGACTCAGATGATCCGCCAGCCACTGTTTGCGAGCCTGGAGGGGAGTGCTGGTGGCGTAAAGCAGGGTTCCAAGGGATTCTCCACCGGCAATGCGAACCACGCAGTCGGTCTCCCGGCCACTGGCAATGCAAGTGTGTGCGCCGCTACTGGCCGCGCGTTGTGCGGCTCGAATCTTGGTGATCATCCCTCCTTTGCTGATGCCGCTGCCAGCCCCGCCCGCCATTGTCTCGAAGGACGGATCTTCTGCCCGGCCTTCCCGTACTAGGGTTGCGGCGGGATCACGCCGCGGGTCGGCGGTGTAAAGGCCCGACTGATCAGTGAGGATGATGAGGGCCTCGGCCTCGATGAGGTTTGCCACCAAGGCGCCGAGGGTGTCGTTGTCGCCAAACTTGATCTCATCGGTGACGACGGTGTCGTTTTCGTTGATGATCGGGACCGCGCCAAGCGCCAAAAGCGCATGGAGGGTTGAGCGGGCGTTAAGGTAGCGCTTGCGGTCGGCAAGATCCTCGTGGGTGAGGAGGATCTGGGCGCTCGTCAAACCCTTGGAGGCAAAGGCCGCGTCGTATGCCTCCGCGAGACCCATCTGCCCAACGGCCGCCGCCGCCTGGAGTTGATGCATCTCATGCGGCCGTTTGGTCCATCCAAGGCGTTGCATACCGGCCGCGATTGCGCCCGAGGACACCAGGACCACTTGGCGCCCTTCTGCCCGCAGGACGGCGATCTGGCGTGCCCAATCGGCGATCGCGTTACGGTCTAGTCCTGCGCCATTGTTGGTGACCAGGGCGCTACCAACTTTGACGACGATTCGCCGGGCCTCGCGCAGGCGCGTCCTCATGGCGTTCCCTCGTTCATCTCGTCCTCGCCAGAGACGGCGGGCCCGGCAGCATTCCCCTGCTCCGGGGGCGGTGCCAGGGTGTCGAGAAGGTCTTGAATGGCAAACAGGAGGGGCCTGCAGCCCTCACCCTTGAGGGCAGAAATCTCGAAATGACGCTCCACTGGCCCGTAGTCCGCTAGAAATGCCGCGACCTGCTCTTCTCGCGTTTCCTCCGGGAGAAGGTCAAGCTTATTCAGAGCCAGCCAGCGGGGCTTGGCAAACAGTTCCTCATCGTATTTCCGCAGTTCATCGACGATGGCATGAGCCTCACGGACCGGGTTAGTTTCCGGGTCGAAGGGCGCGAGATCAACGATATGCAAAAGGAGCCGGGTGCGAGCCAAATGGCGGAGGAACTGGTGCCCAAGCCCGGCGCCCTCCGCCGCGCCCTCGATGAGTCCAGGGATGTCAGCGACAACAAAGCTCCGGTTCTCATCGGTCCGCACTACCCCGAGATTGGGCTGCA
>JAEUNX010000074.1 GCA_016791025.1 Zoogloeaceae bacterium | reverse complement strand
TTCATGGCCAACGGCCGGGCGCTGGGTTCCGGCACCCCGGCGGGCTTCGTGAAGATGCTGGCCGATGCCAATACCGACCGGATCCTCGGCGTCCACATCATCGGATCGAATGCGTCCGAGCTGATTTCCGAAGCCGTCGTTGCGATGGAGTTCGGCGGCGCGTCGGAGGATCTCGCGCGGATCTGCCATGCCCATCCGACACTTTCCGAAGTGGTGCACGAAGCCGCCCTGGCGGTGGACAAGCGGCCTCTCCACTTCTGATCGCGCGGTATGCATGAAGCGGGGTGAGCGTGGGGGCCGGGCTCTCGCGACTCACCCCGCTTTGCGTTTATAGTCCTTCCACCACTTCTGCGGCGGGCCCCTAGCGCTCGGATCCTGTCATGTCCCATCGCATACTCAAAGTCGCTGAGCACGGGATGCTCGACGCATACAATAATGCCATCGCCGCCCGGGGCTATCGCTCGGATCCGGCGCAACTCGCCGCGGCGCAGCGCCTGCAACAACTCTACGCAGAGCTGATTCATTTCAAGGCGGCTCGTCGATCGGCCTTGCGACGGATGTTCGCGCCGCCTCCCATGCCGAAGAGCGTCTATTTCTGGGGCGGGGTGGGCCGGGGCAAGAGCTTCCTCATGGACTGCTTCTTCGACGCCTTGCCCTACAAGCGCAAGCGCCGGGTGCACTTCCATGCCTTCATGCAGGAAGTTCAGAGTGAGCTGAAGGAGTTGAACCACGAGCCGGATCCGCTTCAGAAGGTCGCCGACCGCATTTCGGTGTCGACGCGGGTTCTGTGCTTCGATGAATTTCACATCTCGGACATCGCCGACGCGATGATCCTCGGCCGTCTATTGGAGGCCTTGTTCGAACGGGGCGTGATCTTCGTGATGACCTCGAATTACCCGCCGGACGGCCTCTACCCCAATGGGCTGATGCGGGTGAACTTCCTTCTCACCATTCAAATGATCAAACGACGCTGCGATGTGGTGGAAGTGGACGACGGCACAGACTATCGTCTGCGCACCCTGGAAAAGATCGAGATCTTCCTGGTTCCCGCGGACGCCGCCGCCGATGAAAAGATGCAGTCAGACTTTTCCCGCATTGCGGGGGTTGAGGGCGCCGCGGGGCAGATGGACCTTTTCGGGCGGGCCATTCCGACCATCCGCCAAGCGCCAGGCGTGGTGTGGTTCAATTTTGCCGCGTTGTGCGGCGGACCCCGGTCGCAGAACGACTACCTCGCCATCGCCCGCGAATTCCATACCGTCATTCTTTCGGCGGTGCCGAAGATGAACGCCGGGCATTCGAATGAAGCCCGCCGGTTCACCTGGCTGGTGGACGTGCTCTACGACCATCGGGTCAAACTCATCATGAGTGCCGAAGTCGAGGCCTATGATCTCTACACTGAAGGTCATAACGCCCACGAATTCGTCCGGACGGTTAGCCGCTTGATGGAGATGCGGACGCGGGATTATCTCGCCGAGGCCCATCGCCCCGAATGACCCTCGCGGGGGGGGATCTGGCCCCGGACGATCCTCGGGCCGCGGCGGACGAGGCGGTCCGCGCCGCCCTTGGGGCGGACGGACCTCTGGCCCGATCCCTTCCCGGCTTCACTCCGCGGGAGGAGCAACGGGAGATGGCGGTCCAGGTCGCCAAGGCCCTGGATGCCTGCGAGGTGCTGGTGGCGGAAGCGGGTACCGGCACCGGTAAAACATTTGCCTATCTGGTTCCGGCCCTCCTTTCCGGTCGCAAGATTCTGATCTCCACTGGCACCAAGACCCTGCAGGACCAACTGTTCAAGCGCGACCTCCCGACCGTGCGCAAGGCCCTGAATGCTCCGGTCAATGCGGCTCTGCTCAAGGGTCGGGCCAATTACGTCTGCCATTACCATCTGGCCCGCAATGGTCGGGATGCGCGCTTCCAGACCCCGCAGGACGCCGCCCACCTGCAGGCCATCGCCCGGTTTGCCGTCCGGAGCGACAGCGGCGACAAGGCCGAGTGCGCTGAGGTTCCGGAAGAGTCGGCGGCCTGGGCGGCAGCCACCTCGACCCGGGACAACTGCCTCGGGCAGGAGTGCCCCAACGTCAAGGAGTGTTTTGTCCTCGCCGCTCGCCGTCGCGCCCTTGATGCGGATCTCGTGGTGGTCAATCACCACCTGTTTTTCGCCGACGTGATGCTACGGGACGAGGGAATGGCCGAGCTTCTGCCCGCCGCCCGGGGAGTAATCTTCGATGAGGCGCACCAATTGCCCGAGACGGCCAGCTTGTTCTTTGGCGAAAGCGTCACGACCGGCCAACTGGTGGACCTGGCGCGGGATACCCGTAGTGAAACCATCGCTAGCGCCCGTGACTGCCGCGAACTGATCGATGCGACGCGGAATCTGGAGAAGGCGGCCAGGGATCTGCGCCTTGCCGTTGGGGCAGAACCCGGGCGACGTGCCCATGGCGACCTGGTGGCCTCGGAGGGTTTCCAGACCGCCGTTGCAGGCCTAGATCGGGAATTGGACGCCTTCCTCACTGTCCTCGAATCTCAAGCCGAGCGGTCCGAGGGCCTGGCCGCCTGCCTGCGCCGGGCCCAGGAGGCGGCGCAACGATTGGCGGGATGGCGCGACGGTGATGGGACCGACCTGATTCGTTGGGCGGAGATCTTTCCTGTTTCCCTGTCCCTCAACGCAACTCCGCTCCATGTGGCCCCCATCGTCAAGCGCCACCTCCAGGAAGCTGGCGATCGGGCCTGGATCTTCACTTCGGCAACCCTCGCGGTGGGGCGGGATTTTAGCCACTATCTGCGGGAGATGGGGCTGGACGGCCTGGATCCGCCACCCACGGCGGCGGTGTGGGGGAGTCCATTTCGCTACGAGCAACAGGCGCTTCTCTACGCCCCCCGGGGGATGCCCGATCCCAACAGCCCAGCTTACGCCGAAGCGATGGTGAAGGCGATCCTGCCCCTTGTCGCGGCGGCAAGAGGGCGCACCTTCGTCCTATGCACCGCCCTGCGTGCGATGCGTCGGGTCCATGATCTCCTGGAGGAAGCCTTGCGTCGGCGGGGCTTGGCTTATCCCCTCCTGCGCCAGGGCGACGCACCCCGTGGCCAATTGCTGGAACGCTTCCGCCGCGCAGGCAATGCCGTGTTGGTGGCAAGTCAAAGTTTCTGGGAGGGCGTGGATGTTCCGGGCGAGGCCTTGTCTCTGGTGGTGATCGACAAGTTGCCCTTTGCCCCACCCGACGATCCCGTGCTCGCCGCGCGGGTGGCTTACCTGGAGAGCCAGGGCCAGAGTCCTTTCTTCAGCCACCAATTGCCCCGCGCCGTGATCGCCATGAAGCAGGGTGCCGGAAGGCTGATCCGGACCGAACGCGATAGGGGTGTTCTCGCGATCTGCGATCCACGCATGATCGATCGCTCCTACGGAAAACTGGTCTGGCGTAGCCTGCCCGCCATGGCCCGGACGCGGGAGGAGGCGGAGGTGGTGGCGTTCCTGGCGGCCTTGTCGGCTCCGGCCGATGGCACCGAGTCGGACGACGCGGCCAATTGTCCGCCTTGATCGGGACCATGGGGCGAGTTTGGCGCCCTGGTGTATGCTTGCCGCCGGTTCTGGCAACAAGCGGCCTGATTGTTCATGAAAGTGTTTGGTATTGCCGGGTATTCCGGGGCGGGGAAGACGACCCTGATTGAAAGGCTGATTCCCGAATTCACTTCACGCGGAATCCGGGTGTCGGTGATCAAGCACGCGCACCATGGTTTCGATCTCGATCGTCCCGGCAAGGATTCCTATCGTCATCGGGAGGCCGGCGCTACGGAGGTGCTCATGTTGTCCAATCAACGCTGGGTCCTGATGCATGAGTTGCGCGGTGCCAGCGAGCCGGATCTTGCGGCGCAGTTGGAGATTCTGTCGCCCTGCGATCTGGTGCTGATCGAAGGGTTCAAGGCCGCGCCCGTCCCCAAGGTCGAGATCCATCGACCCAGTGTCGGCAAACCGCCCCTCTATCCTGACAACCCCCACGTGGTGGCTGTCGCCAGCGACGCGCCGGTGAATGTGGCGTTGCCACTACTGCCCCTCAACGACCCGGCCCCCATTGCTGAATTCATCTTGGCCTATCCGTCATGAAGGCGTCCGATCTCCTATCGTTTGAAGACGCCCGCGCCCGCCTGCTGGAAGAGGCGCGGCGAGTGGCCGATGTCGAGTTCGTCGACACCCTGGCGGCCCGCGGGCGGATCCTCGCCCAGGACCAGCGGTCCCTGGTGACCGTGCCGCCCTGGGACAACTCCGCCATGGACGGGTATGCGGTGCGAGCACAGGATGTGCCGTTCCCAGGTTGCCACCTGCCGATTTCCCAACGGATTCCAGCGGGTGATGTCGGCCTTCCTCTGCACCCGGGCACGGCGGCGCGAATCTTCACCGGTGCGCCGATTCCTGAGGGCGCCGACGCGGTCGTGATGCAGGAGCTGTGCGAGCACCGCGACAACGCGGTGGTCATCAATCACGCCCCGCGAGTGGGAGAGGCGATTCAACGGGCCGGTGATGACATGGTGAGCGGCGCCATGGTGCTGGCGGCAGGACAGCGATTGCGCCCCCAGGATCTGGGGATTGCCGCAGGTGCCGGGCTTGCGTCACTGCCGGTACGGCGACGGTTGCGGGTGGCAGTTTTTTTTACCGGAGACGAGCTGGTAATGCCGGGCGAACCCTTGCGCATGGGAGGCATCTACAACAGTAACCGCTTTATGTTGCGGGGGCTTCTCGAGGGCCTGGGTTGCGAGGTGCGGGACTTGGGTATCGTGCCCGACCGGCTCGAAGCCACCCGGGTGGCCCTGAAGGAGGCGGCGTTAGGGCACGATCTCATCCTCACTAGCGGCGGCATGTCGGTGGGTGAGGAGGATCATGTGAAACCCGCGGTGGAGGCCGAAGGGCGGCTGGATATGTGGCGGATCGCGATGAAACCCGGTAAACCTCTCGCCTATGGACGGGTCGGCGAAGCCGATTTCATAGGCCTGCCGGGCAATCCCGTGTCGAGCTTCGTGACCTTCCTGATCATGGTCCGCCCCTTCATCCTGGCCCGGCAGGGTGGCACCGACCCGATACCGCGCGCGATTCCGTTTCCGGCCGGATTTCATTGGCCGCGCCCGGATCGGCGCAGGGAGTTTCTCCGCGCTCGCCTGGGGGCTGATGGTGCCATCGAGCTCTTTCCGAAGCAGGGGCCGCACGTGCTGACGTCTACCGGGTGGGCCGAGGGACTCGCGGTGGTTCCACCATCCACACCGGTTCAACCGGGAGATCTGGTGGAGTACATTCCATTCTCTGAACTGATGAACTAGCCCATGCAGGTCAAGATTCTCTATTTTGCTGGATTGCGCGAGGCTCTCGGCTGTGCCGGAGAGACTGTGGAATTGCCGGTGGGGGTCGGCAATGTAGGGGGTTTGCGGGCTTTTCTCAGCGCCCGGGGTGACTCCTGGCAGACGCCACTGAGCCGAGGCAATCTGCGTTTTGCCGTCAATCAGCGTATGGCCGGACCGGAATCCGCGATTGGCCCAGGCGACGAAGTG
>JAEUNX010000040.1 GCA_016791025.1 Zoogloeaceae bacterium | reverse complement strand
CGCATGCCCGGCACGTTCGATCGCTTCGACAGGCTGGAAAACATCACCAGGTTGCGAAAATCATGGCGGCCGAGCTGGTGGGCCGCGCTAAGCCCGCCGAGGGGCTTTTGGCCTTCCTCGAAATAGATCTCGGAATAGCATTCGTCCGAGGCGATTACGAAACCATAGCGGTCGGAGAGTTCGAATAGGCGCTGCCATTCCTCCAGGGTCATGACCGCGCCAGTGGGGTTGCCTGGTGAGCAGACGAACAGCAGCTGGACCGAGCGCCAGGCGGCGTCGGCGAGGGTGTCGTAGTCGGCGCGGAAGCCATTCTCTGCCGTCTGATTGAGGAACACAGGCCGCGCTCCCGCGAGGAGGGCGGCACCTTCATAAATCTGGTAGAACGGGTTGGGACATACGACGGTGGCGCCCTCCCGGCGGCCATCCAGCACGCACTGGCCGAAGGCAAAGAGCGCTTCCCGGCTGCCATTGACCGGCAGGATCTGAGTGTCGGGGTCAAGGGCTGGGATGTCATAGCGCCGGGTGGCCCACCCTGCAATGGCGCTCCGTAACGTCTCTGAGCCCTGAGTGGTCGGGTAATGGGCAAGACCGGGCAGGTTGCGGGCGAGGGCGTCAAGAATCAGTGGTGGGGTCGCGTGCTGGGGCTCACCGATCGAAAGGCGGATTGGGGCGTGTTCTGCCGACGGAGTGACCCCCGCAAACAGGGCGCGCAGCTTTTCGAAAGGGTAGGGCTGGAGTTCGGAAAGATAGGGATTCACGGGGGGGTCCGTCGGATTCGGCCGGCCGCGCAAAGGGCCGGCGATAATTTTTAAAATGCTATCATACGACCCGATTTTTCCAGATCGCCCCTGATTCTCCATCGGGCGGAGCTATCTCCGAGTCCCCCCAACCTGCTTCCCCCTGCTTCGCCCGTGCGCCTTTCCAAGCTCAAGTTGGCCGGATTCAAGACCTTCGTGGACCCCACGACAGTCCTCACCCCTGGACGCTTGGTCGGGGTGGTGGGTCCCAACGGCTGCGGCAAGTCGAACATCATCGACGCGGTGCGCTGGGTCCTCGGCGAGAGCCGGGCCAGCGCCCTGCGGGGCGAATCCATGCAGGACGTGATCTTCAATGGCTCCACCACTCGTAAGCCGGTGGCGCGGGCCAGTGTCGAGCTGGTGTTCGACAACGCTGAGGGTCGGGCGTCGGGGCAATGGCGACAGTACGCCGAGATCTCGGTGAAGCGGGTGCTGGACCGCAGCGGCGAGTCCACCTACTTCATCAACCAGGCGCCGGTACGGCGCAAGGATGTGATCGATCTCTTTCTCGGGACTGGGCTCGGGCCGCGGGCCTACGCGATTATCGAGCAGGGGATGATCTCCCGCATCATCGAGGCTCGGCCGGAGGAGATCCGCGGCTTCCTTGAAGAAGCCGCCGGAGTTACCAAGTACCGCGAGCGCCGGCGCGAGACCGAGGGGCGCCTTGGCGATGCCCGCGACAACCTGCTGCGCCTGGACGACATCCGTGGTGAGCTCGCGGGCCGCATCGAACATCTGGCGGTGCAGGCGGAGGTGGCCGAACGGCATCAGGCCCTCACCGCGGCGCTCGCCGAGCAGCAGCAACTATTGTGGCTCCTCAAATGCCTGGAAGCGCGTCGCCAGCGGGCGGCCGCCAGTTCCGCCCTGGCCGATGGCACCCGGCGCATCGATGCCGACAACGCGCGAATTCAAGCCCTGGAATCTGAGATCGAGATCTGCCGGGAGACCCATTTCGCCACCTCCGAAGCCGTCCATCAGGCCCAAAGCGACCTCTTCGCGGTCACTGCCGAGGTTTCCCGGCTGGAAGCTGAGCGCAGACACCTGCAGGACGCTCGGCAACGTCTTGAACGCCGTCTGGACGAACTCGAAGCCGACCGGCATGAGTGGGAGGCTCGGGTCGCCAATCTGGCCGCCGAACAGGAGCGCTGGCAGGGGCTGGCCGAGCACGCTGCCCGCCGGGTGGCCATCGCGGAGGCGCGGCACGAGGCGGCGCGGGATCGCTTGCCGGAAGCGGAAGAGGCGCTTCGCGTGGCCGAAGCCGCCAGTCAGGCCCTGCGCCGGGATCTGGCACAAACCGAGCAGGCCCACCGCGTTGAGGAAACCAAGCGGGCCAGCGCCTTGCGGGCTCTGGATGCCCTTGCCCAACGGCGAACGCGTCTGGAGGCTGAGGGGTCGGCCATCGTTGTTCCGGCTGGGGATGGATTGGCGGAGCGGGAAGCTGCCTTGGAACTCCAGCGCCAGCAGATCGAGGAAGGTCAGGCCAAGCTGGCGGCCTTGCAGGTGGCATTGCCTGAGGCCCAGGCGGCACTCAAGGTGGCGCTGGAGGCCGAACGGGCCGATCAGCGAAGGGTGGCCGAGATTCGGGCCCGGCGCGACGCCCTGGCCCAGTTGCAGACCAAGGTTCAGCGTCAGGGTGCCCTGGGGGATTGGCTGGCCGAGCACGGCTGGGGCAATCTGGAGCCGCTCTGGAAGGGACTACGGGTAGCGCCGGGTTGGGAAATGGCCGTTGAGGCAGTGCTGAGGGAGCGTCTGAGCGCCCTGGCGCCGCAGGACATCGACATGCTTTTGGCCGCCCTGGACGCTCCGCCGCCTGGAACCCTTGCCTTCTGCCTGCCAACGGCGCCGGCCCGCGCGGACCTGGTGGCCCGAGACTTGCCCGGCGTACCCCTATCGAATCATTGCACCTGGGGCGCATCGCCCTTTGCCGCGGCCGTGCACAATTGGCTTGCCGGGGTGAGAGTGGTGGATGAGCTCGGGCCCTGGCTCGCGGGAGCCGGCGGCTTGCCGCCGGAGGTGGCGCTGGTGACCCAGCGGGGTCAGATCCTGACCCGGGGCCTGCTCACCCACTACGCGCCGGATGCTCGGACCCATGGGGTCATGGAGCGGGAGCGGGAGATCGAAGTCCTGGCGGGCGAGTTGGCCCTGGCTCAGGAAGTGGCTGTGGCTGCCCACCGCATCGTGCAGGATGGCGAGGAGCGAGTGCAGCATCTGCAGGAATCAAGTGGGGTCCTCCGGCGCGAGATCCAGACCCGGCAACAGGACATGCACTCCGAGCAGGTGGCATTGCTCAAGCTCCAGCAGGCGCGCAGCCGGGCCCTCGAACGGGCCGCCCAACTGGAGGCTGACCTGACGGAGCATTTCCGGGCCGAGGAGGCGGAAGTCGCCCACCTGGGTCAGGCCGAGATTGAGCTCGCCCGCTGCGCTGAAATGGCGGATCTTCAGCGTCTGCGCCTGGAATCTGCCCTGGAGTCGCAGCGGGAGCGCGAGGGCGCGCTGCGGGAATCCCGCAGCCTCGATCAGGCGATGACCCGTGAGCTGCAGGAAGCGCAATTCTCGGAGCGTGAATGCGCCGGTAAGCTCGACGACGGTACGCGCAATCGCACGCTGGCCGACGAACAACTGGCCCGCAATGCACGGGAGGTGGCCCAGCGGGAGGCGGAACTGGCGGCGACCACCACCGGAAGCAACGAGGCCGCGCTCCAGGCAGCGCTGGATCAGCGAGAAGAGCGCGAGCGGGCCCTGGCCGGGCGCCGCGATGCCCTGGCCGCGGCGGCCGCAACACTCCGGGAGCGGGAGGAACTGCGCCTGCAGACGGAGCAGGCGGCGGCGCCAGTGCGAGAGCGGGTGGCCCAGTTGCGCCTGGACGTGCAGGCCGCCGAGCTTGCCGAGGGGCAATTCGCGGCACGCCTGGCAGAATCCGGGGCGGACGAGGTCAGCCTGGCGCCCAGGCTGACCGGCGAACTCCGGGAAATTGCCCTCCAGCGCGAGGTCAGCCGCTTGGGACGGGAACTCGCGGAACTCGGCGCGGTGAATCTGGCGGCGGTGGACGAACTCCGGGCCGCGCGGGAACGCAAGGGCTATCTCGACGATCAGTTCGAAGACCTGACGACGGCCATCGCGACCCTGGAAGATGCCATTCGCCGCATCGACAGGGAAACCCGCGAACAGCTTGCCGAGACCTACAATACGGTCACTCGTCACTTTTCCACCCTCTTCCCCCAGCTCTTCGGCGGTGGGGAAGCGCGGTTGGTACTCACCGGCGAAGAAATCCTGGACGCGGGCATTCAGATCGTGGCTCAGCCGCCAGGCAAAAAGAACAGCTCGATCCACCTGTTGTCGGGCGGGGAAAAGGCGCTCACGGCCATTGCGCTCGTTTTCGCAATGTTTCAGCTTAATCCGGCGCCTTTCTGCATGCTTGACGAGGTGGATGCACCTTTGGACGATACGAACACCGAGCGATTCTGTGAGATGGTCCGACGCATGTCGGTACAAACCCAGTTCCTGTTCATCAGCCATAGCAAGATCACCATGGAGATCGCCCAGCAACTCATCGGCGTGACCATGCAGGAGCAAGGGGCGTCACGGGTCGTGGAAGTGGATATTGAAGAAGCGCTCAAGCTGGCCGAGGCCGTTTCGGCTTGAGCAGGGAAGGATCAAGGATAGATGCCAATCAGTGAATTGCAGATGGGTTTGATCGGCGTGGGGGCGGCGGCGGTGGTCGGCGTATTCGCGTACAGCAAGTGGCAGGAGCGTCGTCACCGCAAGCAGGCCGAACGAGTGTTCTCCAGCGATCACCGTGACGTACTCCTGGAAACCCCGGAGGTGGCGCGTGACGAGCACCGGGATGCAGGGGGCGAGCGAATCGAGCCCGGTGAACCTGCTGCCGAAACCCTGGCCCCGGTGCGGGAAGAGCCGCGTCCGGTCGTCTCGAGGGCGCCCGTCGGCCGCCAAGTGCCGGACCTCCCCGCAGAGCTGGATCCGCGGGTGGATTGCGCGATTCGTATCGAGACCATCGATGCGCTGGAGGCCGGCCGACTCTGGCTGGCCCAGCAGGAGCACATGGCTGGGGTTCCCAAGGCCGTGACCTGGTTTGCCCTCGATGACGATAGCAATACCTGGCTTCCCCTCGGGGCCCACAGCGCCGGCCGCCACAACTGGTTCTGCGTCGG
>JAEUNX010000032.1 GCA_016791025.1 Zoogloeaceae bacterium | reverse complement strand
CTCCAGCCCGCGGATACTGCGCACGATGGCGAGTTGCACGTCGAAGGGCAGGCTGGTGGAAATCCCGTTGGGGTAGATCTCGTGGGTGGCCAGGCCTTCCGGCTCGAGGAAAATGTTGTGGCTGTCCTTGTCCGCAAAGCGGTGGATCTTGTCCTCGATGGACGGGCAGTAGCGCGGCCCCACCCCTTCGATCACGCCGGAATACATGGGCGAGCGGTCGAGGTTCGCGCGGATCACGTCGTGGGTGGCGGCGTTGGTGTGGGTGATCCAGCACGGCAGTTGTTGCGGATGCTGGTCGGCAGAGCCCAGGAAGCTGAACACCGGCACCGGGTCGTCGCCGGGCTGGATCTGCATCACCGAGAAATCAATGGTGCGGGCATCCAGACGCGGTGGCGTGCCAGTCTTGAGGCGCCCTTGCGGCAGCTGCAATTCCTTGAGGCGCTGACCCAGGCTGATGGCGGGCGGATCACCCGCCCGGCCAGCCGAGTAATGCTCCAGGCCGACGTGAATCAGGCCATTCAAAAAGGTGCCGGCGGTGAGCACCACGGCGGGGGCTTCGAAGCGCAGGCCGATCTGGGTCACCACGCCGGTAACCCGGTCCCCCTCCACCGTGAGGTCATCCACCGCCTGCTGGAACAGCCACAGGTTTTCCTGATTTTCCAGGCGCTTGCGGATCGCCGCCTTGTACAGCACGCGGTCAGCCTGGGCGCGGGTGGCGCGCACCGCCGGACCCTTGGAGGCGTTGAGGATGCGGAACTGGATGCCGCCCTCGTCGGTGGCGGCGGCCATGGCGCCGCCCAGGGCATCCACTTCCTTAACCAGATGGCCCTTGCCGATACCCCCGATGGAGGGGTTGCAGCTCATCTGGCCAAGGGTTTCGATATTGTGGGTGAGCAGCAGAGTCTTGGCGCCCATGCGTGCGGAAGCCAGGGCAGCCTCCGTCCCGGCGTGCCCGCCGCCCACCACAATGACATCAAATCGGCTGGGATAGAGCATGGCGCACCCCGCGCAAACCACCTGAAGGGAAGGCGCGGATTCTACGCTGTTGCAGCGCGCAAGCCTAGGCCCGCCGGCCGGTGTTTCACGGATTTATCCTGACTAAACATGGAGATAATGGGTCAGTCCGGCAACCCGCCCGGCGCCTGGGAAGTTGCTGCGGACGCGCCCTCCAGCCGGCGGACGAGGGTCCGGACCGCTTCATGGGTGGGCAGAACCACCCCCTGGGCAGCAGCCATGGCCAGCAGGGCGCCGGTGATTGTCTCGATTTCAGTGGCCCGCCCGGCGAGGATGTCCTGCAGCATGCTCGCCCGGTTCGCCCCGGTGCGGGCGGCGACCTCGGCCACCCATTCCCGGGCGGCTCCCAAGTCAAGGGCCAGGCCCGCCCGGCGCAGCACCGGCCAGGCCTCGTCCACCAGCGCGTCCAGCAGGACCCGGTGGGGCGGCGCCAGCAGTGCCCCATTCGTGATGCAAAAGATCGCCGCCAGGGGATTGATGGCGACATTCACCAGCAACTTGGCGAGGCGCTCGGCCGCGATGTTGGGGCTGATGCGGGCCTCGAATCCCGCCTCGGCGAGCCACGCCGCCATGGGCTCGAAACCCGGTGGCAGAAGCGTCGTGCCGTCGGCGGTGGGGACCACCCGCGCGCCGTCCCGGTAGGCCCCGGCGGTGGTGATCCCTTGCCCCACCCGGCCCGCCGGACACACCGAACGCAGGGCCGTTTCGGTCAGACCATTCTGAAGCGACAACACGCCTCGGGGCGCCATTGTGGCCGCCAGACGGCCGGCGGCCTTGGTATCCGGTCCCTTGACGAGGATGAGCACCCAGTCCGCCTCGGGGACGAATGGGGGCGAAAACACGGTGGGTTGATAGAGATGGCCCCCCACATCCACCCCGGCCGCCAGATCGGCGGCCCGATTTGCAGAACGCGCAATAAGGGCAAGGGGCACCACGGGAGCCAGACGGCTCACGAAATGGAGCCCGAGGGCCCCGGCCCCGATGACGGCCAGGGGAAAACGATGGGGCGGCGCGGGATCCCCCGGTTCCGTCATGCCCTCGGCCAAATCAGCGGTCTTACCGGACCGCGGCGAGGGCCGCGGAGTAGTCCGGCTCTTCCTTGATTTCCGGCACAAGCTGAGCGTGGATGACCTTGTCGGCCTCGTCAATGACCACCACCGCCCGGGCGGTAAGACCGCGCAAGGGCCCGGAGCTTATGGCGACGCCATATGCGGTAGCGAATGCCGGATTCCGGAAGGTCGATACCGTCTTCACTCCCACAAGGCCCTCGGTTTCACAGAAACGCTTGGCCGCAAAGGGCAGGTCGGCAGACACCACCAGCACCACGGTGTTGGCCAAACTACCGGCTTCGGCGTTGAATTTGCGGGTGGAGGTGGCGCAGGTCGGCGTGTCGAGGCTGGGCACGATGTTGAGGATCTTCCGCTTGCCCGCGAAATCCGCCAGGGTGACGTCCTGGAGATCAGCACCGGTCAGGGTCAGAGGTGGCGCCGCGCTGCCGGCAGTGGGAAAGGGGCCTGAAACGTCAATGGGGTTGCCCCCCAGGGTCACGGTACTCATGCATTGATCCTTGTGTGGGTTGGAAACTGACTGCGGTCGTCTTGTTATGGGGCTTTGCCCTTGCGCGGCGCAGGGCGCAAAGCGACCATCATGGTAATCCCATCCGCGACTGACCGCCCCTTTCGATGAAGCTGATTCGCTATGTTGTACTGGCTCTTCTGATCTGCGCCATCCGGCCGGTCGATGCCGCACCGCCATTGCCCGCCCTGGGGGTCGATGGGCAGTCGGTCACAGTTTCCGGCATCTCTTCCGGCGGCTACATGGCGGTCCAGTTCCATGTCGCCCACTCCGCCACCGTCAGCGGCGCAGCCATTCTCGCGGCCGGTCCGTGGGACTGCGCTCACGGCAGCCTTTGGCGAGCGCTCCACGCCTGCATGTCGCCGGGGAATTGGGGGGGAACGCCACCGACGGGAGAGGAAACTGAAAAGCGTGCCCTTGCGGCGGCCCGCGCGGGTCAGATCGACCCTATCGAAGGCTTGCAGGCCGACCGGGTGTGGCTGCTTTCGGGCGGTAACGATCGCACCGTGGACCGCAAGGTCGTGGACAGCCTGGCCGCCTTTTACCGCCGCAAAGTGGCGACCAATGCCCTGAGCTACGTCACCCCGCCGGACCTCGGCCACGCCATGCCGAGCCTCGACGATCCCCAGGCCAATGCCTGCGCCACCAGCGATCCACCCTTCATCAATCATTGCGACAACCTTGATGGCGCGGGTCAACTGCTGACCCACATCCTCGGGCCCCTCGCGCCGAAATCGGCCGCGGCCAGCGGCGAATTACGAGCCTTCGATCAGCAGAGCTTTACCGCAACGGCCGGTGCCCGGGGCATGGGCACGGTAGGCTACGCCTACGTGCCCACCGCCTGTCGGCAAGGGGGATGCCGCGTCCATGTGGCGTTTCACGGCTGCCGCCAAAGCGCCGACCAGATCGGCGAGCGCTACGCGCGCCTGGCCGGCTACAACCGTTGGGCCGACACCAACCGCCTGGTGATTCTGTATCCCCAGACCACGCCACGCTATGGCTGGTCCACCCAGTGGCCCCCAACCTGGACCTACAACCCCCTCGGCTGCTGGGACTGGTGGGGCTATGAATCCGGCGATTACGTCAGCCGATCGGCCCCGCAGATCCGGGCTGTCCAGTCCATGATCGACCGCCTGGCCGTCCCCGTCGGCCAATGACGTCATTTGCGGTTCAGACTTCGATTTCCCGGGAAGTGATCGCGTAACGGAAGGCGTCCGGGTCCAGGCTGTCGAGCCGCCGGCCACCGATCTCGCCCTGGGGATACATCAGAAAGGGCAGTGCGGCGCCGGCGCTACCCGGGAGCCTCACATCGTGGCCGAAGTTGTAGGCCAGCCAGTTCATTTCCCAACTGCCAAAGAGCCGCTCTGCCACCACCTGAACCTTTGCATCCCGCCGTTCGAGGTTGCCTGGCGGCTCCTCCAGAATCACCTTGCGCACATCGGCCGGGTCCACCGGCACCCAACCCCAGGCCTCCAGCCAGACTTCGGCCCGGCAATGCTGAGCCTTGGTCACCACCCCGCTCTTGCCCAGACTCTTGTAGCCAAAACGGGAATCCGCCACCCGTAGGCCATATACGTCCCGGGCGGGAATGCCGAGGGAACGCGCCAGCCCGACATAGAGCGCGTTGAGATCTGCGCATTTGCCAGACAGGTTGCCTGCTTCCAACATGCCGCGAATGTCGCCGACGCCACAACCGCGGGTCTGAGGGTTGCGAGCGGTATGGTCCACAATGAAGGCGTACAGGGCCCGCGCCTTGGCTTCGTCACTCCTGGCCCCCCGGGTGACGTCCCGCGCCGTGGCGAGGACAATTCCGTCGGTGGGCAGCATTTCTGTCGCTGCGGTCCACCAGGCCCGCTCGGCAGAGGTTAGCCGGGGCTGACCCGCCCGGCCTCGGTCGCGGAAATCGACCGCCCGGTCCCGCACCCGGAAACGGCTCGCCACCTCGAGATAGGGCTTGCCGCCAGGAGACCAGTTGGCCACCACCATCCTGCTGCCACTATGGGGATCCCCCCCTACCTGAGCCGAATCGGCATTGGTTTCCCACAGGTTGCCCAATGGCTGGATCCAGTCATCCTCCTGCACGGAGGGCAAGGGAACCCAAACCCGTGAGGCCTCGGCCGACACAGGAAGGTCCACCCGCGTCAGAATTTCAAAAGTGCGCCAACCCAGGGCCGGATCTGGGCTGAACATCGGCATCGTGGCGGTGGCGGCCCGAACAGAGGGCCAGGGCGCCGATGCCAAGGCAACACCGGCCAGGGTCGCGGTTTTGATGAATGCTCGTCTTTCCATGGTGAATCAACCTTATTACTTGAATCAATCAGGGTGCGGATTTGAGCCTATCCAGGACGCGGTCCATGGACGATTCGTCCCAGTCGAGGGCGCCCACCGCCCGGTAGCGGATATGTCCGCTCGCGTCGATGAACACACTGGTCGGCAGGACCCGAACCCCCCAGGCGCGCCCCTGAACGCCGTCCGGGTCGTGCACGATTCGGAGATCAAGTAGGTAGTCGTCGACGAAGCGGGCCACTTTGGCGGCACTGTCATTCATCGCGACCGTGATGACGACCACATCGGCACGGCGGCCGCGAAGACGATCCAGAGCGGGCATCTCATCCCGGCAGGGTTCGCACCAGGTCGCCCAGAAATTGACGATGACCGGCCGGCCCCGCAGCGAGTCGAGCAAATTGGACTGAGCCGGCTCTGCCATCAGGGCCGGCGGCACCTGTGGAGACACCGGTTTTAGGGCAGCGAAAGGCGCAGCGCGGACCCCATTTGCCCACACCAGCGCGACGGCGGTAACGGCAAGCCCGCAGCAAACGCGGGCAAATCCAAGGCGCACGCCAACCGGCCCTGCGGCCAGACGCCCGCAAGGATGTAAAGACATTCACATCACTCCCGGAGAAACTTCGTTCTCCGATCACTGGCCGCGATAGCGGCGTGACAGGTCCGTTGCGACCGAGGGCTCACCTCACCCTCGCCGTCGCGTATCCCCAAGGGATCGCCGCCCACCTGCCGGAACAGCAAAACAGCCGATCCGGAATCCCTGCGGGATCTAGACCGAACCCGCGCATTATCCCTGAATTCTCGGCCCGGCCCACTACGGCATTTCCTTCGCATTTTTGCTGCGCCGCCAACGTTCTGGACTTTTAACTTTTGTCAAGTTTGTCACACCTTCGCCGATAGCGTGCCTTACCGGGTCGGGTGGTCGATGAACAGGCGGAGAGGTGGGAATGGATATGAAAGCGCGCGGAACAGCTCAAATCGTCAAGGGCGATGAATCCCTGCTAGGCGAAATCCAGTGTCTCGAAGAATATCTGGTAGCGACTTTGGCTGCCCCTGCAGATCAGCCGCCCCCGTATCCCGTTTTGACGGACCCATCGCTGGACCGAATCCTGGAGGTCATCCGCGATCGCCTCATGCCGTACCGGGAGATCTTCCATGGCGTGGAAAAGGATCTTAGCGGCTTTGCTGAATGTGATTTCACTCGACCCATGGCTACCCCCGCCGGCGAACTGGCCGACTCAGCGCGTTCGACGATGATCCGTCTTTCGTCCAACCTTCGCGAATCAATGAACCAGATGCTCGATTTTTCGGCCGCTATCGTCCGCCAGGCCCAATCCCTGGGGGAAAAGAACACCGAGCTGTCCGATCGCACCGGGCGCCAAGCTGCCGCCCTCGAACAGGCCAGCGCCGCCGTTGAACAATTAACCAGCACCGCACAAGACAATCAGCAGGGCGCTGATGAGGTCGTCGCCCGGGTGGAAGCCTCCCGCCAGCGTGCCCTCGATAGCCTCGGGATCGTCGAACGGATGTCCAAGGTGATGGAGGAAGTTTCCCGCGGAATGAAGGGTGTCGAGGCCATCACGGGAAAGATCAACGCTATCACCTTTCAGACCAACATCCTGGCATTGAACGCCGCGGTGGAGGCCTCCCGGGCCGGGGAAAGCGGTCGAAGCTTTGCGGTGGTCGCCACCGAGATCCGGGACCTTTCCACCCGCTGCGGGGAGGCCTCGCGTGAGATCTCGCAGATTGTCGATGTGGCGCAGGCCCGCGTCCGAGAGGCCAACGCCTTTTCCCAGCGCGCGGTGTCGGAGATCCAGCGTACAGCCGACGAGGCCGAGGCCAGCGAACACTCAATCCAGGAGATGAACCAACGCATCGCCGAACAGAAGCAAGCCATCGAGGACATCAACCGCCAGATCTTCAGTATCGATTCAGCGACACAGGAAAACGTTCAGCTCACCCAATTTCTTGGCCAGGCAATCCGCCACCTTTCAGATCAATCAGGCTTCATGACTGATGCGGTGAAGGTCTTCGCGGTGCCGGATCGTGAGGCGAGCCTGCATCCTCGCCACCAGGAGGCCAGCGAGATTGCCATGGCAAGTGCCCGCCGGGTCGGCGAGATCTGGGAGGAAGCTATCCTGCGCGGCTGGGTGTCGGAGCCGGATCTCTTTGAACGGCGCTACAAGGCTATACCGGGCACCGACCCGAAGAAGTATTCGACCCGCTACGACGAGCTTGCGGATGATCTCCTGACTCCGCTCCAGGAGTCGGTCCTCAAGGAGCACGCATTTCTGGTCTTTTCCATCGCCGCCGACGTGAATGGTTACGTGCCCACCCACAACGTGAAGTTCAGCGAGCCGTTAACTGGAGATCGGGATTACGACCTGGTCCATAACCGGACCAAGCGCGTGTTCCGCGATCGGGTCGGCCGGGTGTGCGGCGGTCATGAAGATCCCTGGAAGCTCCAGATCTACCGGCGGGATACCGGCGAGTTGATGTTCGACATGTCGGCTCCGGTCTACATCCGAGGCCAGCATTGGGGCTGTTTTCGCATTGGCTACCGCGTCTGACGAAGAGCATCGCGCTTCCCAGCCCCGAAAACAAAGGCCCGCGGGAGTCCCGCGGGCCTTTTCATGGCTGGCCCGGGTCGGCAATGCTCAGGATCCACCCCGGCCTAGGGCGTGCAGGCGGGCGATACGTTCCTCGGTGGCGGGGTGGGTGGAAAACAAGCCCCTCAAACCGCCGCCAGACAGGGGATTCATGATCATCATCTGGGCGGTTTCCGGATGAGCGTCCGCCGTCGACATGGGAATTCCGCGAGCGTATGCGTCGATCTTGGCCAAGGCACTGGCCAACGCCTCCGGGTCGCCAGAAATCGCTGCGCCGCCTCGATCGGCGCCGAACTCGCGGGTGCGGGAAATCGCCATCTGGATCAGCATCCCTGCGATCGGCGCCAGGATCATGATGATAATTCCGACAATCGGGTGGGGGCGATCGTCGTCCCGACTCCCGCCAAAGAACATCCCGAACTGCGCAAGGGCAGAAATGGCGCCAGCGACGGTCGCTGAAATGGTGGAAATCAGAATGTCCCGATTCTTGACGTGGGCCAGTTCGTGGGCCATGACACCCCGCAATTCTCGCTCGGACAACATGCGGATGATGCCGGTCGTGGCGGCCACCGCCGCATGGTCCGGATTGCGGCCGGTAGCAAACGCATTGGGCTGGGCCTCGTCGATGATATACACCTTTGGCATGGGGAGCTCCGCCCGCCGCGCCAGATCCGCCACGATGTTGTAGAGGTAGGGCGAATTGGTCCCATCGACCTCCCGGGCGTTATACATCCGCAGCACCATTTTGTCGGAAAACCAGTAGGCCCACAGATTCATGGCACCACCAAACACCAGGGCGATCAACATCCCGGTCTTACCACCGATCATCCCCCCCACGACGCCGAACAAGGCGACGATGCCCGCCATCAGAAGGGTGGTCTTCAGCCAGTTGCCAAACATGTTCCTGTACTCCCAAGAAGCCAATGGTCAAACGATCTCGGCAGCTTAGATGGGGGAGCGTCGAAGAAATTCAATGCGGCGGAAGGTTTTCAGGCAGGCAGAAGCGAGCCCCAAGGCTCAAGGGAAGAGTTTTCAGGAGTTCGGCGATAGGCTGGCGCCGACCTCCAGGCCTTTGTCCGACGGTGATCGTTAGCACACCCTCCCCACAGGCGAGGCGTAGCCCCGCCTCATCGGCGCCAAGGATCGTTCCCGGCTCTCCCCAACCGGACTCCGCCCGGGCCGACCAGAATTTCAGAGTCAGGCCGTCCACAACGCCCACAGCGCCCGGAAATGGATCGAACGCACGGATCCTGCGTTCCAACTCTACCGCCGGACGGCGCCAATCGAGAAACGCCTCGGCCCGGCTGATCTTGGCCGCGTAGGTCACGCCATCTTGCGGCTGGGGCTCCGGCGAGAGCCCCGGCAGAGCCGCCAGGGCCTCGACGATCATCCGACCCCCCAGTTGGCCCAGCCGATCATGCAGACGCCCCGTCGTGTCATCAGCCGCGATCGCCAGGGCCCGACGCAGCAGCATCGGCCCTGTGTCGAGTCCGGCGTCCATCTGCATGATAGTGATGCCGGTTTGGGAATCGCCGGCCTCAATGGCCCGATGGATTGGCGCGGCGCCCCGCCAGCGTGGAAGGAGCGAAGCGTGAATGTTGAGACAGCCCCGAGGAGGCAAGTCCAGCACCGCCTGGGGCAGAATCAGACCGTACGCGGCGACCACGAGTACGTCTGGGGCCGCCGCCGCGAGCGCGGCGCGCTGCTCGCTGGTCCGTAACCGTTCGGGTTGGTCCACCGGAATGCCATGGGCCAACGCCAAAGTTTTGACAGGACTGGCCTGCAGGCGCATACCTCGGCCGGCGGGGCGATCCGGCTGGGTCAGGACGATGGGGACCGAATATCCCGCAGCCAGGATCGCCTCCAGGGCGACGGCAGCAAACTCCGGTGTACCGGCAAAAGCGACCTTCATGGTGGAGGAATGGATCCGATCGGGAGTCACGAAGCCCTGCACCGTGACGGAGTCAGGCAGTCACTCGAGCGCGCTTGGCCAGTTTGGCCTTGATGCGTCCCTGCTTCAAAGGAGAAAGGTAATCGACGAAAACCTTGCCATCCAGATGGTCGATCTCATGTTGGACACAAACGGCGAGCAGGCCTTCCGCTTCGAACTCGAAGCGCTCCCCTTCGGTATTGAGCGCCGCGACTCGGACCCGCTCGGCCCGCGCGACCTTCTCATAGATGCCAGGCACCGACAAGCACCCCTCCTCACAGACCTGCTCGCCGATCCTTTCGAGGATCTCCGGGTTGATGAGAGCCCGCAATCCGGTCTTGTCTTCCGTGACATCTATGACGATGACGCGCACCAAAGCCCCGACCTGGGTGGCAGCCAAGCCAATTCCTGGTGCCTCGTACATGGTTTCAGCCATGTCGGCGACAAGCTTGCGAATGCCGGCATCGACCGCAGCTACCGGGGCGGCCACGCGGTGAAGTTTCGGATCGGGGTAGCGCAGGATGGGTAGAAGAGCCATAAAGCCTTGCTGGCATATGCCGATATGTGGAACATTTCGGGCACCTTGCGGGGTCCGCAACGTCCGGAAATTGCATGTCACAACTCCGCGGGATGACGGCCGGACACCGATAAAGTTCCCGGTCGCTTCCCAGGCGCCACTTACAAAAACGGAAGCGAGCAATGATTCGCATTATATTCCCAGTCTTGCTGGGCGTCTCCGCACTGGTCTCCGCCAGCCTCGCCGCCGCCGAGCCCGTTACCCTCGCTCAGGACGCCCCTGACAGTTATGAAGTCCAGCGGGGCGACACCCTATGGGACATCTCGGGCCGTTTCCTCCGGCAACCATGGCGGTGGCCGGAAGTCTGGAGAATGAATCAGAGGGAAATCCATAATCCCCATCTGATCTATCCCGGGCAGATTGTCGTGCTCGACCGTAGTGGGCCCTACCTGCGGATGGGAAAGCGGATTGGCAAGGCAGGCACTGAAAAGCTCTCGCCCAAGGCTTATTCCGAAGACATCGGCCAGGCGATTCCCAGCATCCCTCAGAACGTCATCCAGCCCTTCCTGACTCAGCCGCTGGTCGTCGATGATGAGCGTCTGGCCGGTTCGGCGGCCGTGATTGCCACCCAGGAAGGGCGTGTGAATACCGGACTTGGCGACACCATTTTCGCCAAAAACGTCGACCCCTCAGTCCAGGCGTGGCAAATCTATCGCCCCGGCTTCAAGCTCCAGGATCCAGAGACTCGAGAGACTCTCGGCTATGAGGCGTTCTACCTCGGTAGCGCGCGCCTTGAAGCACCCGGCGAACCCGCCACCCTGCGGCTGACAGAAGCCGTGCGTGAGATCGGCACCGGCGATCGGATGCTGCCCGCCGAACAGCCAACCCTCTTCGCCTATGCCCCCCATCCTCCGGCGGGAATGGTCGAAGGGAAGCTGATTTCGATCTACGGTGGCGTAAGCGACGGCGGCAAGAACAGCATCGTGGCCCTGAGCGTTGGCAGGTCCGACGGTGTCGATCCCGGGACCGTTCTGGCCCTCTATCGACACCGTGGCCGGATTGAATACAAGGAAGAAGGCAAGCGCGAAACCTACCTGTTGCCCGACGAGCGCTACGGTCTGGTGTTCGTGTTTCGGGTCTTCAACCGCGTCGCCTACGCGTTAGTCATGGATACCGACGGTCAGGTGGCGGTCGGCGACCGGATCCGCCAACCCTGACGCCGCGACGGCGTGGCCCGACCGGACAATCTGGCGGAGTGGCTGCGCCTGACCCTGACCCCCGGAATCGGGGCGGAACGGCAGCGCCGGTTATTGGCCGCATTCGGCCCCCCTGAACGGATCTTCGCCGCCAGCCATGCCGCCATCTCCCAGGTCATCGGCGGCGTTCTGGCGACGCGTCTCCTGGAGGCCGATCTGTCCGCCCCGGTCAGCTCGGCGCTGGCCTGGGCCGGGGAGGATGGCCATCACCTCCTCACCCTCGATAATCCCGACTACCCTAAGACGCTGCTCGATTCCCCGGACCCGCCGGCTCTTTTGTATGCGAAAGGGGATCCGGGCCTGTTCGAACGTCCCGCCTTAGCCATGGTTGGATCTCGCTCGGCGACTCCGCAAGGCCTGGCAACAGCCAAGGCTTTTGCACGCGCTTTTTCCCAGGCCCGAATTGCCATTGTGAGCGGCCTCGCCCTCGGGATCGACGCCGCAGCCCATGAAGGTGCCCTGGAGGGTGACGGCAAGACCATTGCTGTCATCGGAACCGGGCCCGACCGAATCTACCCGGCCCGTAACGAAAAACTCGCCCGGGAAATCGCCCGGACTGGCCTCATTGTGTCGGAGTTTCCCTTGGGAACACCGCCCACCGCCCATAACTTCCCCCGGCGCAATCGCCTGATCGCCGGGCTGTCTCGTGGCGTCCTGGTCGTCGAAGCCGCTCTGGGCAGCGGGTCGTTAATCACGGCCCGCCTCGCGGCCGAATTGGGGCGGGATGTTTTCGCGATTCCGGGTTCGATTCACTCCCCCCTTTCCAAGGGCTGTCATCGGCTAATTCGCGACGGTGCAAAATTAGTGGATGCGGTCGAAGACGTCCTTGAGGAGCTGAATTTATCCACATGGCATGCTGCACCGCAGCATGTAGAGCCGCATACTACCGTGGTTTCGGCTTCTTTTCAGGATTCTGAGGTCCTCGAAGCCATGGGGTTCGACCCCGTTGAAGGCGACCTTCTTGCCCTCAGATGTGGCTTGACGACCGATGCGCTGTACGCCATCCTGCTTACTATGGAGCTTGATGGGCTGGTAGCTCGACTGCCCGGAGGGCGGTTTCAGCGACTCTGACGCACCGCAAATACCATGTTCGATATTCTGGTCTACCTGTTCGAGAATTACGTCCACGCCGACGCCTTTCCGGAGGCGGATCAGCTTGCCCGCAAGCTATCGGCAGTGGGCTTCGACGACGAAGAGATCCATGAAGCCCTCGAATGGCTGACCGGACTTCGCCAGGTGTCGTCTGAAGGAGCTGGCTTTGAGACCAGCGAGCGTGCCTGCCGGATCTATGCCGAGCGCGAGCTCAACCGTATCGGGGTGGAATGCCGCGGGTTCCTGCTCTTTCTTGAAAATGCAGGTCTGGTCAGTCCGGTCAGCCGGGAACTCATCATCGAGCGCGCCCTGGCCCTCACCGACGTCAATCTCACCCTCAATCGATTCAAGGTGATCGTCCTGATGGTCCTGTGGCAGCAGGACGCACCCATGGACTCCCTGATTCTCGATGAACTCCTCGCCGACGACGACGAGGACGACTGGTCGCCGGCCGCTTACCACTAGCTGGGCGAATGGCCTGGCCATCTCAGCGTCCTTGCTAGTTCGACGCCAAACTCAATATCATCCGCCGCTCCTGACACTTTTCCGCACGGCCTGTGAGCCGGCGTTATCGGTTCCGCCCCAGGCATGAGCAAATATTTGATCATTGCGGAAAAGCCCTCCGTCGCTCAGGACATCGCCCGTGCCTTGGGTGGGTTCACCAAGGAAAAGGATTTCTTCGAATCCGACCATTATGTCCTGTCGTCGGCTGTGGGCCACCTCCTGGAGCTCACGGTCCCGGAAGAATATGAAGTCAAGCGGGGCAAGTGGTCCTTCGCCCATCTGCCGGTCATTCCGCCCCACTTCGCCCTTTCCCCCATCGAAAAGACCGACGATCGGCTAAAGCTGCTTGCCCGGCTTATCAAAAGGAAAGACGTGGTGGGCCTCATCAACGCCTGTGACGCGGGCCGCGAGGGGGAGTTGATCTTCAATTACATCGTCGAGCATAGCAAGACGACAAAGCCCATCCAGCGGCTGTGGCTGCAATCCATGACCGCCGGGGCAATTCGCGACGGATTTGCCCACTTGCGAACCGCTGGCGACGTGGAGGGGCTGAGGCAGGCGGCGGTCTGTCGAGCCGAAAGTGACTGGCTGGTCGGGATCAATGGGACGCGGGCCATGACGGCCTTCAACTCCAAGACCGGCGGCTTCCACCTCACTACCGTCGGACGGGTCCAGACGCCCACCCTCGCCATCGTCGTGGAGCGGGAGGCGCGGATCCGTGCCTTCAAGCCACGGGGCTATTGGGAACTTGAAGCCGATTTCGCTGCTGTGGCTGGCACCTACGCCGGCCGCTGGTTCGACGAGACCTTCCGCAAGTCCGAGGACGACGAGCACGGCGCACCGAGTCGTTTGTGGGACCGTCGCCAAGCCGAAGCCATCCTTGCCAAGTGCGAGGGCAAACCCGGTACGGTGGAAGAAGAGTCCAAGCCGTCCACCCAGCTGTCGCCGCTGCTGTTCGATCTCACCAGCCTCCAACGGGAGGCCAACGGCCGCTTTGGTTTTTCTGCTCGCACGACCCTCCAGCTCGCCCAGGCCCTCTACGAGAAACACAAAGCCCTGACCTATCCACGTACCGACTCACGAGCGCTGCCCGAGGACTATGTGCCGCAGGTGACTCAGGTGCTTGGCGGCCTGCCCGTGCAATACGCCCCCCTCGCAGGACAAATCCTCAAGGAGGGCTGGAATCGGCCGAACAAGCGGATCTTCAACAACGCAAAGATTTCGGATCACTTCGCCATCATCCCGACGGGCACCGCGCCCAAGAGCCTGTCGGAGGCGGAGGAAAAGCTTTACGACCTGGTGACGCGCCGCTTTCTGGCCGTCTTTTACCCGGCGGCGGAATATCTGGTCACCACGCGCATCACCCGTGTCGAAGGGGAAGCCTTCAAGACCGAAGGCAAGATACTCGTCAATCCCGGTTGGCGCGCCGTCTATGGCCAGGAGGCCACCAGCGACGACAGTGAAGGCGGCGGCCACCTGGTTCCGGTCGCGGCGGGGGAAACAGTCCTCGCCGAGGAGATCCGCCTCAAGGCTACCCAGACCAAGCCGCCGGCGCGCTTCAACGAAGCCACCCTGCTTTCGGCCATGGAAGGCGCCGGCAAAATGGTGGACGACGAGGATCTGCGGGCCGCCATGGCCGGCCGGGGCCTCGGCACGCCGGCAACGCGGGCGCAGATCATCGAAAACCTCATTGGCGAGGCCTATCTCCTGCGGGAAGGGCGGGAGTTGGTTCCTACTGCGAAGGCGTTTTCCCTGATCACCCTTTTGCGGGGACTGGGCATCAGGGAGCTCGTCTCACCAGAACTGACCGGCGAGTGGGAACACAAGCTCGCCATGATGGAGCGTGGCGCCCTGAGCCGTAGCGAATTCATGGAGCACATCCAGGGTCTCACGCGGGAGATCGTCGAGCGGGCCAAGCGCTTTGAGTCCGATACAGTGCCCGGGGACTTCGTGATCCTCCAGACTCCCTGCCCCCGTTGTGGTGGTGTCGTGAAGGAGAATTACAAGAAGTTTTCCTGTCAGGCCTGTGATTGGAGCGCCTGGAAGATCGTAGCGGGGCGCCAGTTCGAGATTGGCGAGATCGAAACCTTGCTCACCACCGGCCAGGTGGGCCCCCTGACCGGCTTTCGGAACAAGATGGGGCGCCAATTCAATGCCGAGATCCGCCTCAACGCAGACAAGCAACCCGAATTCGACTTCGGCCAGCCCAAGGAAGGGGAAGCCGAGGAAACCGTGGATTTCGGTGACCAAACCGCTTTGGGCGTTTGCCCCAAGTGCGGCGGCCGGGTGTTCGAAAAAGGCCCGTCCTACGTCTGCGAGCGCTCGGTCGGCACCGAGCGAAGCTGCGACTTTCGTTCTGGCAAGGTGATCCTGCAACAACCGATCGAGCGGGTCGAGATGGAAAAGCTGCTTGCCGAGGGCAAGACGAGCCTGTTGCGCGGCTTTGTTTCCGCCCGCACCAAGCGCAAGTTCTCCGCCTTTCTCAAATGGGATGCCACGGCCGGAAAAGTGGCCTTCGAATTCGAGGCCAAGGCCCCTGCGGAACGAAAATCCGCAAGCCCGCGACGAAAGGCGTCGGCGGAAGAGGCCTAGCGCTTCGTCTCCACCTCCGCCAAGAGACGATCCCGATCCGCCACCGCGGCGCCCAGCAGGGCGAATCCCCTCAAACGCCCACGGTCGTCGGTGAAGGTCGCGCGAACGCCCTCCCGATCCGCCCGCTCTTGCCATTCCCCCGGCACGGATGGCGGCGCACACAGCACCAGGGGGCAATCCGGTAGCGCCAAGGCATCGATACGGGGATGGTTGGGCAAGCGGGCCGGACGGCCGGCCAGAATTGCCGCCAGATGCTGGCTGGAGGCCTCGATATCTGCCATCAAGCTAACCACCCGCCCCTGAACCTCGGCACATTCGCCCACCGCGAAAATGTCCGGGTCGCTGGTCGCCAACCGCCCATCCACCTGGATTCCGCGACCCACCGCTAGCCCCGCCTCCCGGGCCAGATCCACCCGGGGCTCGGTGCCCTGGGTCGCCAAGACCAGATCCACCAGGATGGGGTCGCCGGAATAGGGGAACAGCTTCAGGCCCCCCACTTCCCGATCCACCCGCTGGACTCCACTGTCGAGGTAAAGCCGGATTCCGCTCCGCTCTAGCGTCCGCGCCAGGCGGGTGGAACACAAACCCGGCAGCGCACCGGAAAACAAGCGCGCCTGGGATTCGAAGAGATGGACCTCGTAGCCGTTGCGGACCAAGGCGTCGGCCAACTCGCAGCCCCAGCGGCTACCGCCCAAAAGGGCAATTCGCCGTCGGCCTGCCAGCTCGGCCTTGAGATAGGCGTAATCGCTCAGACTGGCCACGCTGAGTACCCGATTCATCCCCGTCCCGCGCAACCGCGGCACCACCGCCTGGGCACCCGTGGCCAAGACCAGGCGTTGCCATGGCACCGCTCCCCCCGGTGCCTCGACGGTCCGGGTGGCACGGTCGATCCGTACCACCCGGGTAAAGGGCTGGATGCGGGCCTGGTAGCGAAACGCGAGCTGTTCGGCGGTAGCGATGACCAGGTCGCCCGGACGCCGATCGCGGGCCAGGCCCACGACGAGATCACCTTTGCTATAGGCAGCGCCATCGTCGGCCGTCAGCACGGTCACCGGCGTGACGGAATCAAAACGCCGAAACTCCCGCAGGAGGCTGTAGCCGGCCAAACCGCTGCCGACGATCACCAGATTCGCTTCCATGTCCCCTCCCCCCGGCCCCGTCTTCTCGCGGACAGTCAGCCGAGCTTGATGGTGCCGGGCACGGCGCCCGGCGACGCCAGCTTATTCCAGCAGGCTACGCAGCATCCAGGCGTTCTTTTCATGGACCTGCATCCGCTGGGTCAGCAGGTCGGCGGTCGGTTCGTCATCCACCTGACCCACCAGGGGCAACAAGCCCCTGGCCGTCCGTACGACCGCCTCTTGTCCGGCGACGAGCTGGCGGATCATGTCGTTGGCTGACGGAACGCCATCCGGCTCCTTCAGGCTGGTCAGGCGGGAAAACTGGGCATAGGTTCCCGGCGCCGGGCAGCCCAGGGCGCGAATACGTTCAGCAATGAGGTCCACCGCCAGGGCCAGTTCGTTGTATTGCGCTTCGAACATCAAGTGCAGGGTATTGAACATGGGCCCCGTGACGTTCCAGTGGAAATTGTGGGTGGTGAGGTACAAGGTGTAGGTATCCGCGAGCAGGCGGGACAGCCCGTCTGCGATCTGGATCCGATCTTCCTTCTTGATACCGATGTCGATGTCCATGATGCGCCCTCCAGTGAATTTTCCCGACCGGAGGCAATGACGCTCCGGCACTGTCGCTAGGATAGGGGCCGCCCGGCGATGGTTCCAATCGATTGAATGGATGCTGTCGATGGTCGAACCCTATCGGAGGCGACCATCCGCCCTCATGCGCTTCGCCCCACCGGCCGTGTCCCGGGCAAACTCGAATCAAGGACCGCGCTGCGGATGACATCCAGGGCCCCGCTACGGGGATAAGTGACCCGCCAGGCGAGAGCCACCCGGCGTGAGGGCTCGGGCTCGACAAATCGCCGCACCGCCAAGAGTGGCGTCTGGTCTGGCAACTCATCCGCTGCCGAGCTCGGCAAAACCGTGACCCCCGCCCCGGTGGCCACCATGAGGCGGATCGTCTCCAGTGAACTGCCTTCGAGAGTACGCTGCAGTCCGCCAACATTGCGACACTCCGGGCACACCTCCAGAACCTGGTCGCGGAAACAGTTTCCAGTGCTCAGGAGGAGCAGCTGGTCATTGGCGAGGTCATCGGCATGGATCGCCGCCTGTCCCGTCCAGGGGTGGTCTGCCGGCAGAACGACGCGAAAGGGCTCGTCGTACACCGGCTGCACCACAACACCCGGTTCCTCGAACGGCAGGGAGATGATAATGACGTCCAGTTCGCCACGCTTGAGGGCCTCGGCCAGCCGCGCGGTGTAGTTCTCCTGGATCACCAAGGGCATTCGGGGTGCGAGTTCATGGACCTTCGGAATTAGCTTGGGTAGCAGGTAGGGGCCAATGGTGTAGATCACCCCCAGGCGCAAAGGGCCGGCCAATGGATCCTTGCCGGCCGCCGCGATTTCCTTGATCTGGGCAGCCTCCACCAGGACCTTCTCGGCCTGATTCACGACCCGGCGGCCGGTCTCGGTAATCTTGACCTCCGTCGCCGAGCGCTCGAAGAGGATCACACCGAGTTCCTCCTCCACCTTCTTGATCGCGACCGAAAGGGTCGGCTGGCTCACATGGCATTTTTCCGCCGCCCGGCCGAAATGTCGCTCGCGCGCCAACGCGACGAGATAGCGCAGATCCGTCAGGGTCATGAAACCTTCCCCCTAAGATGGATGATGGATGTCGCATCTTACCCCGACGCCCCGGCCGGCTCATCTGGGCTGAATCGATCGGAGGTCCCACCTTGAACTTTCCGCCGGCAGCCTCATCTAGCGTCACAATGCCGGCCAGGAAGGCCCTTGTTCGCCCACCGGAGATTGTCGATGCCGACCCGTTCTTCTCGCCTTGCTACCTTCTTCCTCACCATCGCCCTGGTCGCCGGGCCGCCGGCGGTGGCGTTCACCGAGGCGGCCACTTCCCCAGCCACGGCCACCAACCGCTATGGCCTGCCCGATTTTGCTCAACTCGTGGACCAGGTCGGCCCCGCGGTGGTCAATATTGCCGTGGTGCAGAAAGTCGCCCGGGCCGAAAACGGGATCTCGCCCGATGACCCCTTCTACGACTTTCTGCGTCGCTTCGGCGTGCCAGTGCCCGGAATGCCTGGCGGTCCCCGGGGCGGCGGCAATCAGATCAACCGCGGCATCGGTTCCGGCTTCATCGTCAGCCCCGACGGCTACATCCTCACCAATGCCCACGTGGTGGACGGTGCGGCGGAAGTCACCGTACGCCTCACCGACAAGCGGGAGTTCAAGGCCAAAGTGATCGGCACCGACAAGCGTACCGACGTGGCCCTTTTGAAGGTCGAGGCGAACGGCCTGCCCACGGTCCGGATCGGTGAGGCCGAGCAGGCCCGGGTAGGGGAATGGGTGGTGGCAGTGGGCTCGCCCTTCGGGTTCGACAACACCGTGACCGCCGGCATCATCTCCGCCAAGGCCCGCCGCCTGCCCGACGAGACCTACGTGCCCTTCATCCAGACTGACGTAGCCATCAACCCAGGCAATTCCGGCGGGCCGCTCTTCAACCTGGGGGGCGAGGTGATCGGCATCAACTCCCAGATCTACTCGCGTTCTGGTGGTTTCATGGGGATCTCCTTCGCCATTCCCATCGACGTCGCCATGAAGGTCAAGGACCAGCTCCAGCGCCACGGGAAGGTGGAGCGGGGCCGCTTGGGCATCTCGATCCAGGGCCTGGACAAGGAACTCGCCCAATCCTTCGGGCTGGAAGAGGCCGGCGGGGCCCTGGTGGCCAGCGTGGAGCCCGGCAGTCCCGCCGACAAGGCCGGCATCAAGGCCGGGGACGTCATCCTGGCCGTCAATGGCAGCAAGGTCGAAGAGTCCACCGACCTGCCCAGAATCATCGGCGACATGCGCCCCGGCAGCACCGCCCGCCTCCAGGTCTGGCGCGATCGCAAGAATCGAGACATGCCGGTTGTCCTCGGCGCCCAGCAGGCCGAGGAAGCCGCAAACAAGGAAGCGCCTCGGGGCGACCCGCAGACCACCGGCAAACTGGGCATCGCCGGTCGCTCCCTGACCGCCCAGGAAGCCCGTCAGCTCGGCGTCGCCGGCGGGTTGCTCGTGGAGGAAGCCGGCGGGCCGGCGGCCAAGGCGGGGGTCCGCACCGGCGACGTGATCCTGGCGATCAACAATCAGCCGGTTACCGGCGTGGATCAGTTCCGCAGCCTGCTCGCCCAGGCCGGCAACCGCTTCGCGATCCTCGTGCAGCGGGGCGAAAGCCGACTCTACGTGCCCATCCGGCTGAACTGAGCATGGGGGGCAAGCAGCACGGCACGCGCCAGAAGCCGATGCACCGGGGGCCAAGCGGCACCCGGCCGCTGCCGCCACCCCCCAGGCGCTCACCCGGGCCGCCCGCGGCGATCCCCCGCCCCCAGCCGGCTCCTCGGCCCGACAACGGCGCGGAGGATTAGCCGGCCCGGCGGGTGAGGAATTCAGCAAGAATCCGCCCGGTGTGGGAGTCGGTGGCCGCCACAACCCGGTCGACGGGACCCTGCACGACGATCCGTCCACCCCCATCGCCCCCTTCCGGCCCCAGATCGATGAGCCAGTCCGCTTCGGCCATCACATCCAGGTCGTGCTCAATTACCAGCACCGTATGACCGGCGCCGGTGAGGCGGTGGAGGACGCCAATCAGCTTTTCCACGTCCGCCATGTGGAGCCCAACCGTGGGCTCATCCAACACGTAAAGGGTGTGTTTTTCAGGTTTGAGGACACCACCGTCCCCGCGGACCTTCGCCAACTCGGTCACCAGCTTGATGCGCTGGGCCTCGCCGCCGGATAGCGTCGGGCTGGGCTGCCCCAGGGTCAGATAGCCCAGCCCCACCTCCTGCAATAAGCGCAGGGGATGGGCCACCGCTGGGTGGGCA
>JAEUNX010000018.1 GCA_016791025.1 Zoogloeaceae bacterium | reverse complement strand
GGCGTCACGGTATTCGCCCAGTTAGTGGCCCTGAGTGAGTGGGAAACTCGCCGCCAGAACGGCCGCGAGGAAAGCCGCGGCGCCCTCGAACGGGGCCAGATGTGGGTCTTCGTTCCCAAGGTCGGTGGTCTCCCCCTCGATCTCCCGGTGGGGCGCCTCGGGCTGGTGGACGAGCGAAGCTGGTGGTGGGATGACGACGTGGATGCCGCCCGGATCTTTGTGGGCGGCCGCAACTGGCTCATCGACACCGGGCTCGCCCGCCAGGTGCTCCCGGTCTCCACCGAGGAGCGGGGCCGCATCGACCCCGAGGAGCAGGACGTGCTGCGCTGGTTCACCCGGGGGGCCTGGCAGTGGCGGAAACGCCACAGCCTGGAGGGCTTCGCCCTGGTGGCGCGGGACTACTCCGGCCGCCCGGCGGTGGGCCGAACCCTTGCGGAGGCCCGCGCCGATGCCACCGACAGCAACCTGACCTGGCTCGGAGCCCGGGCGGTGGGCGAGGAGCGGACCGCCTCCGGCTACCGCTTCGGCTACTGGGCGGATCTGGCCCAGGTGCGGGGCCAGGAAACCCGCACACGCTTCGAGGACGTCGGCGGGTCACGCCAGCAGGTGGACAGCCACCGCCGGGTGCGGGTGCGGGGCGAAGCCTGGGACCTGGGTGCCCGGCTGTCCGGACCCGGCCCCCAGCGCCCCACCCTCTGGGCCGGCTGGGCGGTGGGCTCCGGCGATGGCAATGCGGACGATGGCACCGACCACGCCTTCCGCCAGACCGGCCTGGAGGAGAACAAGGCCCGCTTCGGCGGCGTCAAGCGTTTCCGCTACTACGGCGAACTGTTGCGCCCGACCCTGAGCAATATCGACATCCGCTCCGTGGGCGGCAGCGTGCGCTTCGGCACCCGTAGCTCCCTGGATCTCACCTGGCACGACTACCGCCAGCGTCAGGCCAGCGATCAGCTCGAAGGCACCCGCCTCTCAGCGGACCCGACCGGGCGGGATCGCCACCTGGGCCAGGCCACCGAATTGTTCCTCGCCGTGCGGGAATCCCCCGCCACGGAATGGACGGCGACCCTCGCCCGCTTTACCGCCGGCAAGGCCTTCGGCGCAGACTCGGGCGAGCACGCGTGGTTCGCCCAGGTGGGGCTGACGGTCAACTTCTGAGCGGGTTCAGACGCGGGGCAGGCGGAGCGTGGCGCGGGTCCCGGTGCCGGCGGCGCTATCGATGACGAGATCGCCGCCGTAGCGCTCGGCGATCCGCCGGGCCTGGGAAAGACCGATCCCCAGCCCCCGGGTCTTGGTGGTGAAGAAGGGCTTGCCCACCCGCCGCAGCTGCTCGGCGGACATGCCGGGGCCGTTGTCCGCCACCTCGATGCGCACAAAGCGGCCGTCCGCCACCGCCCTCACCCCGACCGTACCGTCGGCCTGCAGGGCCTCCAGGGCGTTGGCGACGAGGGAATGGAGCACCTGCCCCACCATGAGCGCGCCCCCCTGCACGGGGGGCAGACCGGGCGCCACCGACACTTCCAGGCGGATGCGGCGCCGCTCGGCATCGCGCTCGAAATCCGCCATGCAGCGCGCCACCAGCCCCGCCACCTCCAGGGGCTCCGGCCGGGCCTCCAGGGGTCGTGAAAAGGCGAGGAGATCCCGCACCCAGGCTTCCAGCCGGTCCGACTCGGCCACGATGTCCGCCGCAGCGGTATCGGCGGTGGCGGCGTCCGCACCGGGGATCAGCTCAGCCGAACTGCGAATCGAGGCCAGGGGATTACGAATGCCATGGGCCACCGCGGCGCTCATCTCGCCGATCACCGCCAGGGTCTCGGTATCCACCAGGCGGCGCTCCTGGGCCCGCAGCTGCAGATCCGCCCGCCGCACCAGCCCCGCCAAGGCCAGGAACAGCAGCAAGCCCGCCACCGCAGCCCCCACGGCGACATAGCGGCGCATCCGCTCAAGGGCAACAAAGAGACTGCGGGGATTCTTGTAGAACTCGATGACCCCGATCACCTGGCCGTCGTGCGGGTCCAGGATCGGCACGTAGATCTCGACAAACAGATTGGCCACCACCGCCAGGTGTTCGTGCTCCCGCTTGCCCCCCTCCTCATGGGAATCCGGATGGACGACCAGATCCCCCGCCAGAGCCTCGTCCAGCTCATCGTTGGGCCCCAGGGTGCGACCGATCAGGGTCGGGTCGGTGGACCACACCACCTCCTGGCTCCGGTTGTAGAGGTTCGCCCGCAGCATGTCGGTCATGGTGCCGATGTGCGACAGGGCCCGCTCCAGCTCCTGGCGATCGCGCACCGAACCATGGACCAGATAGGCCGGCAGGGAGGGCTCGGTGAGGATCAGGGTCTGGACGAATTGCTGGGTCAGCGTGCCCTCCTGGCGGAACATCGCGTCCGCCACGAACCGCGACATGGCCCAGCCCGCGAGGCCCGAAATGGTCGCGATGGACACCAGCCCGACCACCGCGAACCACCGGCTGAGATTGAATGGTCGAGTCATGGGGAGCGCACCTCAGGTCTTGCTGCCGGAGCGACCTCCATTAGACCCGATTGCGGCTCCGCGCCATCGATGGGCGACGGCCAACGGCCCGGGCAGCGCCGCGGTTCAAGCACCGCCCCGACCCTCCCGTCCACCGCGCAAGGAATCGAGCTCATCGAGCAAGTCGGCCACCAGAGCCGCCAACTCGGGCACGGCCTCGAAATCTGCTTCAATGCGCCGCATGCGGCGAACGCGCTGGATGAGGCCGGGGGTGCAGCGCCACACCTCCTCCTCGGCCACGACGCCTGGGAGCAGCCCCTCCTGGGCCCGGGCGACGAGCCAGGTATGCTCGACGCCGCACAGGGTGGCCACCCGCTCGACGGCCAACCGATCGTCGCACAGGGTGGCGTGCAGGGTGTCTTCCTCGCGCATCGGTCAGCTCCTCGGGTCGAAAGCCAGTTCACGGCTCATGGTTTCATAGAGTTCGCGGGCCCGGGGGGTATTGGCCGGCGGCAGAACGACGGTCAGTTCGAGCAGCACGTCGCCGGGCGGGGTTCCAGGGACGCCCTTGCCGCGAACCCGCAGTTGCCGGCCACTCTGGGCTCCCTCGGGAATCCGGACCTTGAGGGCGCCGCCCGGCAGGTCCACCGGGATCACCGCGCCCAAGGCGGCCTCCCAGGGAGCGACGGGCAGGGTGAGATGCAGATCCTGGCCGGCCAGACGGTAGCGGGGGTGAGGCTTGAAATGGACCTCCAGGAAAAGGTCGCCGGCGGGGGCGCCGCCGTGGCCCGGGGCGCCCTGGCCCGCCAGGCGAATCAGCTGGCCTTCATGGACCCCGATCGGGATGCGAACACTGAGGGTGCGCTCGACCAGCTGCATGTGCCCCCCGGCATCGAACTGCGGCATGCGCAAGCCGACCTGGCGAGTCGGACCGGTGAAGGCGTCCTCGATGTCGAGCAACACCCGGGCATGGTGGTCCTCGCCCCGCAGGGAGCCGTGGCCATGGGTTTCATGGGCGCGGAAGCCCCGGCCCTGGCGGCCCATGCCGCTGAAGAGCTCGGAGAAGAAATCGCTGAAATCGGCGCTGCCCTGGGGACCGGCCCCACTGAATTCAAAGCCGGCATCCCAGTCGGGCGGAGGCCGGAAGTCCTGCCCCGGTTGGTAGCCCCGCCCGACTTGGTCGTAGGCGGCGCGCTTCTCGGGGTCCGACAGCACTGCATAGGCTTCATTGACGGCCTTCATCCGCGCCTCGGCGTCCGGCTCTTTCGAGACATCGGGGTGGTATTTTCGGGCAAGCTTGCGGAAGGCTTTCTTGATCTCGTCGGCACTCGCCTCCCGGGCCACGCCCAGGGTCTGATAGTAATCCTTGAATTCCATGGCACTCCTTCGCTTCGCCGAAGCCGCCGCCGACCTCTGGCGCGGCCCCTCAGGTCTGGACCTCGCTGCTGGCCCAGCGGGCAAACTCCGTCCGGGTGCAGCTGCCGAGGCGACCCTTCTGCTCGCCCCGCAGGACCTGGTAGACGACCAGGTCGAAATCGGCCACCTCGGAAGGCCGCTCGTCCACGATCTTGCGCACCGACCAGGCCGGCCCCGGCTGTTCGTTGCAGTAGCTTCGGCCCAGTTCGATGCTCTTGATATGCCCCGAGCGTGCAAGTTCCCGCACGGCATGCTCGACCACCTGTCCGATCTCGGCGGCGGAGACATCGAGCACCACCTTCAACTCCTTCATGGCCGCATCGATCTGGGCCTCGGTGAGTGTCGGCCATGCGCCGGGCAGGCGGACCGGCGCGGCGTAGTGCATGAGACTGATGGGGTAGCGCCGCCAGGGAAAGGCATAGTTGAACAGGATGCCGACCGCGAGGATAGCCAGGGCATTCAAGGCCACCGGGGTCGCTGCATAGGCGAAGCCCAGCTCGTGCAACGACGCCCCACCGATGACGGCCGTCAGGGCAGTGGCGCCCCCAGGGGGATGAATGCAGCGCGCCAGATGCATTGCGCCGATGGCCCCCCCCACCGCCAGGGCCCCCGCCAGTAGGGGGGACGACACGGCCTGATAGCAGGCCACGCCAACCAACGCCGAAATGACGTGGCCGCCCAAGACCGCCCAGGGCTGGGTGAGGGGGCTGTGGGGCACGGCGAAGATCAGCACGGCGGAGGCCCCCATTGAAGGAACAATGAGCACCGCCTGGTCGGCACCCAGGAGCCGAACGCTGATGGCGGCCACCGCCACGATACCGAGGAAGCCCCCCAAGGCGGCGATCGCCTGCTCGTTGCTACGGTAGCGGGAACGGGGAAAGCCAACGAACCGCAGGAGACTGTTCAGGGAGGGAGGCATCACGGGCCCATCGAATCCGGGCCCCGATTGTCCGGCTATCCCCGGGAGCCGGACAAGGCCTCCCTCCGGGGAGGCCGAGCCCCCACCCCGTTCAATGCGACAAGCGTTCGCCCCCCTTCGACGGCGGCCCGGCGAGCAGCGGCGATCCCGGCGACATCGTGGCTGCGGAACTCCGATTCCAGCCGCCCTTTCGAACCCCCACCCGGCCCAGTCCCAGAGGGCCGAGGTAGGGCTCGGGAGTGACGAAGGTGATCGGCACCTTGTGGCGCCGCCGCTGTTTGCCCAGGTCGGGATTGAAAATGGCGCTGGATTCGTCGGCCGGGCCGAAACGGCGGCGAACGCCAGTGGCGTCTTGACGGGACCGCGGAAGGGAGGCAGGCCCTCAGGGGGCAAGTTGGGCATTGGCCGCGAGCAGATCGGCCTGGGCATTGAGCACATCCAGGGTCGTGCGCGCGCCGACCTCCTGGCCGGTCTGGGTGGCGTCGAGGCGCGAGGCGGCCGAACGGCGAGCCTGCTCGAAGGCCCGCACCCGCGCAGCCCCGGTGGTCACCCCCAACCAGGCGGCGCGGGTCTCCCGGGCGGCGAGCTGCCGAGCCGCCTCGACGTCAAATCGGGCCTTGTCGGCCAAGGCGACAGCCTCGTCGCGGCGGGCGCTGCGCATTCCGCCAGTGAAAAGCGGAACGGTAAGCTGCAGGGTGAAGCTGCGACTGTTTGCGTTCAAGCTGCTCTGACCGAAGTCGCCGCTGCCGTTGAGGCGCTCTTCGCCTGCCCTCGCCACCAGATCCAACGTCAGCGCAGAAAGCGCCCGGTGCTTGTCCACCTCGCGGCGGGCGATCTCCTCGCCAAGCCGCTGCTGCGCGCGGACGAGGCTGCCCTGGACGCTGCGGGCGAGCCAGTCTTCAAGGGGTGCGGGTGCCATCCCCAAGGCTGGCCCCACCGGGCGCAATCCTTCGGCGGGCAGGCCGGTCAGGTCCGTGAAGGCAGCACCGGCGATCCGCTGAGGATCCGCCGCCGCCAGCTCTTCGGCGACGATCGCATCGAAGCGCGCCTGGGCCTCGGTGACGCCGGTCTTGGGAATGTCGCCGGCATCGAAACGCTCCCGTGCCTCGTCCAGGGCACGGCCGACGGCAGACTTCTGCCGACCCAGGAGGGCAAGCCGTTCGCCAGCGGCGAGGACATCCACGTAGGCCTGGGCGACCCTCAGGATCAGGGTCTGCTCGGCGACCCGATAGCGCACGCCGACCAGTTCGCCTGGCGGTCAAGCTGGCGGGCCTGGGCGCGGCGCTCGGCGTTGTAGATCGGCTGCTGAGCCGTGACGTCCTAACGTTGAGTCCGGCCCTCATCGACGCTGGTGCGGAATTCGACCCGCCGGGAAGCCCCAAAACCGGGCGCCGTGAACTCGGCGCCCTCGGTGGCGCTCTGGCTGCTCACGATGCCGGTGCCCACGCTGACACTCACCTGGGGCAGCCAGAGGGCACGCCCCTGACTCGCCTTGGCGTCCGCGGTACGGCTCTCGGCGGTGGCAGCGGCGAACACCGGGTCATGGGTGCGCGCGGCCTGCCAGGCGACCAGGAGATCGGTGGCCAGCGCCGGCACGGCAAAGGCCATCAGCATGGCCGCCGACGAGACGCGGCGAGCGCGGCGTCGAAACGCCCGCCTGCCGCCGACACGATGGTCCGCGCCCATGGCCTCAGGCCCCCGCCGGCACGCCGAGCTTGCGCAAGATGATTTCCAGCGGGCACCAGCGGGTCATGCTGCTCTGGACCAGGTTGGCACCGACGAAGGCAGTCAACCAGAGCCAGTTCTGGCTCAGGAAGAGGGGACTGCCCTCGGCGCCCAAGGCGAGGGAGAGGAGGATGAAGACGCCAGCGAACAGGCGGACGAGTTGCCAGGATTTCATGATGGGGCCTCCGTTGTGGGCGCGTGGTCCTTGCGGTACGCGGTGTAATAGAGCAAAGGAATCACCACCAGGGTGAGCAGGGTGGACGCGAGGATCCCGAAGATCAGGGAAATCGCCAACCCGTTGAAAATGGGGTCGTCGAGGATGAACAGGGCGCCGAGCATGGCGGCCAGTGCGGTCAGGGCGATGGGCTGGGCACGGGTGATGGCCGAGCGCACCACCGCATCCCGGAAGGCCACACCTTCCGCAAGCTGGAGGTGGATGAAGTCCACCAGCAAGATGGAGTTGCGCACGATGATCCCCGCCAAGGCGATCATGCCAATCATGGAGGTGGCCGTGAATTGCGCACCCAGCAGCGCATGGCCGGGCATGACCCCGACGATGGTGAGGGGAATGGGGGCCATGATAATGAGAGGCATCAGGTAGGAACCGAACTGGGCTACCACCAGCAGGTAGATCAGCACCAGCCCCACGGCGTAGGCCGCCCCCATGTCGCGGAAGGTCTCGTAGGTGACCTGCCATTCGCCGTCCCATTTGATGGAAAAGCCGCGGTAGGGGTCGTCGGGCTGGCGGATGAAATATTCGCCGAGGGGGCCGCCTCCAGGCGTGGGTAGCGCCGCAAGGGACTCGCGCATTTCAAACATGCCGTAGAGCGGGCTGTCGAGCTTGCCGGCCATGTCGCCCACCACATAGGTCAGCGGCAACAGGTCCTTGTGATAGATCGGCTGCTCAACGGTGGCCGGCTCCACCGACACCAGCTCGGAGATGGGCACGAGACGGCCGCTGGCGCTGCGCACCGACAGGCGCAACAGCCCGGCGAGGTCGGCCTGATCTGCCACCGGCAGTTGCAGGCGCAAGCCGGCCGGATATTTGGTCTCGTCATGGAGCCAGCTCACATTCTCGCCGGCCAGGCCGGCCCGCAAGGTGGTGACGATGGCCTCCTGGGGCACGCCCAGCAGCGCCGCCTTGCGCCGATCCACATTCACCAGCTGGCGGGGGGCGGCCGCCACCCCGCTGTCGTCCACATCAACAATGCCCGGAGCATCGGTGAAGATCTGCCGTACGCCCCGCGCGACGGCAAGGCGGCTGGTATCTTCCGGGCCATAGACTTCGGCGACGATGGGCGAAAGAACCGGCGGCCCCGGGGGGACCTCCACCACCTTGACCCGGGCCCCATGACGCTGCGCGATCTTCACCAATTCGGGACGCAAGCGGGTGGCGATGGCGTGGCTCTGCTCGCCGCGATGATGCTTGTCCACCAGGTTCACCTGGAGATCGCCCACCTCGCCGCCGGCCCGCAGGTAATACTGGCGCACCAGGCCGTTGAAGTTGATGGGCGAGGCCAGTCCCGCATAGGCTTGGTAATCGACCACCTCCGGCTGGGCGGCCAGAAAACGTCCCATCTCGCCCAGCACGGCGGCCGTGCGCTCCACCGGCGTGCCGGCGGGCATGTCCACCACCACCTGGAACTCCGACTTGTTGTCGAAGGGCAGCATTTTCAGCACCACGAGCTTGAACACCGGCAATGCCACGGAGACGGCGATCAGCGTCACCACGGCCAGCCAGAGCTTCACGCGATTGCGCGCGCCGCGGGTCTCGTCGATAAAGGGGGCGAAGACCCGGCCGAAAAGTGGCGCCAGCTTGGCCGCCAAGCCGTCTTCGTGGGACCCGGCATGGGACAACCACAGGCGCGAGAGCCAGGGTGTGACCACGAAGGCCACAGCCAGCGAAATCAGCATGCCCATCGAGGCGTTGATGGGGATGGGGCTCATGTAGGGCCCCATCAGGCCGGAGACGAAGGCCATGGGAAGCAGCGCGGCGATGACCGTGAGAGTCGCGAGGATGGTCGGGCCGCCGACCTCGTCCACCGCGCCGGGAATGATCCGGGTCAGGGGAACACCGGGGTGGAGCTTCTGATGGCGGTGGATGTTCTCCACCACCACGATCGCGTCATCGACCAGGATGCCGATCGAAAAGATCAGGGCGAAGAGGCTCACCCGGTTCAGCGTGAAGCCCCAGGCCCAGGAAGCGAACAAGGTTGCGGTGAGCGTCAGGATCACGGCCGCGCCGACGATGCCCGCCTCGCGCCGGCCCAGGGCCAACCACACCAGCGCCACCACCGAGGCGGTGGCAAAGGCGAGCTTCTCGATGAGCTTCATGGCCTTGTCGTTGGCCGTCTCGCCATAATTGCGGGTGACTGCGACCTCCACGTCCGCCGGGATGACGGCATTGCGCAGGCTTGCAACGCGCGCGAGGACCGCGTCGGCCACCTCGACAGCATTCTGGCCGGGCTTCTTGGTGACGGCGAGGGTGACGGCCGGGTACTCGGCACCCTCCTTGCCGGCGCGGCCGAACCAGACGTAGCGCTCGGGGGCCGGCGGTCCGTCCGTCACGCTGGCAACGTCAGCGAGGAATATCGGCCGCCCGTTGGCGGCGCCGACCACCACTTCCCCCACTTCCCGCGCATCGCGGAGGAAGGGGCCCCCATCGATGCTCACCGCGCGATTGTCAGCTATGGTCTGGCCCAGGGGCAGGCCAAGGTTGGCCGCCTGGAGCGCGCGACGCAGATCGGCCACCGTCAAGCCCGCGGCCTCCAATCGGGCGGGGTCGAGGATGATATTGATGGCGCGGCGGGGGCCGCCAAGGGTCGTCACCTCCCGGGTGCCCTTGACCCGCTTGAGGTCCGCCTCGATGGAATGGGCCACCCGTTCCAGATCCGCCGCCCCCGTCTCGGGAACGGTCGAATACAGGGCGAGGGTGACGATGGGCACGTCGTCGATGCCCTTGGGCTTGATGATGGGCTCACCCACGCCGAGGCCGGCGGGCAACCAGTCGCGGTTGGCGTTGATGGTGTCATAGAGCCGCACCAGGGCCTCGGTGCGCGCAATGCCGACCTCGAACTGGACCGTGATCACCGCCAGCCCGGGCCGCGACACCGACATCACGTGCTCGACGTCGGCGATCTGAGCGAGTACCTGCTCGGCCGGCCCAGCCACCATCTGCTCGACATTCTTGGCCGACGCACCAGGAAACGGAATCAGCACATTGGCCATGGTCACGTTGATCTGCGGCTCCTCCTCCCGGGGCGTGACCAGCACGGCAAAGAGCCCCAGCAGCAGCGCCACCAGGGCCAGCAACGGGGTGATCCGCGCCTCCTGGAAGAAGGCGGCGATACGACCGGAGAGTCCAAGGCGATCTTCGCTCATGGCGGAATTCACGGGCGCACAGCGGCCAGGGGTTCGAGCACGACCGCCTCGCCGGCGGCCAAGCCGGCCAGCACTTCGACCCGTTCGCCCACCCGGCGGCCCAACCGGACCTGGCGCAGCTGAGGTTTCCCGCGGGCATCCAGGACATAAACCGCATTGAGCTCCGTGCGGCGGATGACGGCAGCAGCGGGAATGGTTAGCCCGGCGCCTTCCGTATCAGCGATCAGCGGCAGCAGGGCTCGGGCAAATTGCCCGGGAACAAGGCCGTCGACCTCCGTCGGCAACGGCAGCCGCAGCTCCACGGTATGGGTCTGCGGGTCAGCGGTGGGAAGGATGGTGAATTGGGGCACGGCGAGCCGGCGCATTTCACTGCCCGCGGGGAGCTCAACCTCGGCCCCACGTCCAGACTCGACGCGCCGGGCCAGAGCCTCGGGAACATGGGCGGTGACCCGCAGATGCCCCGGGTCGTACAGCTCGAACAAGGGCTTTCCGGGCATCGCCATGTCGCCCAATTCGACACTCACCGCCGCAACCACACCGGCATAGGGCGCGGCGAGAGTATGAAAACCGCTCTGGGTGCGGGCGACTCCACTCTGGGCCAGCGAAGCCCGGGCTTCCGCCGACGCGGCCTTGAACTGCGCCTCGGCCCGGTCCAGGGCGGCCTGGGAAAGATAGTCCTTCTTGAACAGGCGCTGCTGACGCTCGTATTCGCGGCGCGCGGCTTCGAGCTGAGCTTGGGCCGCGGCAGCCTGGGCCTCGCTGGCAGCCACCTGCTGCTGGGCCGCGCGCTCGTCGATAGTGGCGAGGACCTGGCCGGTCCGCACCCAATCGCCCGCCTTGACGTTAAGCGCCGTGACGCGGCCGGGAACCTGTGCCGCCACGACGGTGGCCCGAACTGCCTCGACGCGGGCCTCGGCGGCATAGCGCAGGGGCCCGCCTCCGCGCTCGACCACCTCGGTGCGCGGACTATCGGCCTGGGCCACCGAGCTTCCCGACACGACCACCAGAGCCAGCGCCACAACCGCGCGTCGCATCACGTCAAGGGGTCGGTTGTGCATCATGGCGGCCCTCCCTGGCCGGGGCAGAAATTGAGGCAGCAGCGAGTTGCTTATATAAGCACATTATTATATAAAGATGCTCATAAGAGCAAGGAGAAAGCCGAATGACGCGGGTGACTGATGGGCCATTGACCATGGATGCGACCAAGGAACTCGCCCTCGCGCAGGTGGCGCAGTATTTCCGTGCCCTGTCGGTCCCCATGCGCCTGCGCATTCTCGATGCCCTACGCCAGGGCGAACGCTGCGTGGGCGATCTGGCGGCCCAGGTTGGCCGCAGTCAGGCCAATGTCTCCCAGCACCTGGCCATTCTGGCCAACGCGGGCCTGCTGGTCCGGAACGCCCGGGGCACCAGCGCGTATTACGCCATCGCCGACCCGTGCACCTTTGCCCTGTGCGAACTGGTCTGCGGACAGATCGGCCGGCGCTTTGCGGACGAGGCCTCCGTGCGGGCGATGTTTCCTCCCGCGGGCACAGGTCTGGACCCCGACGCGGGCCCGGAGGATTCCTGAAGTCGTCCTCTCGCGATCGCCGGCAAGGAGGGTGACGATTTCAAGTCCGATCCCAGGGCAAGGCGGTTGAGAAGTGGCCCTGGAGCGCATCAAGGAATACCTTGACCTTGGCCACGCGGACGCGGCTCGGCGTATAGCATGCGTAAAGCTCGCTGCCAAAGACCGTGGTCGGTTCGTATGCCTTTAACAACGCGCGCAGCTCGCCGCGAGCCAATTCGGGGTGACAGAGATAAGTCGGCAAGATGGCGATGCCATGACCGGCGAGCACGGCATCGTAGATGGCTTCCACATTGTTGAAGTTGAGTCGGCTCGAAATGGGGATGCGGATCTCCCGACCAATGGCATCGCGAAGCAGCCAGATGTGGTCATCGCGCAATACCGTGCTGAAGCATTGATGGTGCGGCAGCGCCTGCGGGTCGGTGGGTTCGCCGTGCCGCTCCAGGTAGGCCGGTGATGCGCAGATGACTCGGCGCAGACTGAGGATTCGCCGCGCCACCGCATCCTCCGGAGGAAGCCGCGTCATTCGCAGGGCAAGATCGATGTTGTCCCCAACCAGATCGACCACAGAGTCGGTCAATATCAGTTCGCAATCCAGGTCCGGATGATTGGCGAGCAGCCCGGGCAGCAGCGGTGCGATACAGCGCCGGCCGAAGCTGACGGTGGCGCTCACCCGCAACGTGCCATAGGGAGCATCGCCCAGGTTGCTCAGCGCCACCTCCGTGCCGGCGATGGCCTCGAGGGTCCGCAAGGCGTGCTGCTGAAAGACCTCGCCGGCCGGGGTGAGGCTGATCCGGCGGGTCGATCGATCGAACAATCGTACCCCGAAGCTGCGTTCCAGCTCGGCCATCTGTTTGCTGACCTGCGCCCGGGTGCAGCCAAGCTCCCGAGCCGCCGAGGCCATGCTGGCGGCGGCCGCGACGCGGATGAAACACTCCCAAGCGGGCAGCCAATTTTTGTGTTGAGTCATCTTCGCCTCGGACATCTCCGCCCGCCCCGGGCGGGAGCGACAACTCCCGGCCTTATTGTCAATTTTTTGTTGACTTAACGGGCCAATATCTGGGCTTTTTCGTATCGTATTTGGAACATAACATCGTGCCAAGGGTGGCATCAGCCGAACGGCGACAAGAGCCTGCCCGAATCGGATTCACGATGAAGGGAAGAGGCCATGTTTCAGACGCTACGCAGCCCCGAAGTGCTCTTCATCACGCTTGGTGCCGCCGGCATCCTCGCCATCACGATGGGCGCCCGGCAATCACTTGGACTGTTCGTAAGCCCGATCAACACCGGCACCGGTCTGGGAATCGAAGCCATAAGCCTGGCCTTGGCCGTTGCCCAATTCACTTGGGGCGCCATCCAGCCGCTGGCCGGTGCCATCGCGGATCGTTTCGGGCCCCGGGCAGTGCTCGTGGGCGGCGTTCTTTTGCTGGCGTTGGGAAGCGCGCTCACACCGTTCATGGACACCACCGCAGGCCTGATCCTTTCCCTTGGGCTGCTGTCGGCCATCGGATCCGGAGCCGGCAGCTTTTCGGTGCTCATTGGTGCCGCCGCCCAGCGGATCCCGCTGCACGCCCGCGGCGCCGCGTCAGGAGTGATCAATGCTGGCGGCTCCTTCGGGCAGTTTGTCTTCGCGCCGATTTTGCAGAAACTCATCCAATCCTTGGGATGGATGGGCGCCATGTGGTCCATGGCACTCCTGGTGCTGGCCGCCCTTCCGCTGGTCCGCTCGGTAGCCCGCCCAGGGTCCAGCGCCCCGACTCACGCCGGGGAGGACCAGGGTCTCATGCGTGCGGTCGGCAGCGCCCTCCTAGAGCGCAATTACCTGCTCCTCCACGCCGGCTTCTTCACTTGCGGGTTCCATATCGCCTTCCTCGTCACCCATCTCCCCGGAGAGGTGGCCCTTTGCGGATTGCCACCCTCGGTGGCGAGCTGGTCCCTGGCCATCATTGGGCTGGCCAATATCTTCGGCAGCCTGTTCGTGGGTAGCTGCATCGCGCGCTATCGAAGCAAGCTGGTGCTGGCCGCCATGTACGCCTCCCGGGCGGCGTTGATCGCGCTCTATCTCGTCCTGCCCCGGACCGACTGGACCTTCTACTTCTTCGCCGCCGGCCTCGGATTCACTTGGCTTGCCACCGTTCCGCCCACCGCGGCCCTGGTGGCGAAATTCTTCGGGACCCGTTACCTGGCCACCCTGTTCGGGCTGACCCTTTTCACCCATCAGCTCGGCGGATTCCTTGGCGCCTGGCTGGGAGGATTGAGCATCGTAATGACCGGCGATTACACGTGGATGTGGTACGCCGACATCACTCTGGCCCTGCTGGCGGCGCTGGCCAACCTGCCGATTCGCGAATCAGCCGTCGCCCGCGAACCGGTGCCAGCCTGAAGGCAAATCCCAATTACCCCCAACCTCCATCTGCCAAGCGGAGCCCTTGCCATGAATGTTCAGCACTACCTGGAAGACCTGTCCGTTGGCCAGCGATTTGACGCGGGCCCCATTACCCTTGACCCGCAAGCGATCAAACGCTTCGCGGCCGAATTCGACCCCCAGCCCTTTCATCTCGACGATGTCGCTGCCCATGACACCCTCTTTGGCGGCCTGGCCGCAAGCGGATGGCATACCGCTGCCATGACCATGCGCCTTTTGGTGGAGTGTGGATTCAAGCCAGTGGGCGGCGTCATTGGCGCGGGGATCGAAGAACTCCAATGGCCCAAACCCACCCGCCCACATGACACCCTCAGCATCGAGGCCGAAATCCTCGAATTGCGGACCTCGCAAACCCGCCCTGAACGCGGCATGGCCAAAGTCCGCGTCACAACCCTGAATCAGAGTCGGGAGGTCGTCCAGAGTTACGTCGGCAACCTCGTCATCCGACGTCGACCGCTTTTGCCGCATACCGGCAGCCCAATTCGATAACGAGCGAGATACCCGGGAACCTTGGCGCCCATTGAGCAGCCCGACCCGACGGCCCGCGGCCCACGGACAACTGATCTGGACGCTAGGCGGTACTTCACTTGAACGGGGCCAAACCAACGGCCGGGAGAGACAAGACAGGATTGGCGCGCTCGGCGGGGATCGAACCCACAACCCCTGGCTTCGGAGGCCAGTACTCTATCCATTGAGCTACGAGCGCTTCTGGGATGCCATTGCTGGCGCTGTCGATGCTCATTTTACCTCAGGGCTCCGATACCGTCGGCGCCGCTAGAGGATCCGATGAGCGCCCAACGCGCTGACAAGGTCGCGCTGGGGGGAGTCCGATGCGTCAGAATTGGCCGCGAAGAGGGCGGAATCCCCTGCCTTTCCCACCCTGGGAGCGAGAAAGGCGGCAAGAATAGCGGGTTTCGCAACAGGAGTCCAATAGGGCAGCGCACGAAGTCCGCAAGCGCCGCTATAATCTGGGCTTTTTCGCGCACCTTGAGGGGACACTCAGCATGCCAATTCAACGCGATTTTCGCTTCGCCCAGCGCGCCGCCCGTGGCGTGCTGCCCGCCGTGGCCGTTCTGGCCTTGCTGGCCGGTTGCGGCAAACAATCCACGGTCGACCCGGAAGTGTCCGCGCAATTGATCCAGCCCGTTGCGAAAATCGAGCTCAAGGCGGTCTCGGTGGCCCTGGCAGCCGGACGGGTGAAATGGTGGTGACGAATATTTGCGCTGGGTGCCATGGCTCCGGCGCCCTCAATTCCCCCAAGATCGGCGACGCCGGGGCCTGGGCCCCGCGGATTGGCCAGGGCTTCGACACGTTGGTGAAGAACGCGATCAATGGCATTCGTTCCATGCCCCCGCGAGGAGGCGGTGCGGATTTGACGGACAAGGAAGTGGCCCGCGCCGTGGCTTTCCTGGCCAACAAGGCCGGTGGCAAGTTCACCGAGCCGCCGCTGGACAAGTAATTCAGGCCGGCTTGCCGCGTGACATGGCCGCCTTCGGGCGGCCTTGTCACGTCAGGACTTGGCCGTGCCCAACAAGGCGCGCAAGTTCTGGATCCGGGCCCGACCTTCATCCCGGCCAAGGGGCACGTCTCGGCGGCCGTCGGCCACTTTGATCTCGCTCCCCATTTCGGCAATAAATCGAGAGACATCGCAACTGCGAATGTCCTTGCCGGCCTTGCGCCGCTCGCACCAGCTGATGCGCAGACTTCGCTCAGCGCGGGTGATGCCGACGTA
>JAEUNX010000012.1 GCA_016791025.1 Zoogloeaceae bacterium | reverse complement strand
TCCACCATCTCGCACAGATCGGTGCCCGGCGCCCGACCCGCCACGCGAAGGCCTTTTTCTTCCAGTTGTGACAGCAGTCGGTTATTCACTTCGTAACGGTGGCGATGGCGTTCGACGATTTCCGGCTTGCCGTAGATCTCCCGGGCCAGGGAGCCGTCCTCAAGACGGCAGACCTGGCCGCCGAGGCGCATCGTGCCGCCAAGATCCGATGTTTCGCTCCGCTTTTCGACTTTGCCCGAGCTATCGAGCCACTCGGTAATGAGGCCAATCACCGGGTAGGGCGTCTCGCTGTCGAATTCAGTGCTGTGGGCCCCGGCCATCCCCGCCACGTCCCGGGCGAATTCCACCACGGCCAGCTGCATACCGAGGCAGATTCCGAGATAGGGCACCTTGTGCTCCCGCGCAAAGCGGATCGCGGCGATCTTGCCCTCCGTCCCGCGACGGCCGAAGCCTCCGGGCACCAGAATTGCGTCCATGCCCGCCAGCACGCCGCAGCCCTTCCGTTCGATCTCCTCCGAGTCAATGTAGTGGATCTCCACCGCGCTGCGGGTATGCATACCGGCGTGGTTGAGCGCCTCGATGAGGGATTTATATGATTCGGTGAGATCGACGTATTTACCGACGAAACCGATATTGACCTTGGCTTCGGGGTGCTCGCGGGCATCGATGAGACGCTCCCACACCGAAAGATCGGCCGCCCGGGCGAGGATGCCGAGCTTGTGGCACACGATCTCATCCAACATCTGGTCGTGCATCATGCCTGGGATCTTGTAGATCGAATCGGCATCCAGAGCCTCGATCACCGCCTCGGGCATCACGTTGCAAAACAATGCGATCTTGCGCCGCTCGTCAGCGGGGATGGAGCGATCCGCCCGGCACAGCAGGATGTCCGGCTGGATGCCGATGCTGCGCAGTTCCTTCACCGAGTGCTGGGTCGGCTTGGTCTTCAGCTCCCCGGCCGTGGGGATGTAGGGCATCAGGGTCAGATGGATGAAGCAGGTGCCGTTGCGCCCCTCCTCGATGCCCATCTGACGAATGGCTTCCAGAAACGGCAGGGACTCGATGTCGCCGACGGTCCCGCCGACTTCCACGATCGCCACGTCCGCGCCCTCGGCGCCGCGCTTGATGAAGGCTTTAATCTCGTCGGTGATGTGGGGGATCACCTGGACGGTCTTGCCCAAATACTCGCCCCGGCGCTCCTTCTTGAGCACCGACTCATAAATCTGCCCGGTGGTGAAGTTGTTGGCCTTGCGCATCCGGGCACTGGTGAAGCGCTCGTAGTGGCCGAGGTCCAGATCGGTCTCGGCCCCATCCTCAGTGACGAAAACCTCGCCGTGCTGGAAGGGACTCATCGTCCCGGGGTCGACGTTGATATAGGGATCGAGCTTGAGGTGGGTAACCTTGATGCTGCGGGATTCGAGAATGGCCCCCAGAGAGGCCGCCGCGATGCCTTTGCCCAGGGAGGACACGACACCGCCGGTAACGAAGACGAACTTAGTCATGGGATTGGAACAGCGGGAAAGCGCGATGATAGCCGAAATCCCCCTCCACCGAAAATTGAGCCGAGGACCGGAAGCGGGGGAACGGGATCGCCAACCCGGCAGCGACCAATCAAAAAGGCGAGGACTTCGAACCGGTCATCCAACGAGCGCGGTCGCCGCCAAGGACGTCGCAGGGTCGATGGTAACGACGGGCACCTCCCAGCCAAAGACTGCCACGACGCGACGCGAATCCAGCGCCACCGGACTCAAGATCACCCGCAAGTCGGGAAAATCCCTCACCTCCGGCGCGCCCTTGGCCAGGGCCTCCAGGACCTGGGCATCCAGCGCCACATGGGTCGCCCGCTCCACAGCAATGAAATCGAGGAGAAGCGAGTCGCTGCCCACCACCGCCGCCCCGGCGTACAGCAACAGACGCGCCCCGGCGGCTGGTGCGGCTGTGATCCGGAACCACCCCGCAGACCCCACCGGCAGGGCACACGCCAAGCGATCGTTCGGCCCCAGGTCGGCATCGAAGCGCAGCGTTTTCAGGCCCCACAATAGCAGTTCCCCCGCGCCAATCACTGACCTCTTCTGGCCGGCGCCAGGTGCGGCCTCGCCCACCAAGATGGCCGGGGCGTCACAGGCTTGGCGCTGGAAACCGATTTCTGTGACCTTCAGAAATGGCGCGACGAACTCCGCCAGGAGGCGACCATGCCGGACTTGGCGAGGGTCGTCCGTCCCATGGACGTAGGGCACCAGTACCACGCGCTTGAGTTCCGGCAGGGCGGCCGCCCATTCGGCCACCCGGGCGAGGGTATCCACCCGCCCACCGGCCGACTCATAGCCGTCGGAGGCAACGATCAAATGAGGCGACCAGGCCGCCACCCGAGCCCGGGCGGTATCGGCGTCCAAGTCGGCCGGAATGGCTGCAAACACCGCGCCGACACTGGCGACGGCCAATAGGGCGATCACGGCTTCCGGCATGTTCGGCAGGCAGGCCAACACTCGATGACTCGGACCGATACCCTGCTCATGCAAGGCCGCTGCGAAATGGGCCACCGCACGATACAACTCGCCGTGGTCATAGCGATTCTGTACCCGCGCCTCGCCCCAGAAGGCCAGGACATCTTCGTCGTCCCGCGCCCGCAGGACATTTTCGGCAAAGTTGAGCCGCACCGGCTCCCCAGGCGCTGCCTCGCCGATCACCGATGCCTGACGCCAGAGGGCGGGCCAGAAGGTGTCCGGTGCAGCGGCTCGCCAATCGACCCCTCCCTCCTCCCGCCCCGCAGCCAGGGCCATGGCCTGGGCAAACCGGCCCGGGAGGCGTGGTTCGGGGTCTCGAAGCGCTTCCTCGGGTCCAGAATTCGCGCCGCGAACCTGATTCATGTCTGTTCCCTCCCCAGCGCGCGGCCATCAGGCCGAAAAATGCGCCCGAAGCACATCCGGCATGGCCACCGATTTGCCCGT
>JAEUNX010000169.1 GCA_016791025.1 Zoogloeaceae bacterium | reverse complement strand
CATTGACGAGATTTGCAGCGGCAAGCGCGGCATCACTGCGGATACCGCCCTGCGCCTGGGGCGCTTCTTCGGCATGGAAGCCGGTTTCTGGCTGAACCTGCAAGGGCAATACGACCTGGAAACCACCGCCCAGGCGATGGGTGAACGCATCGCCCGAGAAGTTTCACCCCTGGCAGCCTGACCGAGTTTGCCGCCATGGAAATCAAACCGATCCGCACCGACGAAGAGCACCGCGCCGCCCTGGCGGAGATCGAAAGCCTGTGGAATGCCCCCGAGGGCACCCCCGAGGCGGACCGCCTGGAAGTGCTGGCCATGCTGGTTGAAGCCTTCGAACAGGCCCATTACCCCATTGCCGCCCCCGACCCGGTTTCCTTCCTGGAATACGTCATGGACTCCCGAGGCCTCACCCGCCGCGACCTGGAGCCCTACATCGGCCCCCGTGGACGGGTATCCGACGTGCTGAACCGGGTCCGGCCCCTCTCCCTGGGGATGATCCGCAAGCTATCGGAAGGCCTGGGGCTGCCGGCGGATGTGCTGATTCAGCCCTACCCCCTGCGGGAGGAGGCCGCCTAACCGAGCACCACCGACCCCGCCCGGCTGGCGGGGAAAGCGGCGGAACGGGATGCAGCAACATCCCGCCCGCCTGACCACAACCCGATCTAACGAGGAGATCGAATCATGGCTACCGCCAATTGTACTGCCCGCCGAGAGCGGGAAGACCGCACCATCGCCCGCGCCCTGCGCATTCTTGAAAAGCGTAATAGCTACAACGCGCCCACCCTGGATAGTCCATATGGCGTCCGGAAATTTCTACACCTGCGCCTTCACTCGCTGGAGCGGGAAGAATTTTGGTGCATCTGGCTGGACTCTCAACACAGGCTGGTCGAGTTGGAGCAAATGTTCATTAGCACTCTCAGTGAGGCCCGAGTCTATCCCCGCGAGGTCGTCAAGAGCGCGTTGCGGCACAACGCCGCCGCCGTGATCTTTGCTCATAACCACCCGTCCGGGCATGACGATCCCAGTAATGCCGACCTTTCCCTGACGAAGACACTTAAAGACGCCCTCAGCCTGGTGGACGTGAAGGTGCTGGATCATTTCATCATCGGTTCCAACCCGGCTGCATTGTCCCTAGCGGAACGCGGCCTGATTTGACCTATGTCGCTTCCCCCTAGCCCGGCCAGGCGAACGGCGGACACCTTCACCGCCTGGGGGAAGCGTCCCAATGAAGGGCGCCGGAAGGGGTGCAAACCGTGACCAAGTCTGAGAGAAGTCGCACCGACTTAGTGTTGCTGTCAAAACGAGTTGGCCGGCAGTTTGACAACTGGCCAGAGGCTCTGACACTGAGGCAAATTGGATTGCTGATAAGCCGAACTTACTGGAAACGGGACGATTCGTGGCATGGGCTGTATGAGCGCATCGAAGCCGCCGTGAAGTGTGGTGATTTGGCAATGGACGGGCCGCCCGCCGTGAGGGATGGAATTAGCATTGCCGTGTCGCGGCGGTTTGCGGGATACAGTCTTCGGACGGGTGAGGCGCGATTTGTGAGTGATCCGCCATCGAAGGCCGATGCTCCGACCGTTATGGCTCAGACCCTCGCGGGCTATTTACATGATCGCCAGTTGCCCGAATTACTGGCCGTGTGGCTCGCGCCCTACATGCTTCCATGTGAGGAAACCACGAACACCCCCAAGGCCCCAGCCCCGCAAAAAGCCGTGAAGCAGAAGAGACACCTTCTCGACGCGCTCGGGACCACTTACCCAGAGCTGCACAGCGCCTTCAAGCGTAATGACGAATGGCTTAAGGAGTGCCGCGCCGGGAAAAATGGGCTGTACTACTTGGAGGATGTTGAAGCCCAGTGCGCCGAGAAGTGGCCGGGAAGAGCCCGGACGGCCACTGCGCACGAACTCAATTCGACTCGGGGAACGCGGCCATTGATTCATAGATGCAAGTGACACCACTGCGATCTCCGCAAATCCACAAATGACCACGGATTAGCCACACTTTTCCACCCAGTGCGATGGTGTGGGCTCCTTCAACCGGAGACCCCGCCATGCAATGCAATGTCACACCTCTTACCACCAGCCACAAACCCGATCTGCCACCCCACATAGCCACCCTGGGGCCGCACCTCCAAGACCTGCTGACCGTTAGACAAATTGAAACGGAATACGGAATTCCGGCTGCGACTCAGTATGCGTGGGGCGGCGAAAATCGTTATGGTTGGGGTGAGCTAAGAATCCACCTCGGGCGGAGCGTCAGAATTCGCCGCCTCGATTTGCTGCTGTGGATCGAGTCCCGCAAGGCCGTAAAAGGGGGTGCGTGATGCATCCCTCCATTGCCTTCGCACGGCGGTGGTGGTTAGCCGCCCAATTCCCAATCGGAGCCAACAACACCGTCAACCTCACTCAAATCGTTCTACCGCCCGGCCCCGTTCCGAACACCGGGAGGGATGACTTGGATTACAGCCTGGGCTTCGAGCTGGGCCAAGCCCTTCTGAAGCTGCGGCGGCCCTGGCCAGCGCTCCCGGGCCAGGAAGTCGAAATTGACGATGGCCCCGACTATCTAGCCAATCTGTCCAGTCGCATCGGCTATGGTCTGGCCGTGGATTGGGTGCGCATGGGGTTCCTGGGCGCTGTGGAAACTATGACCAACGTAGCCCTCAATAAGCCGGACATGCTGTCCGCCGTTGCGTCCCGCCTTGATCGCCTGACCGACCCAGCAATCAGAGCCCGTATCGCTTACCTGTGGGAGGCCGGCGAACCTCTGCCAACCGTCTTTGACGACGGATTCGATTCCGTGACCATGGCGACGACTACGCCAAGGGTAAGGTAATGGCCGGCAAAATCGACTTTCAGCGGATCAAAACCGCCGCCCTCAACGACGCCCGCCGCATCGTGGAAGCCTGGGCACCGGGTGGCCGCTACGAAGGGGCGGAGTATTCGGCACTCAACCCCCGCCGGGCGGACCATGCCGCCGGATCGTTCAAGGTGAATGTGGTCAAGGGGGTTTGGCGGGACTTTGCCAGCGAGGAAGGCGGGGGCGATCTGGTTTCCCTGGTGGCCTACCTCGACGGGGTGAGCCAGGCCGAAGCCGCCCGGGCGCTGGCCCGATTCCTGGGCATCCCCGAGGCTGCCGGGGCAGACCCCACGCCGCCCATGGGCACCCCGCGCCCCGGCCAGCCAGACGCCCGCCCGGCCCCGAGCGAGGCGCCCCGCCCCGAGTGGCGGCCCCTGCTCCCTGTGCCTGACGAGGCACCGCCGCCCCCGGTTGGCCATCCCAAGCGGGGGCGGCCTGCCATCCGCCATCAATACCGGGACGGCCAAGGCCGGTTGGTCTTCGTCGTGGATCGGCACGAAGCCGCCCCGCCGCAGTTCGAGCGCAAGACTTTCCTGCAACTGACCTACTGCCAAAACCCCCAAGGCCGGCGGGAGTGGCGATGGCAGGCCCCCGAGGCGCCCCGCCCGCTGTACGGTCTGGACCGGCTGGCCGCTCATCCCCCGGCCCTGGTGATCCTGTGTGAAGGGGAGAAAGCCGCCGATGCTGCCGCCATCCTCGCCCCGGATGCGGTGGCGATGACCTGGCCCGGCGGTAGCCAAGCCGTCAGAAAGGCGGACTTTTCGGCCCTCAAGGGCCGGTCCGTAACCCTCTGGCCCGATGCCGACGATCCAGGCCGCGCCGCCATGGCTACCGCCGCCGGGTTGATCCGTGAATCTGGGGCCGCCTCGGTGCGAACCTTGCGCCCCGATGCCTTGACGGAACCCGGCGGGGAACTCCCCAAGGGCTGGGATGCAGCCGACGCCTTGGCCGATGGTTGGACCCCGGAACGCCTGGCCACCGCCCTGGCCCGGTCGGAGGCCTTCGAAGCCGGAGCGCCGGAACGGGAAGAAGCCAAGCCCGCCAAGCCGGGCAGCAAAGACAAACGCCGCGCGGCCAGTACCCGGCCACCGGAGTTCATCGTGGACGATGGCGGGGTGCACGTCATTCGCCAGGGGCCGGACGGGGATTTTTTGCCGCCAGAGTGGATATGCAGCCGGCTAGACGTGACCGCCCGCACCCGCAGCGAGGACGGGGATTCCTGGGGCCGCCTGCTCGAATTCAAAGACGATGACGGCACCCTGCACCGCTGGGCCATGCCCATGGAAATGCTGCGGGGCGACGGCCTGGACTACCGGGGCGAGCTTCTACGCCTTGGCCTCCAGATCGCCCCCGGCCCCCGGGCCAAGGACGCGCTGCACCGCTACCTATTAACCGCCCCCACCGAGCACCGCGCCCGCTGCACCGACCGCACCGGCTGGCATGGCCGCGCCTGGGTGTGCCCGGATTACGTAATGGGCGAAGCCGCAGCCGGTGAACGGGTGATTTTCCAGAGCGACACGGTGCGCCATGCCCACTTCCGCCAGCGGGGGAGCTTGGACGATTGGCGCCGGGAGATCGCTGCCCGGTGTGTCGGCAACTCCCGCCTGGTGTTCGCCGTGTCCGCCAGCTTCGCCGGGCCATTGCTGGCCTTCCTGGGCCTGGAAGGGGGCGGATTCCATTTCCGGGGGGATTCTTCCTGCGGCAAGACCACCGGCCTACAGGCTGGGCGCAGCGTGTGGGGTGGCCCGGAATTCCTGCAACGCTGGCGGACCACGGATAACGCCTTGGAGGCCATCGCCCAACAGCATTCCGATTGCTGCCTATATCTGGATGAACTGGCCCAACTCGACCCCCGATCCGCCGGGGAAGCCGCCTATTTGCTGGGCAATGGGTCCGGCAAAGCCCGGGCCGGGCGCATGGGGGGCTTGCGAGCCCGGCAGAGCTGGCGACTGATTTACCTTTCCGCTGGGGAAATCGACCTGGGGGGCCACATGGCCCAGGCGGGCAAAGAACAAACCGCCGGCCAAGCGGTGCGGCATCTGGATATTCCCGCCGATGCGGGCGCGGGCCTGGGCGCCTTTGAAACCCTTCACGATGCCGTGGACGGGGCGGACCTGTCCCGGCTCATCAATGAGGCCGCCCGCAGCCACTACGGCACCGCCGGACCGACCTTCCTGACTTTCCTTGTGGAAAAGTTCGATGCCTTGCCGGGGGCCTTGCGCCGGGCGCAAGACGCCTTCATGAGTGCCGCCAAACTGCCCGAGGGCGCCTCGGGGCAGGTGATTCGGGCGGCCCAACGCTTTGCCCTGGTGGCTGCCGCCGGGGAACTGGCCGGGGCGGCCCAGGTGACTGGCTGGCCCAAGGGGGCGGCCAATGCCGCCGCCCAGCGTTGCCTAGCCGCTTGGGTGGAAGGCCGGGGCGGCTCGGCCCCCCAGGAAGAAATGAACCTGTTGCGCCAGGTGCGCCGCTTTTTTGAAATGCACGCCGAAAGCCGCTTTACGGACTATGGCCGGGCGGACAGAGAAGACGACCACGCCCCCCGCACCATGCTCCGAGCCGGCTGGAAGAAGGAAATCCGCAACGCCATCACTGAAAAGGTGGAGGACTTGGTTTTCCTGGTGATGCCGGAAGTCTTCAAGGCAGAGATGACGACCGGCTTTGCCCCCAAGTGGGCCGCCGTAACCCTGGCCCGCCATGGGTGGATCAAACCCGAATCCGAAAGCCGTCTTGATCGCAAGGAGTCCGTCCCGGCCTTGGGCCAAAAAGCCACCAAGAGGGTCTTTGTCTTCACCTCCAAGGCACTGGGCTATGAACTTGGCGACGCCTGACCCCCTGGCTTGGCTGGCGGAATTGGGGGAACCGCTGGCCCGGGTGGAGCCAGCCCGGCCAGCCCCGTCGCACCCGCCAAACCCCACCCCATCGCAAGCGGTAGCACAGGATCAAAGCCGGTTCCCCGGGTTCCCCTGTTTTCCCAAGGACAAGGGGAACCGGAAACCCAGTAACGACGCGGGTTCCCCAGGTTTCCCGGGTTCCCCAGCCAAAAAAGGTAAATCGGGATTTGCAGCGGTCGCGGCGGGGGCTGCGGGGAAGGATTCCATCAGCGCATCCGACCCCATCCGCCCGGCCTACGGACCCAGCCACCCCCTACCGCGCCTGCCGAACGATGGCGGCGGGACCTGTCCGGCCTGGGCTGCCAGGTAGGCCACGGGTCCTCCCAGGAGATTCGCCCTCAGGGTAATTCGAGCCCCGATCAGGGGGTAGGTAGAGGTAGCAGAAGTTACTGAACACCCAGCACGGTCAGAGCGACCGGACTTCAGTTAGGAAAAACCATGCGTTTTGATTTGCTCAGTACGGAATGCTTCAAGTCCGTGAAACAAACCCCACTGGAGAAGCTCGACCGGATGATTGACTGGACGGCCCTGCGGACCATAGTCCAGGAAGCCGTCGGCGAGCGAGGGCAAAAAGCGACTGGCCGCCCGGCCTACTCGGACGACCAGCTTTTGCGCTTCACCGTGCTACGCCTGGCCCACTTATGTTCAGCGAACGAAGCCTGTACCGCCCTGCGGGTCCGCCTGGATTGGCGGATGTTCTGCGGCTTCAACTTGATCGAGGACGTACCCGATCCTTCAACGGTCAATCGGTACTGGCGAGTATTGGAAGCCGCCGATTTACTGCATCCGGTCTTGGCCCGGGTCCGCGCTGCCACCATCGCCCAAGGATTCAAGCTTGTCCCACATCGCGGCCGCCCTGCGCCCTACCCGGTGTTGCGGCGCGGGTTCGATGACGGGATATGGGCAATTGGAGACCGGGAAACGCCTCCGCTATAGCTGAGCCTTTGCCGTCTGCGGGTACAAGCATGGCTGCACTGCGATTCCGCTTCTGTTTCCTGCCCGGCCATCTGTCTTCAGTTATTGACCAGAACCAAGGGCGCCCGCTGATTATCTTCGGCCAACCGGTGCCGGTCGCACATCCGGCATAGCCGTCGCTCAATCGACGCCTCCACTCCAAAACCTGCCGGATAGTCGATGCGAACTCCTCGGCCTTTGCTGCCATTGGGACACCTCCGCAGATACGTCTGCAATGCGCCCGGTTGCTGACGGTAATTAGGCGCTGGGGCGGGCCCGGCTCGCCTGACGCCGACGGCGTTCGCGTTTTCCATTGAGGACAACCATATTGACTGACAGTCAAACTAATTTGACTTTAATGCAATGGTCTGTTTTAATGCTTTCAGGCTAGGCGTACCGTCTAGGCTTGTTCTTTAAGAATTTCTTCGTTTTCCACGAAAGCGAAAGGTCAGTGTTGCAATGCTTGGCTTGTCCAGGCTGCTCTGACATCCAGTGTTAGAGATTATTCGGTGCCTCTGAGCCGGTAGTTCGGTCCAGCGGCGGGAGCCGGTCGTAGTGCGCAGTACCACGCGCAACGAGCGATGACGGGGCTTCCTTAGTGCCGGAAAGACTGGTGTTGGGCTTGCGCATCGGGTTGGCTCCTTTCGGCTGCTCGCTTTACTACGGGGCTTCGGCGACTTGCCGAGATGACGGAGAAAT
>JAEUNX010000161.1 GCA_016791025.1 Zoogloeaceae bacterium | reverse complement strand
TTCACCATCGCCAGAGGCACGGTCAGCGTCACCCCGTCGTCCGCCTCGCCGGGGGCGTGCAGGTAGGCGAGCTTGAGCTTCTGGCCCAGCACCGTGAAGGTCGCCGGAAAGCGGTCGGTGGTCACGCCTTCCGCCTCGTGGCGCATGAGCTGGTCGCGGGTGAGATGCAGGAGCTTCGCCTCGGCCTTCTCGGCGCCCTTGCGCCAGGCCTCGAAGCTCGCCAGGTCCACCACCTCTGCAGGGATCTTGGTGTCGTAGAACGCTTCGATCAGGCCCTCGTCCACCAGCACATCCGGACGGCGGGTCTTGTGCTCGAGGCGCTCAATCTCCGCCACCAGGCGGCGGTTGTGGCCCAGGAAGGCCATGCCCCGCGCCGCGCCCTCGGCAATCTCACCCTGCACCAGCCCCTCGCGGATGAAGAGCTCGCGGCACAGGGCCGGGTCGATGGCACGGTATTCCACGCCGCGCCGGCTGTAAAGCGTGAGGCCGTGGAGGGTGGCCCGCTCCCAGGCGCGGACGGCGCCCGGGCCTTTTTCCCAGTGGGGCTCGTAGACCTGGCGGCGGACCAGATGCGCCCCCACCTCCTCCAGCCATTCCGGCTCGATGCGGGCCAGGCAGCGGGCAAAGAGGCGCGAGGTGTCCACCAGTTCCGCGGCGACGATCCATTTACCCGCCTTCTTTGCCAGAGTCGAACCGGGGTGCGGCCAGAACTTGATGCCCCGCGCGCCCTGGTAGGCACCGACCTGGGGTCCCTTGGCGCCGGCCTCCTCCTCGACCTTGCACCCGAGGTGACCAAGCAACCCCGCCAGCAGCGCCTTGTGGATGGCCTCGTAGTTGGCCGGCGCAGTGGCCGAAGAGTCGCCCTCTTTCCAACCGTGTTCGGCGCACAGGGCGTGGAGCTGGCCATGCACATCGCGCCATTCGCGCATGCGCAGATAATTCAGGAAGTGACGCTTGCACCACTGCTTCTGCTGATTGCCGGTTTCGTGGCGCACCACCTCGTCGTAGGCCTTCCATAGCTGCAGGTACCAGAGGAATTCGGAGCGCTGGTCCTGCTCACCGCCGCGGAATTTGGCGTGGGCCTGGTCGGCGGCGCCGGGGGATTCTGGCGGGCGCTCGCGCGGATCCTGCACCGACAACGCCGCCGCAATGATGAGCATCTCGCGCAGGCAGCCGCGCTCCAGGGCGGCCAGAATCATGCGGCCGATCTTGGGGTCCAGCGGCAGTTTGGCGAGTTCCCGGCCCATGACGGTGAGGCGCTGGTCTTCATCTACCGCCCCGAGTTCGGTGAGCAGCTGGTAACCATCGGCCACCATCTTCGGCGGTGGCGGGTCCAGGAAGGGGAAGGCCTCCACGTCCCCCAGGCCCAGCGCCTTCATGCGCAGGATCACCCCGGCCAGCGACGAGCGCAGGATTTCAGGATCGGTGTGCGCCGGCCGCCGGGTGAAATCGTCCTCGGCGTAGAGGCGGATGCACACGCCGTCCATCACCCGGCCGCAGCGCCCGGCGCGCTGGCGCGCGGCGGACTGGGCGATGGGCTCCACCTGCAGTTGCTCGACCTTATTGCGCGCCGAGTAGCGCTTGACCCGCGCCAGCCCGGTATCCACCACATAGCGGATTCCCGGCACGGTGAGCGAGGTCTCCGCAACGTTGGTGGCCAGCACTACGCGCCGACCCTTGGCGGGCGCGAAGACGCGGCCCTGCTCGGCAGCGGACTGGCGCGCGAAGAGCGGCAGGATCTCGGTCTGCGCCGCGTGGCGGGCCTTGCGCAGCGCCTCGGCGGCCTCGCGGATCTCCCGTTCGCCGGGGAGGAATACCAGCACATCGCCCGGGCCGGCCCGCTGGGCTTCGTCCACCGCATCCACCAGGGCGTCGTAGAGGTCGGCACCCTTCTTTTTCGGATCGGCGGTCTCGGCCTCCTCCACCGGCCGGTAGCGCATTTCGATGGGGTACAAGCGCCCGGAGACCTCGATCACCGGCGCGGGCTGTCCGGCGCGGTCTGCGAAGTGCTTGGCGAAGCGCTCGGCGTCCAGAGTGGCGGAGGTAACTATGAGTTTCAGGTCCGGCCGCTTGGGCAAGAGTTGCCGCAGATAGCCCAGCAGGAAATCGATATTGACGCTGCGCTCGTGGGCCTCGTCGATGATCAGGGTGTCGTAGGCCGCGAGTTGCGGGTCCCCCTGGGTCTCGGCCAGCAGGATGCCGTCGGTCATCAGCTTGATGTAACTCTGGGGCCCGATCCGGTCGGTGAAGCGGATCTTGTAGCCCACCGCTTGGCCGAGTTCGGACTTGAGCTCCTGGGCGATACGGGTCGCCGTGGCGCGCGCCGCCAGCCGGCGCGGCTGGGTGTGGCCGATCAGGCCGGCCGCACCGCGCCCCAGGTCCAGGCAAATCTTGGGCAACTGGGTGGTCTTGCCGGAGCCCGTCTCGCCGCAGACGATCACCACCTGATGGGCGCGGATGGCCTCGGCGATCTCGTCGCGGCGCTGATTGACCGGCAGGTCCGCCGGAAACTCCGGCTTCGGCAGGCGCGCGGCACGCTCGGCGCGGCGAGTGACAGAGGTTAGCAGATCCGCTCCGAGGGCTCCCGGCAGATCCGTCAGGCGTCGGGGGCGAAGCTTGAGACCGCGCAGGCGGCGCAACAAGGCGGCACGATCCGCAGACGAGCAGTGATCGAGCAGCGCGAAAGGATCAGCCGGCAATCCGGCAGGTAGGGGGTCCGACACGGGCAAAATTCGCAGAGCGTTGCAGCGGTGCGTTAGCCTCGGAAGAGGGAAACCGTCCACAGGCCCAGGCCGGTCATGGCCAGGGAGCCGAACAAATGGGACGTGGCCGAGAGGGCAGCCCAGCCGTAATAGCCGGTCTGGAGGAGATGCACGACTTCAGCGGAAAAAGACGAAAACGTGGTCAGCGCACCGAGAAAGCCCGTCACCACGGCCAGCCTGGCCTCGGGCGGCACCTGCGGATGCTGGGCAAAAAAGGCCACGGCGAGGCCGATCAAGTAGCCCCCGATGAGATTGGCCGCCAACGTTCCCATGGGAAGATGGGCCACCAGAGGATTCAGACGCAATCCCAGCCACCAACGCAGCCAGGCGCCACACATGGCCCCGCCGCCAATGGCCACCAAGGCTAACCAAGGCATGGGCAACCTCGAAGGAGCTTGGCCCCACGGGCTCGAACCGCGTCCGGCGGGGGCAAATCGAAAACGGTCTGACAGAAAGGGCCCATGAGGGACAGACAGCGGGGGAAAACCCGGCCAAGTCTAGGGCCGGGGCTTCCCCAGGGCAACCCGTGACCGCCCCCGCCCCGTCAGAATGGCGCTATTTGACGAAGGTCACCGGCCGGGTGACGTGGAGGAGCACATGCTGGGCGACCGAACCCATCATCAGCTTTCTCAGGCCACCACGACCGTGGGTGCCCATAACCAGGGCATCGAAACCCCTTTCGTCGGTGTAGCGGGCGATGGTCACCGCAGTGTGCCCCACCGCGATGTGGTCGGTGTGGGCAAGGCCCGCCTCGTCCAGCAGGCGGGAGGCCTTGGCCAGATCAGCCAGTCCCTCGTCCCGGTAATAGGCTTCCAGTTCGCGGGGATGGACGAACAGGCGAACGTGGCCGGATTCGATAGGAATCCGGACGTTGAGGACATGGATGTCCAGCACTGCCCCCGCCCGCGCCAGGGCGATCACATGGCCCACCGCCCGATCAGCCACTTCCGAACCATCCACCGCGACGAGAATCTTCATGTCGGCCACCTCACGATCTGTCCGGCCCCGGATCCAGCGAGATCTCCACCGTCACCGCAGCCCGGCCCGCCACCCGCCGCGCCATCCAGGTTCCCAGGGTCACCACCACCACGGCCCCGCAGGCCGCCGCCGGGTAATGCCAGGCCTGGGGCGAAGCCACCCAGCCGACCAGGGCCGGGTCCCCCACGGCCATCCCCCCGGCGATCCACCCCAGGAGACCGCCGCCGAAGGTGATCACCCAGGAGAATCGATCCATCAAATGCAGCACCACGCGACTACCCGCCACGATAATCGGAATGCTGACCAGGATGCCGAACACCACCAGCGTCATGTCGCCGTGGGCCGCACCGGCCACCGCAATGACATTGTCGATGCTCATCACCGCATCGGCCACCACCACCGTGCGGATCGCACCCAGCAGGTTCGTGCTCCCCTCGATGGTGTCGTGCCCCTCCTCCGCCTCGGGGATCAGCAGTTTGACCCCGATCCAGACCAGCAAGGCCGCCCCGGCGAGCTTGAGAAAGGGCAACTCCAGCAGTCGCACCGCAAAGAAAATCAAGGCGATGCGCAGGGCAATGGCCCCCACCACGCCCCAGAAAATCCCGAGCTTGCGCTGGGCCTCCGGCAAACGGCGGCAGGCCAGGGCGATCACCACCGCGTTATCCCCGCCGAGAAGGATATCGATGGCGATGATCTGAGCCAGGGAAAACCAGAATCCGCCGTCCTGCAAAAAAGCCAATGCGATCTCCCCATGACCGGCCCGCGATGCCGGGGCCCCATTTTCCCCGATCCGCCAGGGTAGCGGAATGCCTGACCGGTCATTAAAGCTTCATCTTCCGGTCACGGCAGCGTCGTCCAGGAAGCCTAGCCTTCCGCACCATGCCATCTGCCGATTACACCACCGAAGAGTTCTGCCTCCAGCCCCGCCTGCGGATCGCCATTGTCACCGAGACCTACCCGCCCGAAATCAATGGCGTCGCCATGACCATGGGCCGCATGGTGGCGGGCCTGGTCGCCCGGGGCCACCAGGTTCAGTTGATCCGCCCGCGCCAGGAGGCCAGCGACCGGCCGGCCCGCGCTCCGGGCGTCGAGGAGCTTCTCGCCCGGGGCGTGCGCATCCCGCGTTACGAGGGCCTGCGCTTCGGCCTCCCGGCCAGCCAATCGCTGGCCCGCCAATGGACCCACCAACGCCCGGACGTTGTGCATGTCGCCACCGAGGGGCCCCTGGGCTGGTCGGCAGTCTCGGCGGCCCGCAAGCTGCGCCTGCCGGTGACATCGGATTTCCACACCCAGTTCGACCATTACAGTGGCCACTACGGCATGGGGTGGCTACGCCAGCCGGTGGCAGCTTATCTGCGGCGCTTTCACAATCGCACCGCCCGCACCTTCGTCCCGACCCGGGCCCTGGCGGCCACGCTGACCGAGCAAGGCTACGAGCGGGTCGGTGTGATCTCCCGCGGCGTGGACACCGAACTCTTCCACCCCCAGCGGCGCAGCAACGCGCTCCGGGCAGGTTGGGGGATTGCTTACGACGGCCTCGCGGTGATTTGCGTGGGGCGCGTGGCGGCGGAAAAGAATCTCCCCCTCACCCTGGCCGCATTCGCCCGAATTCGGCAGGCCCGGCCGGACGCACGCCTGATCATCGTCGGAGATGGACCGCTCCGCGAAGCCCTCGCCCAAAGGCATCCGGACCACATTTTCGCCGGTCTGAGGGTGGGCGAAGATCTGGCCACCCACTACGCTTCAGCCGATCTCTTCCTCTTTCCCAGCGTGACGGAAACGTTTGGCAACGTCACCCTGGAGGCCATGGCTAGCGGCGTCCCGCTGGTCGCCTTCGATTACGCCGCAGCCCGCGAACTCTTCACGCCTGAGATCGGCGGCCTCGCCGTCCCCTTCGGCAACGAAGCCGCCTTCGTCGACGCCGCCCAGGCCCTCGCATGCGATGAACCGCGCCGCCGGCGCCTGGGCACGGGGGGACGCCAGCGCGTGGAATCCCACTCCTGGGATCACATCCACGACGAATTCGCCGCCGCCCTCGCGAGCGCCTGTCAAGGCGGAAATCCTCCTCCGCGGCGGTTCCTGTCCGCCACACGGCAGTTGGCCTGATGCCGGCCGTCCGCGCGGTCTTCATCTCCGACGTCCACCTCGGCACCCCTGCCTGCCAGGCGGAACGGTTACTGGATTTCCTGCGCGACCATCCCTCGGATTACCTCTACCTGGTCGGCGACATCATCGACTTCTGGGCCATGAGCCGTAGCGTGCATTGGGCCCCCGCCCATAACACGGTGGTGCAGAAGATCCTGCGTCGGGCTCGCGGCGGTTGCCAGGTCGTGTTCATTCCCGGAAACCACGACGAGGCACTGCGGGCCTACACAGGCCTTGATTTTGGCGATATCCGGGTAGCCGCCGACTGGATCCACCTCACCGCCCGCGGCGAGCGCTACTGGCTAGTCCATGGCGACGCCTACGACCAGATCACACGCCATCATCGCTGGGTGGCCGTCCTCGGAGATGTGGCCTACAACGCCCTGGTTCGGCTGAACTTGTGGTTGTCCCGCGCTCGCCGGTTCCTGCGTCGGCCCGGCTATTGGTCCCTGGCCGGCTACGCCAAGTCGAAGGTCAAGCAGGCCGTGAGCTTCATCTTTGACTTCGAGGACGCCATCGCCCACGCGACCCGCCAGCAGGGTCTGGACGGGGTCATCTGCGGCCACATCCACTGGGCCTCGGACCGCATGATCGACGGGGTGCGCTATCTCAACTGCGGCGACTGGGTGGATAGCTGCACGGCCATCGTGGAACATCGGGACGGCCGGCTGGAAGTGGTGGGCACTCCAGCACTCCACGGAGCCGGGGAAGCGGCGCGCCCAGAACCCCCGGCGACCCAAAGACCGGACTACCCGCTTCCGGCCCCCCAGCCGATGCTCCTGAGCCGGAGCCTAGACCCGCATCCGCCCCCCCGGCCCTTCGATCGTTCCTGAAGACGGGGCGGCTTCGGCGGTCGGATGCCGCCATGGGACAATGCCGGCAGACGAACCGAGGCCCCTCCGATGCTGCAATTCGCCGCCAACCTGTCCCTCCTGTTTACCGACCGCCCATTCCTCGACCGCTTCGCGGCCGCTGCCCGGGCGGGTTTTCGCGCTGTCGAATTCCAGTTCCCCTACGCCTGGCGCGCCGAGGACATCGCCGAACGCCAAGCGGCCGCCGGCGTCGAGCTGGTCCTGCACAACCTGCCGGCGGGCAATTGGGAGGCGGGCGAGCGGGGGATTGCTTGCCATCCCGATCGGGTCGAGGAGTTTCGCGACGGCGTCGGCCGAGCGCTGGCCTACGCCCGGCGCCTGGGCTGCCCGCGCCTGAATTGCCTGGCCGGAGTCCCACCGGCCCAGGTCTCAGCGGAAGATGCCCGCCAGACCTTGGTGGCGAACCTGCGTTTTGCCGCCCGAGCCCTGGCGGCCGAAGGGCGACAACTCCTGATCGAGTCGATCAATACCTGGGACGTGCCGGGCTTCCTGGTCTCCCGCAGCCGCGAGGCCCTGGCCCTCCTAGAAGCCGTGGGGGAGCCCAATCTGGCGATCCAGTATGACATCTACCACGCCCAGCGCATGGAAGGGGAACTCGCCCAGACCCTCGCCGCCCTGCTCCCGCGCATCGGCCACATCCAGCTCGCGGACAATCCCGGACGCCATGAACCCGGGACCGGCGAGATCAACTTCCCCTGGCTCCTCCGCTACCTGGACGGCCTGGGCTACGTAGGCTGGATCGGCTGCGAATACCATCCCGCCGCAACCACCGAAGCCGGCCTCGGCTGGCTCCAGCCCTTTAGCGCCGACGCCGCCGGCTGAGACTCCGGCTCAGGTCAGCGCGACCCGGGCAAATTTCCGCTTGCCCACCTGCAGGACCACGGACTGACCGGCGGCCAGGACGAGGCCCTTGTCGGCCACCCGCTCGCCGTTGAGCCGCACGCCGCCCTGCTCGATCATCCGCATGGCCTCGGAGGTGCTGCCGGTCAGGCCGGCCTGGCGCAACACCTGGGTCACGGGCAGGCCGGCGGCCCCTACCGCAATGCTCACCTCGGGCATTTCGTCGGGCATCGCGCCGCGCTGGAAGCGTGCGGCGAAGTCCTCCACGGCCGCCCGCGCGGCAGCGGCCCCATGGAAACGCCCCACCAGCTCCTCGGCCAGCCCGATCTTCACATCCCGGGGATTGCGCCCCTCGGCCACCGCCTGGCGTAGGGCCGCGATCTCGGTGCTGGGCAGGAAAGACAGCAGGTCGTAGTAGCGCCACATCAGGTCGTCGGAGATCGACATCACCTTGCCAAAAATCTCAGCAGGCGGCTCGTTGATACCGATGTAGTTATTGAGGGATTTGGACATCTTGTTGACGCCATCCAGCCCTTCCAGCAGCGGCATCATGAGGATGGTCTGGGGCGTCTGCTCGTGATGGCGCTGCAGTTCGCGGCCCATAAGCAAATTGAACTTCTGGTCGGTGCCCCCCAGTTCCACGTCGGCCTGCAGCGCCACCGAGTCATAACCCTGGCACAGGGGATAGAGGAATTCGTGTAGGGCGATGGACTGATTGGCGGCGTAGCGCTTGGCGAAGTCGTCCCGCTCCAGCATCCGCGCCACGGTGTGATGGGCCGCGAGGCGAATCATGCCGGCGGCGCCCAGGCCGTCCATCCACTCGGAGTTGAAGACCACCCGGGTGCGCTCCGGGTCGAGAATCTTGAAGACCTGCTCCTGGTAGGTGCGGGCGTTCTGCTCAACCTGCTCCCGACTCAGCGGAGGCCGGGTCGCATTCTTGCCGGTGGGGTCCCCGATGAGGCCGGTGAAGTCACCGATCAGAAACAGGATCTCGTGGCCCAACTCCTGGAAATGGCGCAGCTTGTTGAGCAGCACCGTGTGGCCCAGGTGGAGGTCCGGTGCGGTGGGGTCGAACCCCGCCTTGATCCGCAGCGGTCGCCCTGCGGCCAGTTTCTCGGCCAGTTCGGCCTCGACCAGGATTTCTTCCGCCCCGCGCCGGATCAGCGCGAGGGCGGCGGACAAATCGCCCATCATTCACCTCGTTACATTCCATCAATCCGGCTTCGGAAAGGTCTTTGCTAGAATGCCGACCTTTTATGCCCATCGGGGGTGCCGTGCCAGAAAAGCATCGGATTCTAGCCCAAGTCCGGCGGCCCCTCGCAGCCCGGGCCGTCCTGGCGGCCGTCGCTACAGTCGGCTCCGTGTCGGTGATCGGCGCCCTTAGCTCCGCCCCGGATCCAGGCCCCCTCAAGCCGTATCAGGTGGTAGAAGCCCTGAACCCCGACCCGAAGGTCGCGGGCTGGGGCGCCGAGTTGCCATTCGTACGCGAAGAAGTGGTCAAAGCCGGCGACTCCCTGCGAAGCCTGGCCGGCCGGCTCGGCATCGATGATGACCCGGCCCTGGAAGCCCTCATGGCCCTGCCGGAGGTGCGCCGTGGCCTGGGCGGCCTGCGGGCGGGTCAATCGGCCAACGCGGTTGTGGACGCCAAGGGGCGCTTGCAAACTCTGGGACTGCCCCTGGGGCCCAACGGCGAACGGCTCCGCATTGGCCGCGCCGGGGACGCATTCACCGTCGTCCGCGCCGAGGCGCCGCCCCCAACCGGCCTGGACATGCGGACTGGCACGATCTCCAGTTCCCTCTACGCCGCCACCGACGCCGCCGGGGTGCCGGATCCAGTCGCCAATCAGTTGGTGGAGCTTTTTGGCACCGAGATCGATTTCCACACCGACCTGCGCCGGGGCGACACCTTTCGCGTCGTCTTCGAAGTCGCCCAGCAAGACGGGCGGGTGACCGGGACGGGGCGCATCGTTGCCGCCGAATTCGTCAATCAAGGCCACACCTACCGGGTCTACCTTTTCCGCGACAACGGCGGCCGTGAAGACTACTTCACCGATGCGGGGCGCAGTCTGCGGCAGGGTTTCCTCCGCTCACCACTGGAGTTTTCCCGTGTGACGTCGGGGTTTTCCATGCGCCGCCATCCGATCCTGCAAACATGGCGCCAACATCAGGGCGTGGATTTCGGCGCCCCCACCGGGACGGCCGTGAAGGCCACTAGCGATGGCACCGTGGAGTTCTTCGGCAATCAGCAAGGTTACGGAAACATCATCGTCCTTCAGCACCGGGACGGCTACTCCACCGCCTACGCGCACTTGAGTCGCTTTGCATCGGGTCTGCGCCGGAGCGCATCGGTCACCCAGGGCCAGGTGATCGGCTACGTTGGCCAAAGCGGATGGGCCACCGGGCCCCACCTCCATTACGAATTCCGCGTCGCGGGCGTCCCCAAGGATCCACTGACTGTGGCGCTCCCGAACGCTGCCATTCCCCCCCAGGCTCTGGCCACCTTCCGCGCCCACATCGCGCCCCTGCGCGAGCGATTGGCGCTCCTCGCCCAAGCCGGCCGCACACCGCTCACGCGCTGAGGCTGAGGCCAAGACCAACAAAAAGCCCGGCTTCCATGCCGGGCTTTTTGTTGGTGGGGTAATCCCCGCGGGATCGCCCCACAAGCCGCGTCAAACCGAAAACGAGGAACCGCAGCCGCAGGTGCTGGTGGCGTTAGGATTGCGGATCACAAACTGAGAACCTTCGAGACCTTCCGAGTAGTCGATCTCGGCACCGACCAGATACTGGTAACTCATGGGATCGATGAGCAGGGTGACACCATTTTTCTCCAAAGCCGTATCGTCGTCGTTTACAACTTCATCGAAGGTAAAGCCGTACTGGAACCCAGAACAACCGCCACCCGTGACAAAGACGCGCAATTTCAGCTCGGCATTACCTTCCTCTTCGATCAGTTCCCGCACCTTGTTGGCGGCACTATCGGTGAACACCAGGATTTCCGGGGTTTCGGTCATGACTTCCATGCTTCTCTCCTTCTGCGCTCCGGCCAGCCCGGAAACGCCATTGTTTGGGGTTTGACGCTTCTTCGAGGCTTCGACCTCGTCAGAGTTCCATTATGGCATCAACGGGACCTGGTCGATCCCGCAACGCTCCTCCAGCCCGAACATGATGTTCATGTTTTGCACCGCCTGACCGGCCGCCCCTTTTACGAGATTGTCGATGACACTGAGGACGACCACCGTGTCGCCACCCTGCGGACGATGCACTGCGATTCGGCAGACATTGGAGCCCCGTACCGAACGGGTCTCTGGGTGGCTGTTCCTGGGCAGCACGTCCACAAACCGCTCGCCGGAATAACGACTCTCGAACAGCGCCTGAAGATCCGCCTCGGCCGTCAACCGCGCATACAACGTCGCGTGGATTCCCCGGATCAAGGGCGTGAGGTGGGGCACGAAGGTCAGGCCCACGGCCTGGCCAGCCGCCATGCGGGTGAGGCCCTGACTGATCTCGGGCAAGTGGCGGTGACCGGCCACGCCATAGGCTTTGAAGGTATCGGACGCTTCGCTGAACAGGGTATGGACCTCTGCCTTGCGCCCCGCCCCGGACACCCCGGACTTGGCATCGGCCACCAGATGGGACAGATCCACCAGACCGGCCTCCACCAGGGGCAGAAAACCCAGCTGGACGGCGGTAGGATAGCAACCCGGATTGGCCACCAGCCGCGCGCCCCGGATCTGCTCACGATTCACCTCGGGAAGACCATACACCGCATCCGCCAGCAGATCCGGCGCCGCGTGGGTCATGCCGTACCACTTTTCCCAAGTCGCCACGTCGGCGATGCGGAAATCGGCGGCGAGATCGATAACCCGGACGCCGGCGGCCAGGAGCTCGGCCGTCTGCTGCATGGCAATGCCATTGGGCGTCGCGAAGAAGACCACGTCGCACTCGCCGAGTTGCGCCTCGACCGGTGTCTGAAACACCGCATCCACCCGACCGCGCAGGCTGGGAAACATGTCCGCCACCCGCTGACCCGCCTCGCCCCGGGAAGTAATGGCCGTCAGGCGCACATGGGGATGCTGCGCCAGAAGGCGCAAGAGCTCGACCCCGGTGTATCCCGTCCCGCCAACAATTCCGACCTTGATCATGATCGCTCCACCATAGTCACGAAATCTAAAGCCGTCACCCGCCGGCTACCAAAGCAAAAGCCGCCCGTGGGCGGCTTTGTCGCGTCCAGATTGCCACCCGAATCGGGTTAGCGCTTGGAGAACTGCTTCCGCCGCCGGGCCTTGTGAAGACCGACTTTCTTCCGTTCGACTTCCCGAGCGTCCCGGGTCACGAAACCAGCCTTCCGGAGAACCGGCTTCAACTCGCCGTCAAAATCGATCAGCGCGCGGGTAATCCCGTGCCGGACAGCGCCGGCCTGACCAGACTCGCCGCCACCACTGACATTCACCAGAATGTCGAAACGGGATTCATTGGCCGTCAGCACCAGGGGCTGGCGCACGATCATGCGGCCGGTTTCGCGGGAAAAGAACTCATCCACCGGTTTACCGTTCACGACGATCTTGCCAGAACCCGACTTCATGAAGACCCGGGCCACTGCCGTCTTGCGGCGGCCGGTACCGTAGTTGTAAGTCACAGCCATCATCGGCTCCTATCAGATCTCGAGAACTTGGGGCTGTTGGGCGGCGTGGGGATGCGCAGCGCCCTTGTAACACTTGAGCTTTTTCAGCATGGCGTAACCCAGGGGCCCCTTGGGCAGCATACCCTTCACGGCCTTCTCCAGGACACGCTCAGGAAAACGCTGCTGAAGCTTTTGGAAGTTGGTTTCGTAGATTCCGCCCGGATACCCCGAATGGCGGAAGTACTTCTTGTCCTGGGCCTTGCTGCCGGTCACCCGGAGCTTTTCCACGTTCACCACGACAATGAAATCCCCGGTATCCACGTGGGGGGTGTAGATCGGCTTATGCTTGCCCCGCAGGCGGCGAGCGACTTCAGCGGCCAGCCGACCGAGCACCTTGTCCGTCCCGTCAACGACGAACCAGTCGCGCTTTACTTCATGCGGCTTGGCAGAAAAGGTTTTCATCGATGTTCCTCGATCCATAACGCGGCCGCGCAAGACAGGCGATCGCAGAAAGCCGCAGATATTAGCGTAGAGGCTGCGACACTGTCAAACGCCCAGGCGAATTTGGCGCAGCCGAACTGTCCACGAAAAAAAACGCAGTCCGGGAAGGACTGCGTTAAATCCACACCAAAGGAGGAGGGTGGAGGAGACATCGACTGGATCGGACCAAACCGATCCCACTGGTGATGATTATCTCTATCGCCCCCGCCCTTAGCAAGATTTTTTTGTGCAGTGCCGCATAAATGTTTCTATCAATTGATAAGCGACATTAATGCGATTTGCCAGCCAAGGCCACAATGACGCTATAGCGTGGTTCCAGGCGTATCCCAGGGTTATCGCCGCTCACCTTCCTAGTACTCAGCCTCATTCTCCCTGAGAAATAGAAAATTGCGGGGCAACATACTATTCAAATAATCGATTCATATTGCCCCGGGGTGACAGGACGCGACTGGCGCGCCAGCGTGCGTTTAGAATCCGGCCCTGACGGGCGCGGCGCCCCTTCCCCAACCACCATCAATAGAGACATGGGTATGGACTGCACGATCAAGTGGGTAAGCGATATGACTTTCATGGCGGAAACCGGATCCGGCCATACCATCACGATGGATGGCGCGCCAGACTCCGGGGGGCGCAATCTGGCGGCACGACCGATGGAACTGGTGCTGGCCGGGACGGGCGGCTGCACGGCCTTCGACGTGGTACTGATCCTGAAGCGCGGTCGCCATGACGTACGGGACTGTCAGGTTCGCCTCGAAGCGGACCGAGCGGAGCAGGATCCCAAGGTTTTCACCCGCATTCGCATGACCTACACCGTCACCGGGCGCAACTTAAAACAGGAAGTGGTGGAGCGGGCGGTGAAACTTTCGGCGGAAAAGTACTGCTCGGCGTCGATCATGCTTGGCCAGGTCGCAGAAATCAGCCACGTGGTCGAGGTGGTCGAAGCGCCCGCCTAAGCTCCGACCGTCCGGGACATTCTAACCGCGGCGTTTAGACCCGGTGGGCGACGGTGGTCATCACGCGCGACGCCGCCTTCATCGCCCACCTCACCGGGGAGGGAAGCGGGTGGGCGCCCAGGCTTTCGGCAGTGCGAGCGTGGTTGATTTCATCGTCCTTCATCTGGGCGACGACGGCACGTGAACGCTCGTCGGTCGCGGGCAAGCGCTCCAGATGACCGGAAAGGTGCGCCTCCACCTGGCGTTCGGTTTCGGCGAGAAAACCGAGACTCCACCGATCCCCCAATGCTCCGGCGAGCAAACCGATGGCCAGGGAACCGCCGTACCAAAGGGGATTCAGTAAGCTCTTGCGCCCCCCCAATTCGGCAATCCGCTTTTCCGTCCAGGCCAGATGCTCGGTCTCCTCCCGGGCCGCTTGCTCCAGGGCTCGGCGGGACGCTTCGCCCCGGGACATGATGGCCTGCCCCTGGTAAAGGGCCTGGGCACAAATCTCCCCGCAGTGATTGACCCGCATCAGGGCGGCCGCCTCGGCCCGTTCGCCTTCGCCCATGGGTGCATCGTCCAGGCTGTCACCCGGGTGGGGACGGACGGAACGTGCCTGGGCAAATACGGTTCGCAGCCCCTTGTCGAATTCCGTAATCAGGGTGTCGATCATCACAATGGTCCTCTGTCGTCGAGACTGGGGGTGAGCATGCGCATCCCGTCCCGCTCGATCTTCGCCCGGATAGCCTTAGCGTCACCCACGAGGGTCACCCCATCGCAGATGAAATCCTGGGCCAGGGCCGCCTGGGCCCGGTTGTAGGTGGTGAATCGGATCGGGCCCCACTCGGATTGGCGGGCGGCTTTCCATTCCCCGTCGGAATCCGCGATGGCGTAGAGGCGACGCTCGCCGGTGGCGCAACGGATCCCTTCGTAGGTGCGATTTTCTGCGCCACGGGGGCTGCGGACGACCAGGACATATCGTACGACCCCGTCGCTCCCGACCGAGAGTGTGGCCACATCCACCCAGTAGGAGTTGGGGTTATTGGCAGCAACGAAGAACTGCCGCAGGTCCTGCATGCGGGGCGGGGACGGGAAGCTCACCTCCTGTTCGACCCAGGGATCGTCTTCCCGATCAATCAGGAGACCAGCCTCGGCCCCCCAGGCCAGGCCAAGGACGATCCCGGCCGCCATTCCTTTCAAACATCGCACCATCAAAACCCACAACCCTCCGCACGGCCCTGCGAGCGCCGCCCCCCGCAAGGCGATTCGGCACCGCGGACGCCTCGCCCACGCTGGAAAGCTGTGATTGTCCCCCGCCCAACCCGCCCTTCGCAATCCTTGCCCATCCAAAGCCCACCCCGCAGCCCCCTTCCACGCCCTCCAAAAAAAAAGCGCCGAACAAATGCCGGCGCGAAGGAGGGAGGTGCGGTGATTGTTGTTTGGCAAGGCGACCGGACAAAGCCCTTCCTCGCGCGGGCGTACGGCGCGAGGAAGACTTCGCCCTTGATGTCGCCCCGGGGCGGCAGGAGTTAGAGCGCCCTGGCCGTCATTTGCTTGGCGATGTACTCGGCCTGGCGAATGGCGAGAGTAACGATGGTGAGGGTCGGGTTCTCCGCCGCTCCGGTGGTGTATTGGCTGCCATCGGAGATGAAGAGATTGGCGACGTCATGGGTCTGGCCCCATTTGTTGCAAACGCCGTCCCGCGCCTTGGCGCTCATCCGGCACGTCCCAAGGTTGTGGGTCGAAGGGTAAGGCGGCACCTCATAGACCTTCTTCGCCCCCACCGATTCGTAGAGCGCCTTGGCCTGCTTGTAGGCGTGCTGGCGCAGGGCAATGTCGTTGGCGTGGTCGTCGTAATGGACGTTGGGAATGGCCAGGCCCCATTGGTCCTTCTCGGTGCCATGAAGCGTGACCCG
>JAEUNX010000142.1 GCA_016791025.1 Zoogloeaceae bacterium | reverse complement strand
GGGGCTCGCGCGCTACCGTGGCGCGGTGGCCAGCGTGATGCAGGACGACCAGCTCTTTGCCGGCTCCATCGCCGAGAACATCGCCTTTTTCGATGGCCAGCCCGACCCGGAGGCCATCGAACGCGCCGCCCGCCTCGCCGCCATCCACGAGGACATCACGCGCATGCCCATGCAGTACAACACCTTGGTGGGGGACATGGGCACCGTGCTCTCCGGCGGGCAGAAGCAGCGCATCCTCCTCGCCCGCGCCCTCTACCGCCAGCCGCGCATCCTTTTCCTTGACGAAGCCACCAGCCATCTCGATGTGGCCCGGGAGCGCAGCGTGAATGAAGCGATCCGCGGCATGAAGCTCACCCGGGTGATCGTCGCCCACCGCCCCGAAACCATCGCCAGCGCCGACCGGGTGATCGTGCTCCAGGGCGGCCGGGTGACCAACGTGATGCATACCGTCGCCGGGTCCCAGACCCAGACGGGCGAGCGTCGGCCCGGCGCCGGCGATGCGGGCCATTCCACGACCCTCGGCGGCGCCCTGGCCGGGTAAGGCCCGGACCCCGACAACAGGCGTTTTGGGTCGCCTTTGTTGATCCGCAGCGTCAGGGGCGCTCGTTCGGTTTAGCGCTGGATCCTGTTCCGATTGAAGAATTTCTGCCGGCGCCGCCCTTGAGAGCGGCGCCGGCCTTCCACCCTTGCAGGGGCCGCTGGAGTGGCTCCCCTAGTGACCTGGTTAATTCGGTGTGAATGGGTGTCACCGATGGCCACTCCACGCATTCAAATGCGAAGGCCCGCCCCCAGGAGTCGGGGCCGGGCCAATGGGTCGGGGACTTTCTTCCCGGCGCGGCGCCGGGAGGAGGGCGCTCAGCTGGCCATCCGGGATCCGGCGGTCCAGCGAACGGTGCCGCTCCGGGGCGCAGCCAGGAGGGCGGCCGGCGGATCGGTAGGCAGGCGGCTCGCGCTGCGATGGGCGTCAGGGTCGGCGCCGGTGAGCAGATCCGCCATGGCCTCGGTGATGGCCAGGCCGGTCTTGATCTCGACGTAGAGGAACTGGCCCTGGGGGTTCAGTTCGAGGAACAGGTATTCCCCCTCGCCATCGATCCGCAGATCGACGGTTGCATAGACGAGCCCTAGACGGGCCATCAGTGCCTGGAGGCCATCGGCGATTTCCTGGGGCAGGTCATGGACGCGGTAGGGTGCGTCCACGTCTGCCCGGCCGTCGATCTTGCCTCCGGTGTCGAATTCGGCGGCGAAGATGGCCTGGCCCACCAGGGTGACGCGAACCTCCCGGTGGCCGCGGACCTGCTCCTGGAAGATCATCGGCGCCAAATCCAGGCAGTTCAGCGCCTCGGCATCTCTTCCGTCCCAGCGCTTGGTAAATAGCGTCTGGTCCATGGCGGTGCCCAGGGTCTTGTGGATTACCCGACCGCGGTGGCGTTCGACGAAATCGAGGACCGCGCTGGCCTGGTTGGTGATGAGGGTGTCGGGGACCCGCAGACCGACCCTGCGGGCTTCGGACAGCTGCAGGGTCTTGGTGGCGGCCTGCTGGAGGTAGGGGTCATTCACCAGGGGCACGTCCAGGGCATACACCGAGCCCCAGAGAAATTCGGTCCATTGCCGGCGGGCGAACTCCCGGTCACAGGGGTCGCTCATGGCCGGGTCGAAGTTGGGGGTGAAGTTGCGCCGGCACCAGACGCCGCGGGTTTCGGCGATGTTGGCGGTGGCGCCATCGGCGCGGCTCCAGTGGAGATCGCCATTACGGGCCGAGAGGCGGGCGCCGGCGCCAAACTCCATGACGTCGCCGATGAAGGTCGGCACCCCGCGTCGGGCCAGGGCGTGGGCCACCACGCGGGCGTGGCGGTCGAGCAGGGATGAAATGATGAGGATCATGATGTCAGCTCTCCAGGCCGAGGTTGGCGAAGTAGTCCTGTTCCCGCTGTGCGTAGGCCGATTCGCCGCAGAGTTCCGGCGAGGCCGGCCGGGTGACGAAGGCGAAGGGCCGGCGGCGGATCCACATGCGGGATTCCAGTTCGGCGGCACTGCGCATGGCCATGACGCGGGCGCCCCGGCGCAGGGTGAGGCGGGCTGCGACGCAGACCGCGGTGTTCTGGAGTGGAAGGGGCGGCAGTTCGTCCATGGCGAAGACGTCGGCTTGGGCGAACTCCAGCAGATAAGGGGGCAGGACGACCTGGACCGTGCTGTCGGTGCCGCCCACTACAAAGCCTTCCACGGTGATCGAAGTGTTGGAGTCTGTCATGGCCGCGCTTTCTGGCTGATTTCGGAACGAGGGCCGGGGCCCACCCCGCTGCGCCGCAGGTGGCGGTGAGGGTGGGCCCGCGGCGGGTGCCTCAGGCGAGGTAGCCGCAGTCGTCGGCGCAGGGGCTGCAGGTGGTGCCGGCGCGGGCTGCCTTGAGGGCGAGCATGCCGCCGGACACCCGCTCGACCTGCTCGGCGGTGAGTTCAACGGCCTGAACGCCGCTGGCCATTTCGGTGTCCTCTTCCTCGGCCGGACGGGCGAGGATGGCGGCGAGGGCGGGATCGTATTTGCGATGGGTCATGATGTACTCCTGATGGTGATGGACCGCGGTCCGCCTCGGCGAGGCGAGATGGCCGCCAGACTGCAACGCGGGGCGGGCGGGTCCGTTGGGGTGAAACCGGCGGGGCCGGTGCCATGACAAGGCGGCCATGACCTCAGGCTACCCGGGGAGGGCCCTTTGCCTGATGGCGCAGGCCATGGCAGGGGTGTGCGCTAGTGCATTGACCCGCGGGCTAGAACCCTTGCCGCGTGGCTGTGTGACCCAGCGCACCGGGGGCGAGTGGCCTGGTGCGTCGAGGTCAGGATGGGGTGGGGGTAGGGTGGAAGGGCGTTGGGCCATCGGCAGCGAACCGGTCGCCCCACGTGTCGCCCCCCGGGACACGGGGGCGGGTCACCACCCCATCCACTCAAGGAGAACTCACCATGGAACCTGCCATGACCGCCGACCCCGGCGCCATCCCGTGCTGCCCGACCCTGATTCCTCATGTCGCCTGCGATGTGCTGGATTTCCACTATCGCACTCGCCACACCACCAACGTGGTGGCTGGGGGGCGGCGGATTCAGGTGGAAGTGCTGATCCATGCCCGGCTGGAGCGCTGCCCCGGGCCGATGGCGCTGGGGGATCTGGTCTATTCCACCACCTTATTACCTGGCGAGAAAGTGCGCCTTTTCACCGCCGATCGCCGCACCCGCTTTTCCTTTGATGCGGAAAGCAAGGTGAGCTACCGCCACGAGCAGACCTCGGAAGAGCGTTTTTACATGGCGAGCATGCACGACTTCATGTCCGACCTATCTGTGCGGGATTCGACCAGTGCCTCGGCCAGCAGCCATGGCTCCACCGAGGGCCATGCCGGGACCAGCAGCGCCTTGGAGACCTTGCTTTTCGGGCCTTCGGTGGATGTGGGGGGCTCCTACGATGCCTCCTCCACCTCGAGTTTCCTGCGGGAGCTGAGCCAGCACGCGAGCGCCTCGGATCGCCGCTCGGAAATGGCCACCCGCACCGCCAACTCGGTCTCAGTGGGCGAGGTGTCGAGCCGCAGCCATTCGGAGGGGGAGTCCGAGGATCACTTCGAGTCCGCCTCCCGGGAGTTCGCCAATCCCAACCGCTGCCATGCCGTCACCTACTATTTCTATCAGATCAACAAGACCCAGGTGGTCCACTTCAAGATCGTCGCCATCCAGCGGCGGGTGATCGACCCGGCGGCCGATACCCGGGCGACGGCGAACCGCTTCCAAAGCAAGGGCGGCGTAAGCGCGATCCCGAGCGCGGTACTGGCGACGGACGCCAAGCGGCTGCAGGTTGAGGCCATGGGGCGTCAAAGCGTGGGGGCGGCGGAAAATGCTGGTAAGCCTGGCGAAACCGCAGCGGCGTTCACGGCGGTGCGGGTTTCTGCAGTCGAACCTCTCTCACCCACCCTCAAGGCCCGGGCCCTCAAGCAGGTGGATGACTCCCTGATGAAGGAGGGGTTGCTGGACCGGGACGGCAAGGTGTCCGAGAAAATCGTCGCGGAGTTGTCCTACGAGCGGGTGAGCTCGCTGCCAACGCCGGGCCTGATGGTCAAGGGCTGCCTGGATGCGTGCGATACCTGCGAACCTGCTCTGAGCCGTGCCATCGAACTCGACCTGGAGCGCAAGGCGCTGGAAAACGAACTTCTGAAACGGCGGATTGAGTTGCTGGACAAGGCGCAGGAGTACCGCTGCTGCTCGTCCACGGAAGACACCGGGCCGGCTGACGCCTGATCGGGGCCCAGGAAAAGGGCCGCCAAAATGGGCGGCCCTGTTCTCTCCATCGTGGCTCAGGGCTTGCAGCCCGGGGGCAACTGGAAGTAATAGGCCCGACCCGCGTGAATGATCGGCCCGACCAAAGTGCAGGTGGACCCTGTGTGACGGACGATGGCCGGCGCCTGCACATCGGTGATGGTCGTATTGCGGACCTTCGAGCATTCAGGAGCCGGCGCCTGCTTCGTGTCGCCAGCGGCACCGGAAGGCAGGCTGCAGGGCGGCACGGGCTTGCCCGACGCATCCACGGCGATGATCTCACCGTTTTGGCCCACTACCAGGGCACCCATGGCGTAGTTGGGGTCCACGAAGCGCTTGGCCACTTCGCTCAGATCCGCGTCGCCCTGGGGCCGGTCGTGGTGCATCGGCATGGTATGGCAGCCTGCCAGCGCGGCGACGGCCAGGGTGGCCAGGAACATGGGTGGGCGGGCGCTCGGGCGAGGGGGGATCATGATATTTGCCTCCTGTTGGGGTTAAGGGGTCGTTGGCCCAGTCGCTCAGAAGCGTACCTGAGCCTGGACCAGGAGCGTGCGCTCCCGGTAGAAAAGGGGCACCCGGGGATCACCATTGATGTCGGTGTTCTGGAAGGCGAAGCGGCGGTCGAAGATATTGTGCAGGCCGACATTCACCCCGAAGCCGCTGGAGGGGGCCTGCCAGGCCCAGCGGACGTTACCAAGCCAGACGTGGGGTGAGGCCTCGGTGGTCCCGCCGAAGCCGTCACCGATGGCGACGTCCTGGCGGACCCGGAGGGCCTCCAGACGGGCCGAGGCCCGGGGGCTCAGACGCACCCACAGGCGCAGGGGCAGGAGTTCGGTTCGGGTGAGGTTGGGGAGGGAGGGCGAGGCGGCCGGGTCTCCGTCGAGGCGACGACGCTCGAATTGCCAAGCCGCCGAAAGGGCCACCCGAGTTCCGACCGGCAGGGCTGCGTAGGCCCGATGGAGACGTTCCTCCCAGCGGGCGAGACAGTCATTCCCGAAACAGCCCAGGCCCGGCACGTCCAGCCGGCGGCGAGACCATTCCGCCCCGGCTGTGGCGCCGCCAGCGAATTGTTGATCCAGCCCGATCGCCTGACGCCGCCAACGGGTGCCATCCAGGTCGTCGAATACCTGAGTGAAGCCGGCGAACTGGGTGGGCTCCAGGGTCTGGTCCTGATACTTTGGACCCTTCACACCTTGGAACACGCCAAGGCGCAGGGTGCTGCCCATCCAGGGGCGCAGGCTCAGGCCGGTCTTCCAGACGCCCCGCTCGACCTCCGGAGTGCCATCACCGCCCAGGGCGCTGTGGCTGACACCCAGGTGCAGTGTGGCCCAGGGTGCCGGGCGCAGGTCGAGGTAGGCCCAGGCGTTGTTGTGCTCCACGTGCCCGTGGGTCACCTCCGGGGGGTCAGAGGGGAGTGCGAACGGCAGGCAGCAGAACGCGGCGGCGGACTCCTCCCGGCGGGACTCGCGATAGGTGCCGCCCCCGGCCTGGAGGCCGAAGCCAGTCCTGCGCAGGCCATAAAGGAGACCGGCTTCGCGGCTCTGGCTGTGGGTGCGCAGGGAAAGATCCGAGAAGAGGTTCTCGAAGCGATCCAGGGTCCGCTCCTGAATGTCTCCGGCGGCCGCGGTCACGATCAGTTCCTCTTCCAGTGAAGGGGCGTGGCGGAGGGTCAGGCGCCCGCGCTGGGTCGTGAGGTCCTGCTTGAGCCGGTCGGGGAGAAATCCGACCCCTTCGAGTGGGCTTGGCAGGGGGTCGATGCCGCTGCGGTCGCTATAACTCAAGTCCGCCTGCAGCAGCGTTTGCGAACCCAGACCAAGGCGCACGCCGCCCCGGGTGCCCGTCAGGGAGATGTCGTCCCGCAGGCCACGGCTGGCCTGGCGATAGTCGAAGTGGCCCAGATAGGCCTGGGCGCCTTCCCAAGCGTGGGAGACCGTAATGGTGTCGCCGACGATACCCTGGCCGCCGCCCAATACAGCGAGGGCGCCCTGGGTCGGGCTGCGATCGAAGAATGCCGTGGTTTCTTCCGGGGTCAGGGCCTGGGGGCCCTGGGGGATGGGCAGATTGCGACTTTGCAGCTGGGGCGGTAGCGGCGCCTCGCCCAGGGCTTGTCGCGCCTCGGCTTGAAAAACTTCCGACAGGCGCGCTGCTTCGAAGCGCGGGTGCTCGCCATAGGCCTCGGCGAGGAGTCGATGGGCGGCCGGGTTGGCGGGGTCTTCTGCGAGGGCTGCTTCCGCCGCCGCCGTCATGGGCTGGTCCTGACCCAGTTCCCGGTAGGCTGCGCCCAGCGTAGCGTGGCGGGCCGCCCGGTCGCCGTCCAGGAGGGCGCTGGTGCGAAGCATGGCCCGCTGATCATTGAGGGCGAGGGCCCGCTGACCCAGAGCCAGGGCCGCCAGGGGATTGTTGCGGGCCAGTTGGCGGAGGGCGTCGAAATAGACCGGCGTCGGCGAGGCCGGGTCAAGGCGGCTGGCCAGTTCCAACTGTTTGCGGGCGACCCGGGGCCGGGATTCCTCCTGGTACATGCGTCCGAGGTAGCTGCGCATCTCGGCATTGGAGGGGTCGAGCAGAACCGCGATCTCGGCCGACCGGCGACCGCCGGCGAGGTCGCCCAGGCGGACGAGGGTCATACCTCGCCCGAAGTGGGCCAGGGGGTCGCCCGAATCCAGGGCCAGGGCCGCCTCGAAATTCGTCTGGGCTGATCGGACCTGACCGACCAGCAATTCAGAGAAGGCGAAAAGGACCTTCCCGCGAGGAAACCTTGGGGCCAGTGCCACGGCGGCGCGGGCGGAGGCGCCACCCTCAGCGAGGTGGGCGAGGGACAATTCCAGTTCGGTCCGCCGTGCCCAGGCGAAGGGGTGGGCGGGGGCTCGGCGCGTTGCCTCCGTGGCGGACTCGAGGGCGCCCGGGAGGTCGCGGCCGGCCTGCTGGGCATAGCTCAGAGCCAGGTGGGCGGACACCGAGGCGGAATCCTGGGTAAGGGCCTGGCGCGCGAGATCGAGGGCGGTGGAGGCGCTATTCCGGGTGACCGCGATCAGTGCTTGAAGCGCGAGGGCTTCGGCCGGCTGACGGGCGGCAAGGAGTGGGAGGTCCCGTTCGGCCTGATCCACTCGTCCGAGGGTGAGGAGAGTGGCGAGGCGCAGGGCGTCGATGGTGCCCCCGCGAACGTCGCCGGGAATCGCTTCCAAGGTACGCAGGGCATCCAGAGCACGGCCAGCCACCAACTGATCCTGGGCCTGGGCCGCAGCCTGCCGGTGCGTGGCGGGCAGGGCGTCCAGGGCTCCAACGGGCCACCAGACGATCTGCGGGTAATAAAGGGCCCAGCGCATGGCTTCAAGGGGGCGAATGCCGACGCTCCGCGGTGCCATGCCGGCGGGAACGTCGACCGCCTCGCCTGCAGAGACCGTTTCGCTGCCGAGGGGATTGACGGCCCGAACCCGGCCTTCGGCCACCACAATCTGAGCGCCCGCCGACCGGCTACCAACGGTGAATTCGGTGCCCTCGACCAGGGCATTCACGAAGGGGGTCTGGACGCCAAACTGGCGACGGAAGCGGGAGATCACATGGACCAAGCCCTCGCGGACGTCGAGGCGGGAATCTGCGTCCCGGGACACCCGGCTGAGATTCAGCACCGTGTCCTGATCGACCCGCACCAGCACGTCGTTACTCAATACCACCGCCGCTCGCCCGGGCGTGCGCACGGTGATCTGGTCGCCCTCGCAGAGGGCGGCTGGCACCGCGATGGGCTTCCAGTCACCTCGCCCCCCGGTGCGGACAGCAACTTCGGCATCGGCGGCCACGAGGCGACCGGCGGGAAACTCGCACGCGTGGGCCGGCAAGCCCAGAAGAAGGGCGAGGGAGGCGAGAGTCCTGGGCAGGAAGGACCCTGTCCAGCGGTGGGCAGGCAGACTGGTCATCGCTCGGGCAGGCAATTTGGAGGAATGGGGATATCGTGCATCCATCATAGCCACCTGTCACGTCCAAAGCCAACGGCGATTCAGTGAACTAATCCGCTTGACCCGCGGGCGCCGTGGCTCACTTGCCGGGAAGGGCGACGCCTCCTTTCTGGGAGTCGCCGGGGGGGGGTGTGGCCGGGCGCCGGCATTGATCCAGATAGAAGGTGATGGGGCCCCAGTCGCTGTCAGCCCGGGCGGCTTCGAAGTGCGCGCGGGCCTCCGTCGGCCGTCCATTCTGAAACGCGGCCAGACCGGCGGAAAAGGCCGTACTGGTGCGGTCTGCAAGGGGGGCGCGCAAAAGCGCATAAAGCGTCAGGGGGCGGCGTTTGCCAAGGAGAGTGAACTCGCCCAATAGCACCTTGGCGTGGGGGGCGAGGTGGGCGGCAATGGCCGGGGTGGCGAGGATGCGGGTGCCAAAATATTTGTTGGCACCCTGGATGCGGCTGGTGGTGTTGACGATGTCGCCCACGGCGCGCAACTCCTGGCGGCCGTCGGCCCCGACCTCGCCAAGAAAGATCGGCCCGCAGTGGAGGCCGAAGCGGGTCGGTAGCCCGTCTTCGCCGCCACCATTCATGATCTCGTCCAGTGCGAGGGCCGCGGCGCAGGCGGCGCGGAAAGCTGCTTCGGGGTCAGTGTCGGCCACCCAGAGCGACATCACCGAATCGCCGACGAGGTCGGCGACATAGCCACCTTGGGCTTCGACGATGGGCACGAAGCGCTGGAAATAGCGGTTGAGGGTATCCCGGGTGGCCTCGGGGCTCAGACCCTCCGATAGTGTGGTGTAGCCCTGGATATCGCTGCACAGGCATACCGCGAATACAGTTTGGCCGTGGCGGGCATCCGCCAGCAGGCTTGAAAAGCGTTCCAGGGCGCGGCGGGGTAGGCCCAGTTCCACCGCTTTTTCCAGCGCGATGCGGCGGCGTTGGCTTGCCCAATAAGCGTGGCCCAGGCCCAAACCGCAGGCTGCCAGGGGCGCCGCCCCTAGGGGCACCACGGTGGGGAGCCACAGATGCTGAGCAGCGAAGGCCCATTGGGAGGCGATCCCGTAGCTTCCGGCCAGGAGCAGGGTGGCGCCGGCGGCCGCGGCGGGCCGAGCGACCCCCCAGGGCAGGACAAAGAGGCCGCCAAGCAGGGCACATAGCCAGGCCGCAAGTTCGTCTGGGAGTTGTCTCAGCCAGGACCCGTCAAGCAGGTTTGCCAGCGCGGTGGCGCACAACTCGACTCCGCTCACGTCGACGCCATCTGCAGTGGTGAACGGGGTGTGGTAGGCATCGGCCTGACGGGACTGGTTGCTTTCCGACAGTCCGATCAGGATGGCTTTTCCACCGAAGGTGGCCGCCCCGGCCACCGGGTCCTTGGCCCGCGCCAAGGCCTCCGGGTAGTTCAAGGTCGGTATGGTGCCGATGGGACCATATAGATTGAGGGCCCGGCGGGCGGCGCCGGTGGCCGGGGCGCCAAGACGGGACGCCATCACCGCCGGCAGGGAGGGACGATCACCCAGCCCTGGAATGTGCGTCCAAAATTCAAACACCCCGTCCGGCGTCTTGGGCAGCACGAAGGGGGCCGTGGCCGCGGCGGCGCCCCGGAACAAGGGTAGCGGGAGGGTCCGGCGCTCGCTGGTGGCGAGGACGCGGCCATCAGGTCCGGTAACGGCATCCCGGGTCAGGGCCTCGACGAGCACCACGTTGCCGGCCCGGCGCAGGGCATCGGCCAGCGCCTGGTCGTCGCCGGCCTCCCGCTCCTGGGCAAACAGCAGATCCATCCCGACAACGGCGGCGCCCCGCGCGGCGAGGGCGGTGAGCAATTCCGCGTGGATGCGCCGGGGCCAGCGGTCAGGCCGTTCCGGCAGGGCGAGGGTTTGGGCAGCAACAGCGTCGAGGGCTACAATCAAGACACCATCCGGCGGTGTGGCGGGCCCGCGCAGGGTGTAACGCAGGCGTAGTCCGGCGCCGTCCTCCCAATCTCCCAGGGGCGATAGCGCGATGGCGAGGGTCAATAGCCCGCTGGCCAGGGCGAGCGTGGCCAGGCGAAGCAGGACCCGTCTTCTTACCACCGGGCGGTCTGGTGGTGGGGTCCCGGAAGAGGAAGGCTGGTATGGCACAGTATCTCGATAAGGTCGAACTCTTTGCCGGTCTGGATCCGGCGCGTCTGGCGGCGCTGGCCCAGGCGGCTCCCCTGCGGACCTACCGCCAGGGGGCGATTGTGGTGAATGAAGGGGATGAGGGGCACGGACTTTTCGTTGTCCAAAGTGGCGCCCTCAAGGCTTTCTTGATGGATGAGAATGGCCGTGAAATCACCCTCTCCTTTCTCGAGGCGGGGGATTATTTCGGCGAACTGGCCCTGCTGGATGAAGCTCCTCGCTCGGCCTCGGTGATGGCCCTGGAGCGCAGCGAACTGATGCAGATCTCCCGCCCGGCGTTCCTCGCCCTCCTGAAAGAGGATGCCGAATGTGTGACGGTGTTGCTGCGCAATCTCGTCGGTCGGATTCGATCCCTGACCGAGAACGTGCGTGGGCTTGCCCTGGGCGACGTCTTTGGGCGCATCGTCCGGCTGTTCGAATCCCTGGCAGTGGAGCGGGATGGACATCATTGGGTGGAGCGCCGCATGACTCAGCAGGAGATCGCCAACCTAGTCGGGGCGTCGCGGGAGATGGTGAACCGGATTTTGCGGGATCTGGTGGTCGGCGGCTACATCGCCGTCGAGCCGCGGGGCATCATCCTGCTAAAGAAATTTCCCGCCCGCTGGTAGTTGGGCCGCCGCCAGCTTCTAGGTGACGGGGGCCGGATCGAGGCCAGCCCGCTGCCGTACCCGAGCCACGTAGGCGGCGCCGTCGAGGGGCGTGCCATGGCGTTGGGCCGTCCATAAGGTTTCTCCCAAGGCCTCCAGCACATCGTGCAGCGCGGCATGGCGCTCGCCCTGACGTTGACAACAGGCCTCGAAGGCGGCACGCAGACCGGGCGGCTGATCGATGGAGAGTTGTTCGGCGATGGCCAGATGGAGAGAAAGGTGAAGGAAAGGGTTGATTTGGCCGGCCTCGGGCGGAAAGTCCCGATCGGCGGATTCGGGATCTTCCAGAATCGCGTGATATTCCGGATGCAGCCCGATGAGTTCCACTGCCACGGTTTCCAGCGGGGTCAGAATCTGGTGATCGAGATGCTTGCGCCAAGCGTCCATTAGAAAGAGGCGGGCTTGGTCGCGGGAGGGATTGAACATATCCAGGGGCCTAGAGATTTTTGGCGCGATAGCCGCACAGATCGACGATCAGGCAAGCGCTGCAGTGGGGCTGGCGGGCGGTGCAGACGTAACGGCCATGGAGAATGAGCCAGTGATGCGCATCTAGTAGATAAGGTTTGGGGACCCGCCGCATCAGGGCGGATTCGACCGCCGTGACGTCCTTGCCGGGGGCCAGGCCGGTGCGGTTGGCGACCCGAAAGATGTGGGTGTCCACGGCCATGACCGGCTGGCGAAAGATCGTATTGAGGACCACGTTTGCGGTCTTGCGTCCAACGCCAGGCAGGCTTTCCAAAGCGGCACGATCGGCGGGGACCTCACCCCCATGGCGCTCCAGCAACAGACGTGACAAGGCCACTACGTTACGGGCCTTGGTCCGGTAGAGTCCGATGGTCTTGATGAAGTCCGCAACACGTTCTTCGCCCAGATCCACCATGGCCTCCGGCGTGGGCGCATTGACGAAGAGGGGGCCGGTGGCCAGGTTGACGCTTTTGTCGGTGGCCTGGGCCGACAGCACCACAGCAACGAGCAACTGGTAAGGGTTGGAAAAGGCCAACTCCGTGGTGGGGGTCGGATTGGCGCCTCGCCAGCGCTCGAAGGCGCTGGCGATCTGGGCGCGGGTCATGACCCGGGCGGAGGCCTGGGCTGCCTCCCCCATCAGGCGGTGGCGGGCGCGGGCCCTTGTGGCGCAGGGGCCGCGCGGCGCCGGGCGGCGCGGCTATCCAGCCAGTTCCGTGCGGCAATCAGGCACCCCAAGGTGATAAAGGCCCCTGGTGGCAGAATGGCGACGAGGAAGCCCGGATAGCCTTCGCCGAAAATCGCCAACGGTTGGCTCCCGGCAAAGACCAGGTCGATGCCCGCCAGCAGCGTCCCGCTTCCCACCAGCTCCCGCATGCCACCCAGTACGGCCAGCACACAGACCAGGCCTACCCCCATCGCAATGCCATCCACCGTGGAGGCACCGATCTCGTTCTTCGCCGCAAAGGCTTCGACCCGCGCGAGGACAATGCAGTTGGTGACAATGAGGGGAATGAAGATCCCCAGCACCAGATATAGCTCGTGCAGCCAGGCATTGAACGCCAGGTCCACCACGGTGACCACGGCGGCGATGATCAGTACAAAGACGGGAATCCGAACCTCGTAGGGGATGAGATTGCGCAGGGCGGCGATCACCAGATTGACCAGTCCCATGACCAGGATCGTGGCAAGGCCGAGGCTGACGGCATTCACGAGGTTGGTGCTGATGGCGAGGATGGGACACAGACCCAGGAGCTGAACCAGGCCAGTATTCTGTTTCCACAGGCCGTTCCAGGTGATTTCCCGTAGGCGCGCGGTGTCCATGGCTGGGTCTCCTTACAGGGGGCTGCCCGATGGGGCGGCGTACAAACGTTGGCGATGGGCCGCTTCGAAGGCCAGGACCCGGGCAACGGCATTGGTCACAGCGCGGGCGCTGATGGTCGCACCCGTATGGTAGTCGAATTGGCCCCCGTCTTTGCGGACCCGCCAGCCATTGGCTCCCACCTCGGCGTAGCTCAGGCCATTGAAGCCGGTGATCCAGGGGCGGCTACGATTCTTATCCTTGCGTGGGTCGATGTAGTCGCCCAGACCGGGTGTCTCCTTGTGCTGAACCACCCGCACCCCGGAGGCCTTGCCATCGGCGAGGACCGCGACAATGAGGTCGATGCGGCCCGAATAGCCCTCATTGCTGCCGGCTTCAAACACCAGGGCGGCTGGCCGACCATGCTGCCGTGCGCGATAGACGACGCCGCCGTCGGGCAGCCCGATTTCGGGAGTGGGACCAAGGTGCAGGGTGTCATCGAGGAGCGCGTTGTCGTAGGCGCTTGCAGGGAGCACGTCTCCCACGAGATTCATCCGGGCCGCCTGGGCCGACGCCTCGATTGCTGGCCGGGTCACGCCGTACATCGACGCCATCAGGGCCGTGAAGGCAAGCGCGAAGAGCAGCATCACCATTGCCGTGCGCAGGCTGGTTCGAGTGGCGGTGTATTCAGCGGTCATCCTAATCCTGCTTGTGGCCGAATACTGCGGGTTGGGTCTTCATGTCGATCAGCGGCACGCAGAGGTTCATGATCAAGGTGGCAAAGGCTACGCCGTCGGGATAGGCCCCGAAATCACGGATCATCAGGGTCATCAGGGCGGCGCCGCCTGCAAAGAAGAGTTTCCCCCGTGGCGTGGTGGCGCCGGAAACTGGATCGGTGAGGATGAAAAATGCGCCCAGAAGGCTGCCGCCACTGGCAATGTGGAAAAGCGGCGAGGCAAAGTGGTCGGGGCGAAGCCCCCACATGAGGAGCGAGATCGCGGCCAGGGCACCGAGGAAAGCGCAGGGAATGTGCCAGGTGATGACTCCCCGGTGCATCAAAAACAATCCCCCGGCGAGGTATCCCAAGGCCACCCATTCCCACCCTTGGCCGCCGGCCAGACCGAACGCTGGTCCGTCCATCAGGGTGGAGGCGTTGAGGGCGTGGTTGGGGCTACTGGGACTGGCGGCCTCCCGAAGGGCGGTGCGCAAGGCGTCCAGGGGCGTCGCCCCGGTGATGGCATCCAGATCGCGGACCCCGCCGGCAATGAGATCCCACTGGGTGGCGAAGTCTAAATGACCCGCCGCCGGCCATTGGGACATGAGGGCCGGATAGGAGACGATCATCAGGCAGTAGGCCGCCATGGCCGGATTGAAGGGGTTCTGACCAAGCCCGCCATAGAGGTGCTTGACGACGCCGACGGCGAGGATGCTCGCTAAGGCAATGAGCCACCACGGTACCAGGGGCGGAAAGGTCAGCGCGATGAGCCAGGCTGTGACGACGGCGGACAGGTCTGAGAGATAAAGGGCGGTCGGTTTGCCCCGCAAGCGCAGGAAACCCCACTCTGTGGCGAGGGCGGCTGCGGTAGCGATGAAAATCTGAACCAGTATTCCGGCGCCGAAATGCCAGACATAGGCCGCAATGCCGGGCAGCAGCGCCAACAGCACGGTGAGCATGACGCTCTGGACACTGGTCGGCTTGCGGACGAAGGGAGATGAGAACATGAGGGGTGGGGGGCTGGGATCAGGCTGGCGGCTCGGCCGGCATTGCGGCCTGGCGGCGGGCATCAATCTCGCCAATTTCGGCTTGGATTGCAGCGGGCAGGTCGTCGGTATTCTTGGGTTCGACGGCCGCTTTCTGCTGGCGCGCCCGTTCGAGGGCCGCAGCGATCAGGGCCTTTTTCGGATCGTCTCCGTCTGCGGGCGGGGCGCCGGTCGCCTCTTCGGCCAGCTTGGCTTTGGTTTCCGCGGCCTTGGCGGCGAGCTTTTCGGCCTTTTCCCGCTTCTCCCGGTCCTGGCGCTCGTTGCGGAATTCAAACCGCGTGCGGGCTTGGTCGGCGGCATCCTTATCCCGCTCCCGCGCCCAGATCTCGCTCTTGGCGTAGCGGTAATAATCCACCAGCGGGATGTGCGACGGGCAGACGTAGGCGCAGCAGCCGCATTCGATGCAGTCGAAGAGGTGGTATTCCTGGGCTTTTCCGTAGTTGTGGGCCCGGGCGAACCAGTAAAGCTCGAAGGGGGCGAGGTCTGCGGGGCAGGCCTTGGCACATTCGCCGCAGCGGATGCAGGGCATCTCCGGCGGAGGTGGTGGGAAAAGGTGGTCGCTAGCGACCAGAATGCAATTGGTGGCTTTCACCACCGGTACGCCATAGGCCGGCATGGGGAATCCCATCATGGGGCCCCCCATGACGTAGCGGTTGGTGTCCGGCCGGGGCAGGGCGGTGCGAACGACCTCCGCCATCGGGGTGCCGAAAAGCACTTCGAAATTGCGTGGCGTTGAGACGTTACCGGCGACAGTGACGATGCGGGAGATCAGAGGCCGGCCGAAATCCAGGGCCTCATGGACGGCGCAGGCAGTACCGACATTGAAGCACTGGACACCAAAATCGGTTGAGCGCTTGCCATGGGGGACTTCGATCCCGGTGAGGACCCGGATGAGTTGCTTGGCGCCACCGGCTGGGTAGCGGGTGGGTACTGCCAGGACCCGGATCGGGGTGCCGCGGCTGGCGGCTTCCATGGCCGCAATGGCCTCGGGCTTGTTGTCTTCGATGCCGACGAGGATCCGCTCGGCGCCAAGCACCTGGGCCATGAGCATCGTCCCGCGGACGATGCTGTCCGGTCGCTCCCGCATCAGCATATCGTCGCAGGTGATATAGGGCTCGCACTCCGCCCCATTGATGACCAGAGTCTGGACTTTGCCCTGCCGGCCAGGGTTGAGCTTGAGGTGGCTGGGAAAGACGGCACCGCCCATGCCCACCACTCCTGCGTCGCGGAGATAGTCGCGGAGCTCGCCGCCGCTCAGGGCGCGCACATCCACGGGATTAACGGGTGCCCAGGCGTCCTCGCCGTCCGGGGCGATGATGGCGCATAGCGCCGAAAGGCCGGAGGGGTGGGGCATCACCGCAGGCTCCAGGGCGACGATCGTCCCGGAGGTGGGGGCGTGTATGGCGGCGGAGACATTGCCATCTGCAGCACCAATTCGCTCGCCTTTCAGCACCCGCTGCCCGGTACGAACCAATGGTCGGGGGGTGCCGCCGATACTTTGGTGGAGGGGGACGGTTAGCCGCCCCGGCAGAGGAAGGGTCGCAATCGGCAGGGCGGTCGAGGCGTCTTTATTGGTTTCCGGTTTGACGCCGCCATTGAATTTGAACAGTTTCATCGGCTTCAGGCGGCCTGGCGGATGGCAAAGACCGGGTAGCGCCACTTCCAGGTTTCGACGGTCTCGGGAATCGTTTCCATGGTGATGCAATCGACAGGGCAGGGGGCAATGCACAACTCGCAGCCGGTGCACAGGCCGGAGACTACGGTGTGCATTTGCTTGGCGGCGCCGATGATCGCATCGACCGGGCAGGCCTGGATGCACAGGGTGCAGCCGATACAGGTTTGCTCGTCGATGAATGCCACAGCCCTGGGTTTCTCCACCCCGTTCTCGGCGTTGAGGGGTTTGACCTCGCGACCGAGCAGGTCGGCCAGCTTGCGAATCCCTTCTTCGCCGCCTGGCGGGCATTGGTTGATGTCGGCATCGCCCTTGGAAATGGCGTCCGCGTAAGGGCGACAGCCAGGGTAACCGCATTGGCCGCACTGGGTCTGGGGGAGGATGGCGTCGATCTTTTCGACCAGGGGATCCCCCTCGACGCGAAAATGGATCGAGGCGTAGCCGAGGACGGCACCCAGCACCAGAGCAATGCCGGCCATGACGATGAGGGCGCTTAACATCTGAGGGTCGGCGTCGAGAACGGAGGGAGGGACGCGCTCATTGGTAACGGTCCAGCCCGGCAAATCCCATGAAGGCGAGGCTCATGAGGCCGGCGGTGATCATTGCGATGGCGGTGCCCTTGAATGGGGTTGGCACGTCGGCCCCGTCCAGCCGCTCACGGATGCCGGCAAACAGGATCAGGGCAAGGGTGAATCCCACGGCGCTGCCGAAACCAAACAACAGGGATTCCATCAGGTCATGACCGAGGCCCACGTTGATCAGTGGAATGCCGAGCACTGCGCAGTTGGTGGTGATGAGCGGCAGATAGATGCCTAGCACCTGATGGAGCACCGGACTCGTCTTCTGAATCACGAGTTCCGTGAATTGAACAATGGCCGCAATGACCACGATGAATGCCAGGGTCCGCAGGTAGCCGAGATCGTTGGGCGCCAGCAGGTAGTGGTCGATGAGGTAGCTGGTGCCGCAGGCCAGGGTTAGGACGAAGGTGGTGGCCGCGCCCATGCCGACCGCAGTGTCCAACTTCTTCGAAACCCCCATGAAAGGGCACAGGCCCAGGATGCGCACGAAGACCACGTTATTCACGAGGACGGCGCCGAGGACAACGAAGAGGTAGTGACTCATGAAGGGCGGACGAGCCGCAGCGGGAAGCTAGATGAGAATGGGGCGAATTATCCTGCGCCGTCCTTTGACACTCAACCCCGCCGTGGCAGGGGTTTCAGCGCCCCAGGAAGCGCATTGGCACTGTCACGCCTACGGCGACGCAAAGGTCCCCAGTCTTGGCGAGGTTGGCCAGACATCCTGGCGGACTCGGGCTGATCGCTACCGATCCCGTACCGCATGCACGAGGTAATTGACATCGGTTCCTGGCCCCAGGCGGTAAGTCTTCGCGAGCGGGTTGTAATGGAGGCCGGTGAATTCGACAGGATTCAGACCCGCCAGGCGGCAATGGCGCGCCACCTCCGAGGGTTTCAGGAACTTGGGGTAGTCGTGCGTGCCCTTCGGAAGGAGATTCAGAACGTATTCGGCGCCGATGATCGCAAGCAGATAGGCTTTGGGTGTTCGATTGAGGGTTGATAGGAAAACATGACCGCCGGGTCTTACCAATTGGGAACAAGCGGCGATAACGCTCCCGGGATCGGGAACATGTTCCAGCATCTCCATGCAAGTGACGATGTCGAAACTTGCGGGCTGCTCGCCCGCAAGATCCTCGACGCTGATCTCACGATACTCCACGCTCAACCCGGATTCGAAGAGGTGAAGGCGCGCCACGCCAAGGGCTTTGGCGGTGAGGTCAATCCCCGTGACTTGGGCGCCCCGGGCCGCCATGCTCTCGGCAAGGATGCCACCACCACAGCCGACATCCACTACCCGTTTTGCGGCCAAGCTGGCGTGACCATCGATCCAGTCCAGGCGCAGAGGGTTAATGTCGTGGAGGGGTTTGAATTCCGATTCTGGATCCCACCAGCGGTGGGCGAGATCGCCGAATTTCTGTAATTCCCGGGGATCCACATTCTGTTCAGAGACTGTGGACGCATTGGGGCTTGGAGCTTCAGTCATGGGGGCGCGACGAGCAAGGTAAAAAGAAAAGGGCCCTGCCTATGCAGGGCCCCGATCATACGGCCTCGGCGTGATTACTTGGTGCCGATGACTTCGATCTCGACGCGACGATCCGGCTGCAGGCAGGCCACGAGCTTGGCGTTCTTGCCGGATTCTTTGCCCATCTTGTTGCAGGTGGTGCCGGTCACGGGCTGCTTCTCGCCCTTGCCTTCGGTGTAAACACGATTCGGCTCGATACCCTTGCTCACGAGGTAGGACTTCACAGCGGCAGCGCGCTTCTCGGACAGGGACTGGTTGTAGCTGTCGGAGCCGAGGCGGTCAGTGTGGCCGACGGCGAGGATCACTTCCAGCTTCACTTGCTTGGACTTGGCTGCCAGATCATCCAGCTTGGCCTTCCCTTCAGGCCGCAGCGTGGCCTTGTCGAAGTCAAACAGCGCGTCCGCGGCAAGTTTGATCTTCTCGGCCGAGGGCTTCGGCCCAGCGGCAGCAGGCGCGGCGGCAGGCGCCGGCGGGGTGCACTTGTCCTTGGGAACCACGTCGGGGTCACACTCGCAGCCCACCGGGAACTGGCCAGCCATCGCGGTGGCGGCCGCGGCGGGGGTCCAGTAGCCGGTCCGCCAGCACAGGCCGAAGCCGCTGCGGGCCACGACATTGCGGCCGTCGATGACGTACGGAATTTCTCCCTTGCCATCCACGACCACGTCCTTGACGGACTGGGCGTAGCCAGCGGAGGCGGTCAGGCCGAGAGCGGCAATCGCAGCAGCCATGAGGGCCTGTTTCTTGATCTGATTAAGCATATTTTCCTCGTCGCACTGTACGGGTTAGAAACCTGACACCCGCCCAACCTCTGGAGCAGGGGGAATCAATCGATACCAAATTTATTCTGCCATAGCGACGCGATGCGAAACAAATCGCTGTTGCACGCACGCAACATCCGTCCCGCCGCCACTTGGGCGACGCCATCGACCCACACGTGGGAGACGTGTTCCCGCCCAGCGACGTGAATCACGTGGGCGGCGGGGTCGAAGCAGGGCCGTAGTTCCGGCGCTGCCAACGAGACCGCAACCAGATCGGCCGCCTTGCCGGGAAGCAATGATCCAATGTGATTGTCCATGCCGAGGGCACGGGCACCGTTGAGGGTCGCCATCCGCAAAAGCTGGTGGGCTGGGAGGGCGCTGGCATCAAGGGTGCTGACTTTGGCGAGGAGGCCGGCGTGGCGCATTTCATGGAACAGATCGAGCCGATTGTTGCTCGCCGCGCCGTCGGTGCCCAGGGCGACATTGACGCCGGCGGCCAGCAAGGCCGGGACAGGCGCAATTCCGCTGGCTAGTTTCATATTGGACGTGGGGCAGTGGGCCACGGAACAGCCGTAGTCGGCCAGGGCGCGGATTTCACCAGGTTCCAGGTGGACGGCATGGACGGCCAGGAAGTTGGGGCCAAGGAGTTCCAGTGCTGCGAGGCGGTCCAGGGGGCGTCGACCGGTGGCGGTTACCCCATCCCGGATTTCGTCGATGGTTTCATGGACATGAATGTGAAACGGAAGATCCAGTTCGGCGGCAAGGCTCGCGGCCCGGAGAAGAGTGGGGTCGGAGACCGTGTAGGGCGCGTGGGGCGCCAGGGTGAAACTTAGCCGCGGATGGCCCTGCCAGGCGTCGCGCACCGCCAGGTTCTTTCGGAAGTAATCGTCGACGTCGCTGGCGTAGGCGGTGGGGAAATCGATCACCACCATGCCCAGCGCGGCGCGCATCCCGGCCATGTCGAAGGCTTCCGCCGCAGCCTCCGGGAAAAAGTACATGTCATTACAGGTAGTGATTCCGCCCAGCAGCATTTCGTGGGCGGCCAGGAGCGTGCCATCGCGGACGAAAGCGTGGGAGACGTGGCGAGTCTCCAGTGGCCAGATCGCCTCTTTCAGCCAGCGCATGAGCGGTAAGTCGTCGGCAATGCCGCGGAGCAGGGTCATCGCTGCGTGGCAGTGGGCATTCACAAAGCCGGGCAGGACGACATGATCCGGCAGATCCACGGCTTCCGCGGCGGCATAGCGACGCGCCGCTTCGTCCCGGGGGAGCACGTCAAGGATGCGGCCCTTATCCACTGCGACGGCGTGATGGCTGAGGCAGACCCCTTCCGGTTCGATGGGGATCACCCACTGGGCTTGTATCAGGAGGTCGATGGGCTGCATGGGAGTTCCAAAATGAAAACCCCGCAGGTGCGGGGTTCTGTCGGCGAATGGGATTGCTCAGGGATTTCCTTTGACCTCAATGACGACGCGCCGATTGGGCTCCAGGCATTCGATCAATTTCTTACGGCCCAGGGCATCGTCGCACCTGACCCCAGGGACCGGCTGGGTCTTGCCAAAGCCATAGGTGTCGATGAGGTCGGTTTTGACGCCTTTGCTGACGAGATAAGACTTCACGGCATTGGCGCGCTTTTCCGAAAGCGCCTGGTTGTATTGGGCTGAACCGAGGCGGTCGGCATGGCCCGAGACCGTGATGAGGGTGACTTCCTTCATCTTTGCCAGCTGACTCAGGACTTCAGTGTCGATGGCCGTCTTGCCGGCGGGCTTGAGGACGGCTTTGTCAAAATCGAAGAGCGCTTTGGTGGAAAGGGTGATCAACTTCGCCGTCGGTGCAGTCGCCGGGGGTGGCGTGGCCGGCGCCGCAGCCAAGGGGGGCATACATTTTTCCTTCGGTACGACGTCGGGATCGCAGGCGCACCCTACCGGCACCGTGCCTGCCTGGGCGGCGGCCGCGGCGGCAGGGGTCCAATAGCCGGTGCGCCAGCACAGTTCGGTTCCGCTGCGTGTGACGACATTGCGACCGTCGATGACGTAGGGGATCTCCCCGCGGCCATCCACCACCACGTCGGCAGCCGTGGCGAGGGAACTGACCCCCCCAAAGGCCAAGGCCGCGAATACGCCGACCATCGAACGTCTCCTCATTTGTCTTCTCCCTGGTTATCGAATGGAGCGGAAAGTGCCGGCAGACGTCATTTTTGGCCCGGCCACTGTTTCAGATTTAAGCACAAGGCTTCCAGGTGTACAACGCGAGTCAAGGGCGGCTGGCGATCCTTGGCCCGGGTTCCCGGCTTGCGCCGCCGCACGGCGGGGAATGGACGGGAGACTGGGGCGTCCCATGTTAAACTTTTACGTTTCGGGTCGACCGCGCCAAACCTGCTCCATGATCCAGTTCGCCAAAGAGACGCTTCCCATCAGCCTCGAAGAGGAGATGCGCCATTCGTACCTCGATTACGCCATGAGCGTGATCGTCGGCCGGGCGCTCCCCGATGCGCGGGACGGGCTCAAGCCGGTGCATCGTCGCGTGCTCTACGCGATGCATGAACTCAATAACGACTGGAACCGACCGTACAAGAAATCCGCCCGTATCGTCGGGGACGTGATTGGTAAGTACCATCCCCACGGCGACACTGCGGTCTATGACACCATTGTTCGCATGGCGCAGAACTTCTCACTGCGCTACATGCTCGTGGATGGGCAGGGAAACTTCGGTTCGGTGGATGGCGACAATGCCGCCGCCATGCGATACACCGAGATCCGCATGGCCCGAATCGGCCATGAACTGCTGGCCGACATCGACAAGGAAACGGTCGATTTCGGGCCCAACTATGACGGCTCGGAAAATGAGCCTCTCATCCTGCCTGCTAAAGTCCCGAACCTCCTGATCAACGGTTCGTCGGGGATTGCCGTCGGGATGGCGACCAACATCCCGCCCCACAATCTCTCTGAAGTGGTGGATGCCTGCCTCGCTCTGCTCGCCGATCCGGATCTCGACATCGAAGAGCTGATCCGGATCATCCAGGCGCCGGATTTTCCGACGGCGGCGCTGATCTACGGCTTGTCCGGGGTGCATGAGGGCTACCGCACCGGGCGTGGCCGGGTGGTGATGCGGGCGCGGACCCACTTCGAGGATATTGGCAAGGGCGATCGCCAAGCCATCATCGTCGATGAGCTTCCCTACCAGGTGAATAAGAAGACCCTGCTGGAGAAGATCGCCGAGCTGGTCAACGACAAGAAGATCGAGGGCATCAGCGAGATCCGCGACGAGTCCGACAAGTCCGGCATGCGCGTCGTCATCGAACTGAAGCGCGGCGAAGTGCCGGAGGTGGTGCAGAACAACCTCTTCAAGCAGACCCAGCTCCAGGACACCTTCGGCATGAATATGGTGGCGCTGGTGGACGGGCGCCCGCGCCTGCTCAATCTCAAGCAGATGCTGGAATGTTTTCTGGCGCATCGCCGGGAGGTCGTCACGCGACGGACCTTGTTCGAACTGCGCAAGGCGCGGGAGCGCGGGCACATCCTGGAGGGGCTGGCAGTTGCGCTGTCCAACGTCGACGAAATCATCGCTCTTATCAAGGCCGCCCCGACGCCGGCCGAGGCCAAGCGGGAGCTGATGGCACGCACCTGGCGTTCGGGGCTGGTCGAGGACATGCTTGCCCGGGCGGCGGCCGAAAGCTTCCGTCCCGAGGGGCTGGATCCCATCTTTGGGCTCGCCGATGGCGGCTACCGTCTCTCTGACGTCCAGGCCCAGCGCATTCTTGAAATGCAGCTTCAGCGTCTGACCAACATGGAGCAGGACAAGATTGTTGGCGAGTATCGGGACGTGATGGCGCTCATCAGCGACCTCCTCGACATCCTCGCCAAACCAGCGCGTATCACCGAAATCATCGTGGGTGAGCTCACCGCGATCAAGACCCAGTTTGGCGATCCGCGGCGCTCGGAGGTGGTGCTGAACACCGCCGAGATCAATATTGAGGATCTGATCGCGCCGGAAGACATGGTGGTGACCTTGTCCCACGGCGGCTACTTCAAGCGGCAGCCCCTGGCCGACTATCGGGCCCAGCGTCGGGGTGGGCGGGGTAAGCAGGCAACGTCGATGAAAGACGAGGATTTCATCGACCGCCTTTTTGTCGCCAACACCCATGACACGATCCTGTGCTTCTCCAATCGTGGTCGGGCCTACTGGCTAAAGGTGTATGAAGCGCCGGAGGGTACCCGCACTTCCCGGGGGCGGCCCATCGTGAACCTTTTCCCCTTGGTCGAAGGGGAAAAGATCACCGCCGTCCTGCCGGTCCAGGCCTTCGACGAGGATCATTACATCTTCATGGCCACGGCCCAGGGCACGGTGAAGAAGACGGCGCTCACGGCCTTCGCCAACCCGCGCAAGGCTGGGATCATCGCCGTCAACCTCGACGACGGCGACCACTTGATCGGCGTGGCCATCACCGATGGGCAGTGTGACGTGATGTTGTTCTCCGACGCCGGCAAGGCGGTCCGCTTCTCCGAGGATGACGTTCGCCCCATGGGCCGCGAGGCCCGTGGCGTCCGGGGCATGACCCTCGAGGACGAGCAATGCGTGATCGCAATGCTGGTCGCCCAGACGGAAGACCTCTCGGTGCTCACGGCCACCGCCAACGGGTTTGGCAAGCGTACCCCGGTGGCTGAATATACCCGGCATGGGCGCGGCACCAAGGGCATGATCGCGATCCAGACCTCAGAGCGAAACGGCAGCCTGGTGGCGGCCGTACTGGTCGAGCCGTCGGACGAAGTGATGTTGATCTCCACCGGCGGAGTCCTGATCCGCACCAAGGTCGCCGACATTCGCGAGATGGGGCGCTCCACCCAGGGGGTCACCCTGATTTCCCTGGACGAGGGCACGGAGCTAGCGGGATTGGAAAAGGTGGCCGAGTCTGAAGTTGATGACCCGGTGGCCGAGGATGGGTCAGGCGGCGATGTGCCGGAAGCAGGCAATACCGCCGGTCCGGATGAGGAGGCGTAATGGCCCGAGTGTTCAACTTCAGCGCTGGCCCGGCGACCCTGCCGGCGGAGGTTCTGGCCGAAGCGGCCGGGGAGATGCTGGATTGGCATGGCTGCGGCATGGGCGTGATGGAGATGAGCCATCGCGGGAAGGAGTTTGGCACCATCCTGACCAACGCCGAGGCAGATTTACGCGCCCTGCTGTCGGTTCCC
>JAEUNX010000136.1 GCA_016791025.1 Zoogloeaceae bacterium | reverse complement strand
GTCCTCGGCGTTGAAATCCGGAAAACCCTGGGAAAGATTGATCGCCCCGCACTCCTGGGCGAGGCGACTCATCACGGTGAAGATCGTGGTCCCCACCGTCGGGAGACTTGAGATGACTGGGGCAGGAAAATGGGGCATGTGGGCCTCGCACGGGCTCGGCGGAACCCGAATTGTCCCCTGGCCGCCCAGCGCGAGCAACGTGCCCCCTTGATTCCGACCAAGGCCGCCAGTGCAGCCGCGGCTAGAATGACCCCATGAATTGCGACGACTCCTGCCCCACCCTGCAACGCGACGACGACAGCATCCTGATCCTGGATCAGACCGCCCTGCCCCACCAGCGGACCTTCGTGCGCCTGGCGAACCTCGCCGACGCCGCCCGGGCGATCCGGACGATGCAGGTGCGGGGCGCCCCCCTCATCGGGGCCACGGCCGCCTTCGGCATGGCCCTCGCCCTGGGCGAGCGCACCGACGACGCGAGCCTGGATGCCGCGCTGGCCGACCTGGCCGCGACTCGGCCCACCGCCGTCAATCTCCACTGGGCCCTGGGCCGAATGGCAAAGCGGCTGCGCCCTCTCGCCCCATCCGCACGGCGGGAGGCGGCCTGGGCGGAAGCCGAGGCCATTCAGAAAGAAGACGCCGCCCAGAATGCCGCCATCGGGCGCCACGGGCTTCCCCTGATCGCAGAGATCGCCAGCCGCCGGCCCGGGCCGGTGCGGGTCATGACCCACTGTAATGCGGGGTGGCTCGCCACCTGCGGCCATGGCACCGCCCTCGCCCCAGTCTATGCTGCCCAGGCGGCCGGCATCCCGCTGCTGGTCTGGGTCAGCGAGACCCGGCCCCGCAACCAGGGGCTCCTCACCGCCTGGGAGTTGGCCCAGTCCGGCATCCCCTTCCGCCTCATCGCCGACAACGCGGCGGGACACCTCCTCAGCCAAGGCGCGGTGGATCTGGTCATCACCGGCGCCGATCGGGTCGCGGCGAACGGGGATACGGCCAACAAGATCGGCACCTATCTCAAGGCCCTGGCCGCCCAGGATCAAGGTGTGCCGTTCTACATTGCCGCCCCCGGATCAACCCTGGATTTTTCCTGCCCGAACGGCGCGGCAATCCCGATCGAGGATCGGACGGCCGATGAAGTCCTGGTGATTCCCGGCCTGACGCCCACCGATCAGCCGGGGGAAATCCGCCTCGCCGCCGCGGGCACACCGGTGGCCAATCCCGCCTTCGACGTGACCCCGGCTCGCCTGATTACCGCATTGATCACCGAGCGGGGCCTCGTCACCCTGGACCGCTTGGGCGGTCTCTATCCGGAGCGAAACCCATGAACAATGGTCCCCTGCGGCAATCCCTCCTCGCCGCTGCCCGGGGCCTTTGCCAAGCCCGCCTCAACGTTGGCACCGCCGGCAACGCCAGCGTCCGCTGCCCGGAGGGCTTCCTAATCACCCCGACCGGCATGGCGGCCGACGCCTGCCAGGCGGATGATCTGGTGACAATGACCCTCGCCGGTGCTGCCCACGGCGCCCGCGCGCCGTCCAGCGAATGGCGCTTCCATCGGGATGTCTATGCGGCCCGCCCGGAGGCCGGCGCCATCCTCCATGCCCACGCCCCCTTCGCCACCGCCCTGGCCTGCCACGGCCGGGACATCCCGCCTTTCCACTACATGATCGCCCGCTTTGGCGGCAGCACCATCCGTTGCGCGCCCTACGCCACCTTTGGTACCCAGGCGCTCTCGGACCACGCCCTCGCGGCCCTGGAGGACCGTTGCGCCTGCCTGCTCGGCAATCACGGCATGCTGGTATTCGGGCGAGACCCCGCCCACGCCCTGGATCTGGCCATCGAATTCGAAGCCTTGTGCGAACAGTACTGGCGGTCCGTCCAACTCGGCCCCCCTCGCCTCCTGGGCGACACGGAAATGGCCGAAGTCCTGGAGAAGTTCCGCCACTACGGCCAGCCCCAGCCCGGAGAAGGCCCATGAAGCTCTTTTCCCGCAAGACTCCGCCCAGTCCCGATGCGCGGTCGCCGCTAGAGGAAGCCGGCCTGCGGCGGGTGCCCTGACCGCTACCTGCCGTCGCCGCTGATGCCCCCCAACACCCCCGAAAGCTGTGCGGCTCATTGTCCCCTGATCGGCCTTCCCGGCCTCGCAAAGCTTTCCTTGGCGGCCTGAGCATTGGCGCCGCGATTGGCCTCTTCATGCTGACGGCCCTGGGGACCACCCTGACTAGCCGGCGGGCCCGGACCTAAAACTGCTCGGTGCGGGGCTTGCTCCGCCGGAACAGGCGCCCGCCAAAGTCGTCGGGAAGCCGGATCTCGCCCTTGCGGTCGAAGGGCAGAAATCCGAAGGAACCGCTCCGCAGCCGGCCGTGGATGCGATAGGGCAAAGCCTCCGGGCCATTGGGGCCCCGCAGCAGACCCTGCAATTGATCGAGCAAGGCCGCAAGGTTGCTCACGCCCTCCACCTCCACCAAGGTGTCGTCCAGGGCCCGGAGCGTAAATGGGCTGTGTCTCGTGCCGTGGGCGAAGGGTTCGCCGTTGAGTTCCACCTCGTAGCTGAGGGTGTCGACTTCGAGATCCCGGTCATTGGGGTTGGTGACCCGCAGGGTGAGGAGAAAGCGCTGCTCCACCAATCCGCCCCCCACTAGGCGGATGTCGGACAGGGCCACCTTCGGCGCATCAAGCCCCAGGGTCAGCCCCCCACATCCGGTCAGTGCCACCGCGCTGATCACGAGGAGAAAAGCGCGACGCTTCACGGCTGACCCTTCGATTCAGCCTCCAGCACCCGCAGCAGGGATGCCGTGTCGTCCCGGCCCCAGCCCAGCCCCATCAGGGCATTGAGTTGCTGCCAGACCTGGGCCGCGATGGGCAGCGGGCACCCCAGAGCCACCGCCTCCTGGAGCACCAGGCCGAAATCCTTGTGGTGGAGGCGCCCCTCGATGCCCGCCGCAAAGTCGCGGCGCACCATCCGGTCCCCCATCACCTCCATGACCCGACTCGCCGCCGAGCCGCCCAGTAGCGCCGTGCGCACCGCGGCCAGATCCACCCC
>JAEUNX010000130.1 GCA_016791025.1 Zoogloeaceae bacterium | reverse complement strand
TCAATCTCAGGAATCAGAACCGCATCGCGCGGGACAGGACGACACAGCAGGCTGGGGTCACGCTGCTGGGCAGCATGGCGCCAATACCCGGACGGGGCAATCTGCAAGACTTCCCAGACCGGCTCGACCCCATAGGTATGCCGGTATTGGTCGACGAAGGCCTTCAGGACCTGAGCCGGCGGTCGAGCTCCGCCTGGGCGAAAAACGCACTGGCCAGCTTCAGGATCTCGTTGGCCCGGCGCAACTCTTTGACCTCGCGTTCCAGGGCCTTGATACGTTCCCGCTCTTCGGTGCTCACACCGTCTCGCAGGCCCGCGTCGATCTCCTACTTCTTGACCCACTCATGCAGGGTTGGCGCCGCGCAGCCGCTCTTCGGGGCGATGGACTCCATCGTTGCCCACAGCGACGGATACTCACCGCGGCGCTCCTGCACCGAGCGCACCGCACGCTCACGCACTTCGGGGGAATACTTCGGCAGAGGTTTCTTGCTCATCATGGCTCCATCTTCTCAGGGATCGGAGCATCCACCAAACCCGTGGCGATTCACATTGAGTGGCAACCGTTTGGAGAAGTCGGCCTTGATCAAACGCCACCGCGTGGCGAAATCCGAGTCGCCGTATCTGGGGGATCAAGCTATTCCCCGTTGCGTTATGACAAATTCGCCACGAAGCGGCGTACATCGCCATGGAGTGAGAGGAGTGCATCGTCGAAGGACAGGTGGGGTAGGTATTCGCGCACCAAGGTGGCGACAGCACTGGCCTGGGCTTGGTCGCGGGGTTTCTTGATGGGTTCTCGGCTCGGTAGCTGCGCGAGCCATGCCTTGTGGAGAGCAAAGGCGCGGGGGTCGGGAACGCGCAGGGGAGCCGGCCAGCCCTCTTCGTCGATGGCGACTGTGTCGAGTTTGGGCGCGTTCAGTAGCCATTGCAGTCCAGGAACCTCGGCCGCGACGAGGTCATTCGCGGCAAAGGTGATTGGCTCGGGTTGGTCCGTGCTGCGGGGTGGAACGATCAAGTCCACCATGAATTGCCCGGCATTGGCTGCGCGGAAGTTCCCTTTGCGGATACATTCGAAACTGCGGTCTGTGCGCTTGAGGAGGCCGAGCAAGCCTTGGCCGTCGAGGCGGGCGGAGACCAGGGTGATCTTTTTGCGGTAGTCGTAGAGCAGGTCCACGTCACCGGAGGCCAGCAGCTCGCTTAGAAACTGCACGCCACCGGCGGCTTCGTAGCCGAACAGGGCCTGGGTACCGAGCACGGTGAAAGTTTTGTACAGCCCCGCGGCGTCTAGTTCGCGGAGGATGCGTGCGACGGTCCGAGGCACCCGGGACAAGCGAAGCGCCTTATTGATGCGGGCCTGCTCGTCCAGCGCGGAACGTATGCCGTCGAGGCGTTCGGTGGCGGCTTGCTTGCCTTGTAGGAATGCCGCGAGGACCGCTTCGGTTTCCGGGGTGCGCCGCCCAAGGGATTTGCCATTGCCCCGGGCATCCCGGTCTCGGAAAAGGTAGTCCACACCGCGGACAGTCTTCCAGCGCATGCCGTAGGCGTGGGATGCTGCGTGCAACCGTGCCTCTCGAAAGTTTTCATAAAGCTGTTCGCTGTTGATGAGGTGCAGGCGCTGCTGATTGGTAAGCGGCTTCATGCTGTTTCCGGCTATGTGTCTTTATTCGTATAAATACCGGAAACAAATAGTTAATACAATGAGATGGAATTGATATTTTGGTGGTGTTTGGCTCTCCCTTAAGCTGGCCAGAAATGGCAAACGGGCCGCGTTGCGGCCCGTTTCCTTTGAAGCTCTGGCGGAAGTGATTACACCTTCCGATAAATTTCCGCCCCCGCCTTGACGAACTCCACGGCCTTGGTCTCCATACCCTTGGTGAGCGCCTCATCTTCCCCAATCCCCTGGGCGGCAGCGAAGTCGCGCACATCCTGGGTGATCTTCATGGAGCAGAAGTGGGGGCCGCACATGGAG
>JAEUNX010000104.1 GCA_016791025.1 Zoogloeaceae bacterium | reverse complement strand
TGCCCAGGGGTTGGCCGCGCGCCACTTCCATCAGGAGCTTTTCCAGATGCGCTGAAGGGCGGCGAAAGTTGTCGGCACCCTAATTGGACTTTGTCGCCGTGCTTGAGATGACGCTGTCGACCTCGGCAACCAGGGGTGACGCCGATTGCAGAAACTCTTGCAGCCCTTCGCGATCACTCTCTAGCCAAGCGTCAATGTTGGCAGGGTTCAACTGCTGGCCAAAGTTGCCCGAGGCCCCCAACAGCCGGTCGAGAACTTTGGCACCGAGGGCCTTTTTGAAATGGCCACCCTCCCAGTACCACTTTAAGTGCGATGTGCGGTCCCCGGGAGGGGGAATGGGTTCAAGGGTCTCGGGCTGGAGCGCACTGAAATCCCACACCCGCATGCTGGAATCCTGACCAGAAAATCTAGCGGCAGTGGCGACGATGCCGCGCTTCCATTCCGCGAATTGGTGAGACAGGTTCAAGCGTTCCATGACTAGCCGAATCTCCGCATGGTAGGGGTAGATTACCAAATCCACCTCGGACCCCGCGGCAGTGGCTTGGCGCAAAAAATTCTCCAGGTCGGTTTGGTCGAGGGACAGACGCCCAGCTATAAGCCTTGGCCGCGAAGCCCTAATTTGCCAAGCCTTGACGTTTTCAACTGCCCTTTGGCGAAATAGCACGTAGTGACCACTGTTCTCAACTTCCTGACGATAGTTGAACAAAGGGTTGAAACCCGCTTCCGTAATCGTTGCTGGGTAGCGAGCAGATTGGATGGCGATCGTGCTGAACGAATCCAGGAGTCCGGTCAATGAAAAGACCACCTCACGCATAAAGCGCCAATCCTTGCCTGGGGTTGGGAAAGTCGAAGGGTCAGTGGGCTCTGCGGCGGGGGATCCAAGAAAGTCAAAGAACTCTAGGCCGAGGACGACCCGCTTTGGCGCGCAGCCAACCCGACTCAGCCAGCCGAATTGGCGTGCGGCAACGGTGATATTGCTTCCCGGAATGGCGTGATTGAAAGCCGTAAGCTTGCGAGTTGTAAATGCATCTTCGGCAGGGTCAAAGCCAATCTCGGCCCTGGAATTGCCGAAAATTCCGACCAGCGAGCATCGACGGCGGGCCGCTTCCCAGCGGGCTAATTCGTAATGATGGTCAAGGTGAGGCTTCAGGGCGTTGAAACCGTGGACGCGCGGTGTTCCAAAAACTCCCAGGGGGTCGATCAACATGTTGAAGGTGCCGACCCCGGCCACCACGGCCAGGAGGGTCCCTAACATCCAGCGCAAATAGGTAGACCAGGACATGGCACCCCTTAGAACTGGAAATAGAGGAATTCGGTGGGGCGACTCATGGCCAGCACCCCCAGGGCCAGCACCAGCCCCACTGCCACCGCTTCCGGGCGGCGGGGCTGCCAGGCCAGGCGGGGGGCGCGCGGCACATGGCCGGCCTCGGCCAGGGCGGGCTCGAAGTGCCCCATGATCTGCTGGGTGTTGGGGGCCAGGAAGGCAATCAAAGCCCCCGCTGCCACCCAGCCCCACGTTCCGGCGAAGTGGGCCCCACCCCCCAGGTAGCCCTCCACCCCGAGCCCTTGGAGCAGGGCCTGGGCTGGCCCCATCCGGGACAGGATGGACTCCGGCAGGGTCGCACCTGTCAGGCCGGCCATGCCGGCCAGGAGCCGGTGGGCCGTGGCCAGATCCGGCGCACGAAAATAGACCCACGCCACCACCACGCACAGGAAGGTCAGGGCGATGCCCAACCCTCGCGCCAAGGCGGCCGGAAGCCGCACCGGAAAGCGTCTGCAGGCCTCCTGCCAGGCGTGATTGACGACCAGGTAGCCACCATGCAACGCCCCCCAGATCACGAAATTCCAACCAGCCCCATGCCAAAGGCCGCCCAGCACCATGGTGGTGAGCAAATTGAAGTGACGGCGCGGTCCACCCCGTCGATTACCCCCCAAGGGGATGTAGAGATAATCCCGCAGGAAGCGCGACAGCGTCATGTGCCAGCGCCGCCAGAATTCGGTGATGTTTGCAGCCTTGTATGGCGAGTCGAAGTTGAGGGGTAGGCGTACCCCGAACATGCGGGACAGGCCGATGGCCATGTCGGAATAGCCGGAGAAGTCGAAGTAGAGCTGGAAGGTATAGGCCAATGCTCCGCCCCAGGCCAGGAACAGGCTCGGGGCCTCGGCCCGTGGGTCGAAGGCGGGAGCGGCATAGCTAGCTAAGGTGTCAGCCAGCAGCACCTTCTTGGCTAGGCCAATGGCGAAGATGGTCAGGCCAACGGCGAAATTGGCGGCCTGGGGGCGGTAATTTTGATCCTCATCGAATTGGGGCATCATTTCCTTGTGGTGCAGCACCGGTCCAGCAATGAGGTGCGGGAAATAGGTGACGAAGAGCAGGTAGTAGACGAAACGGTATTCGGTGACCTTGCCAATGTAGGCATCGGCCAGAAAGGCGATTTGAGTAAAGGTGAAGAAGGAAATCCCGATCGGAAGAATGATGCTCAGCAGAGGCCAGTCGGTGCCGAATAGGGCATTGGCGCTGCCCAGAAAAAAATCCACGTACTTGTAGTAGCCCAGCAGCCCTAGATTCAGCGCCACCGCTGCGGTCAAGGCCCGCCGGCTCGCGTGGCTGCCCGGGCGGCGGGCGATGTAGCTGCCGGCAAAATAGTTGCAAACGATTGAAGCCAACAGCAGAGCTAGGTAGCGGTAGTCCCACCAAGCATAAAAGAACAGTGAAGACGCGGCCAGCCAAGCGGCACCAGCTGATTTGCCGAAACGGCCGAGGAGGAAAAAGCCAAGGACGGTGACTGGCAGGTAGGCCAGCAAAAATGCGTAAGAGTTAAACAGCATGAGAAGTGTGGAATTCGGCGGCCTTGGCGACGTATTTTGCCCGAGCTTATCCGCGTAGGGTGACACCTGTCGCCCCATCATCGATGGGCCAAGAGAACTATGTCACTCACCCGCTATGGGGGGTAGGCCCCAATCGAGCGGCTCCTACCGGAACAAGATCTGGCCAATTGCCATGTGCTTGGTCCCGGGTGGACCGGACTGCATGCATTCCTAACCTTATGAAGTTTCATCAGACCCCCGTTTTTCTGTGGGCTTGATAATGGTCTGCACCGTCTGATAAGGGGGGTGTCCGTTGCTGCGATCACCCGGGTGGGGGCGCTCGCGGTCGTGGTGTTTGGGCAAACGGTTCAGGCCCTCCTGCCAGGACTCGCGAGTGGAATTGGCCCCCTCGCGTCGCCCAATACGTAATAACTCATCGCGGGCCGCACGGCGGAATCGCTTGACACCGGGGCGGTGGTGCTCGATCTCGTTGGGATCTCGATACAGTTCGAAGGGTGGGGCTCAGTACCGCAGAGTGCTCCCTCGTTGTCGGAGAGCGCCGCGCTCACGGCCAGCTTGAGGCGCTGCCAGAATGGCGGGCGCTGGCGCGCGGCGGTTTCCGCTAGCATGGCGGCTTTTCGCGCCCGTGAGATCGCCCGGTGAGCCTGCCCCGACCCCCTCATTTCCGCCCCTTGTCCCTGGTGTCCTGGCTTCCGCTGTTGCTGCTCGCCGGGTGCGCGGCGGTGGCGGCAGTCCGGCTGGAATCGGTCCTCGGACCTCAGGACCCGGCCGCCCACGATGTGCGCCGCTGGCAAGACGGCCAGATCTCCTACGAAAGGGAGGTGCAGCCCATTCTTACCCGCCGCTGCGTGGTCTGCCATGCCTGCTACGATGCCCCCTGCCAGCTCAAGCTGACCGCCTGGGAGGGGGTGGCCAGGGGCAGTACCAAATCGGCGGTGTATGGCGTGTCGCGGCTGGTGGAGGGGGTGCCGACGCGACTCTTCGAGGATGCGGACCAGGCCTCGGGTTGGCGGCAGTTAGGCTTCCACCCGGTCCTGAACGAGTGGCCGACTTCCGGCGAGGGCAATCGACTTTCCGCCAGCGTCCTGCATCGGATGCTCGAACTCAAGACTCAGAATCCTGGCCCACGCCAGGGCGTTCTGCCTGGTGAGCGCTTTAATTTCGACATCAATCGCGAGCTTTCCTGTCCGAACCTGGCGGAATTCGACGGCTTCGCTGCCAGGCATCCGGAGTGGGGCATGCCCTACGCCCTGCCGGCCATCACCCGCGACGAGCAGTCGATCCTGAACCGCTGGTTGGCCCAGGGCGCCCCGGCCGATTCGCCCCCCGCGCCCAGTGCGGCGGAGCGGCGGCAGGTCGGCGAGTGGGAGCGCTTCCTAAACGGGGACAGTCTCAAGGAGCGGCTGATGAGCCGCTATCTCTTTGAGCACCTCTTCCTAGGCCACCTTCACTTTGACGGGGAAGCCGAGGCCCACTTCTTCCGCCTCGTGCGCTCCGCCACGCCGCCGGGGGAGCCAGTGCGCCGCATCGCCACTCGCCGCCCCCACGACGACCCCGGGGTGCCCCGGGTGTGGTACCGGCTGGTGCCGGACCTGGAGGTGGTGGTGGCCAAGACCCATATGCCCTATCGTCTTGATGGCGCCCGCATGGCCCGCTGGCGCGCGCTGTTTCTCGGCAGTGACTACACGGTGGAGCGGCTGCCGGGCTATTCCGCCGAGGAAGTGGCCAATCCCTTTGCGACCTACGCGGCCATTCCGCCGGGAAGTCGATATCGCTTCATGCTCGACGAGGCGGCCTTCACCATCATGGGCTTCATCAAGGGGCCGGTATGCCGGGGCCAGGTGGCCCTCAACGTGATCAACGATCATTTCTGGGTATTCTTTGCCGATCCGGACAATGACAAGCGGGATGCCGCGGTCGACCGCTTCGTCGGCGAGCAGATTCCGAATCTGGGATTGCCTGCCGGGTGGACCTCCAAGGCACCTTCACTGGTGAGCTGGTTGGACTACAGCCGGAGGGAAATGCAGTATCTGGAAGAGCGCTCCCGCTACCTCGACAAGGTTTTCGCCAAGGGGCACCTGAAGCTTGATCTCAACCTCATCTGGGACGGCGGGGGCCAGAACCCCAATGCCGCGCTGACCATCTTCCGTCATCTGGACAGCGCAACCGTGCTCCAGGGCCTCGCTGGGGACCCGCCAAAGACCGCCTGGGTCTTCACCTACCCTTTGCTGGAGCGGATCCATTACCTTCTGGTGGCCAACTTTGACGTTTTTGGCACGGTGGGCCATCAACTGGAGAGCCGGCTCTACATGGACTTCCTGCGCATGGAGGCGGAATTCAACTTCCTCGCCTACCTGCCCAAGAGCCAGCGAGAAGCGACGCGGGATCGCTGGTACCGGGAGGCGGATCAGCATGAAAAGGACTTCGTGTATGGCAAGCATGCCTGGCTGAACCATGACAGCGATGTCCATTACCGTACCCAGGATCCCCAGCGGGAACTGTTCGAGATGCTCAAGGCCCGGCTCGGCCGGGCGGCGGGGCAGCGCCACAGCCTGGCCGCGATCCCGGATCCTGGGCTCCGCGCGGGGCTTGCCCAACTCGCCCGCCAGCGCGGGAGGGCCTTGTCCTGGCTGCCGGAGAGCACCGTGTTGCGGTTGGAACTTCCGGACCAGGCGCCGGTGTACGCCACCTTGTTGCGCAACACCGGCCATCTCAACGTCTCGGAGATCTTTGCCGAGGAACGCCGTCTGGCGCCGGACGACCACACCTTGTCAGTGGTGCCCGGGATTGTAGGAGCCTATCCCAATGCCCTTTACCGCGTTCCAGCGGCGGATCTGCCCCTTCTCACTCAGACTATCGCGGGACTGGCTTCCGAGGAGGACTATCGGCGCCTGGCCGACCGCTTCGCCGTGCGGCGCACCGCCCCGGATTTCTGGGCTGTGAGCGACGATCTCCACGCCGCCTACGCCCG
>JAEUNX010000099.1 GCA_016791025.1 Zoogloeaceae bacterium | reverse complement strand
AGCTGCCGCGACAACAAGATGATCGCCCACCCCCTGCGGCCCGATCTGATCGGCCGGCCGATCCTGCAGATGCAGGATGACAAGGGCAATCACCTTTTCCAGGCTCTGTGTGTGGCCAGCGACAAGGCCGGGGGGGGCTGGGTGGAGTATCTGTGGCCCAAGCCGGGCGAGGGCAATGCGTCCCGCAAGATCACCTATGCCCTCAAGACTACGGTGTCCTTCCAGCCGGACGTGCGGGTGGCGGCCGGCATCTATGAGGCCTCGACGACCGTCGATCAGCTCAACAAAATGGTGGCCGAGACCCGTGGAGTCCGCAAGGACGTACCGTGAGCATTCTTCAGGCCCTGGCCGATCCGGTCGTCAGGGGGATTTTCCCCTCGGGCCAGCGGCAGCCTCCGGGGTGACCCGGAGCTGAATCCGGAGGGCGTTGATCCGGGGTTAGTTGGGGCGCCAAGGATCTGGGGTCCGGCCTCCCAGGACTCTGAACCCGGCCCCGCTACGCCCTGAGCCAGGACTCTGCCGCCACACAGGACCTGAAGGGGACCGCAAGGGGCTGGCGGAGCGGGCGAAGCAGGTACACTGTCGGCCTTTGCGATTTCGCCTCCCCCGCGTGCCGTCCACCTGCCCTGTCGCCCCCTGGCTGTGCCATCCGCCCCGCATCACCATTCCGCGGGGGCTTTACCCTTGGCTCACCGATCCCGGCTCGCTGACCGCCCGCATCCGCGCGCGCTGCGGGCGCTTTGCCGTGCAGGTCCTGGGGCAGGGACTGGCACGGCCCCATTGCGATGAAGCCGCCGTCCTGGGACTCGCCCCTGGGGTCATGGCTTGGCAAAGGGAGGTCGTCTTGCTGGCCGACGACGTCCCGGTGGTCTATGCCCGCTCGCTTATGTCGCGGGACCACCTGCGGGGACCGTGGAATCGTTTTACCGGCCTCGGCAACCGCCCCCTGGGGGCGGCTCTGTTTGCCGACCCGCGCATCCTGCGTCAGCCCCTGCGGGTGGCCCGCTTGGACCATCGCGACCCCCGGTATCGCCGAGCCGCCGCGGTCAGCCCCGGCGCTGGCTCTGGGCTGTGGGCGCGCCGCTCCCGGTTTGAACTCGACGGTCGTGCCTTGCTGGTGTGCGAGGTGTTCCTGCCGGCCATCCTGGACCTGGCGTCACAACCCTGGGTCCGAATTCCCGCCTGAATCCCACTCGTTCGTCCCTATCCTCTGGAGGAGGTCCCATGCCCGCTGCCCATACCAAGACCAAGGTCGTGAAGCCCCGCCGCAACATTCTGGTGTTCCAGGGCGGAGGCGCCCTCGGCGCCTATCAGGCCGGTGTCTTCGAGGCGAGCCTGGAAGCGGGCTACGAGCCGGATTGGGTGGTGGGCACCTCCATCGGCGCGATCAACGCGGTGCTGATCGCGGGCAATCCGCCGGAGCGGCGGCTGGCCCGGGTGCGGGAATTCTGGGCCCGCATGGCCCTCCATGCCCTGGGCGGCACGCCCTTCCTGGGCAATGGCCCGGGGGACGCCGATGCGTTCCTCGAAAATACCCTGCGCAGCGCCGTGACCATGACCTTCGGCCTGCAGGGCTTCTTCAAACCGCGTTTCGGTTCGGGGTTTCCCCTGAACCTGCCCACTGCCCCCGAAGTGGCGAGCTTTTATGACGTCACCCCGCTGCGCAAGACCCTGGGGGAACTGGTGGATTTCGACTATCTCGCCCAGTCGCCGGTGCGCCTCTCCGTGGGGGCGGTCGATGTCGAGAGCGCGGAGCTCACCTATTTCGACAGCAAGTTCCAGCCGATCACCGTCGATCACATTCTCGCCAGCGGCGCCCTGCCGCCCGCGTTCCCCCCCGCCCGTATTGGGGGCCGTTATTTCTGGGATGGAGGCATCTACTCCAACACTCCCCTGGAGTGGATTCTCCACGACCAGCCCCGCAACCATTCACTCTGCCTCTTTGCGACCCTGTGGCCGATCGGCGATACCGCGCCGGATACGCTGCGGGACGTGCTGCGCCGTGCCAAGGAGATCCAGTTCGCTAGCCGGGCGGAGGCCTTGATCGAAATGGAGCAGGAACTGCACAAGCTGCGCCACGCGGTGAATCTTCTTGCCGGGGCCCTGGCCGAGCATGTGCCCGACTCGCCGCTCCTCGATCTGGCCTGTTTGGGTTGTGGCAGCGTGTTCCATGTCGTGCATCTGGAAGTCCCGCGCCTGCCCGGCGAAGATCAATCCAAAGACCTCGAGTTCGACGGCGACCGGGTCGCCAAGCGCTGGAAGGCGGGGTTGGAGGATGCCCGGCGGGCCTTCGTGGCCAAGCCCTGGGACGCACCCATTCCGCCGACGTCCGGCGTGGTCGTGCACGATTTCACCCGCCATGGGGCGGCGATCACCCCCGCCTGACGGCCGGAGGCGGACGGGCTATCATTGGGCCCGGAGCGCCCAGGACGCCTCCACCCGCCCATCGGTCCCGCCCCCCTTTCGTACCGTGAATCTTGCCGCCAAGCTTCCCCTATACGCCCGCCTGACCCGCCTCGACAAGCCCATCGGCATCCTGCTGCTCCTGTGGCCGACCCTCTGGGCGCTATGGATTGCCGGTGACGGGCGGCCCGAGGGGCTGGTGCTGGCGATATTCGTCGCTGGTACGGTGCTGATGCGCTCGGCGGGCTGCGTCATCAATGACTATGCTGACCGCAATTTCGACGGCCATGTCGAGCGCACCCGATTGCGCCCCCTCGCCACCGGTGCGGTGACCACCCGGGAGGCCCTGGCATTGGCGGTGGGTCTGTCCTTGGTCGCTTTTGCCCTCATCCTGCCCCTCAACCGGCTGGTGATCCTGCTCTCTGTGCCGGCGCTGTTTCTGGCGGCAAGCTACCCCTTCACCAAACGATTCTTCGCCATTCCTCAGGCCTATCTCGGCATTGCCTTCGGCTTCGGCATTCCCATGGCCTTTGCCGCCATCCTGGGGGAAGTGCCGGCGCTGGCCTGGGTGATGCTCGTCGCGAACGTCCTGTGGGCCATTGCCTACGACACTGAATACGCAATGGTGGATCGCCCGGACGACCTGAAGATCGGCATCAAGACCTCCGCGATTACCTTTGGCCGCTTCGACGTTGCCGCGGTGATGCTGTGCTACGCCGCCTTTTTCGGCCTCATGGCCTGGATCGGCGTCGCGGTAGGTCGGGGGGGGGCCTATTTCAGCGGCCTCGTGGCCGCGGCGGGGATCGCCGGGTATCACTGGACCCTCATCCGCCATCGTGAACGCTCGGCCTGCTTTCGCGCGTTTCGCCATAACAACTGGCTGGGGGCGACGGTTTTCGCCGGCTTGGCCGTGGATTACCTCCTGACCACGCCGGTCTAAGGCCCCTTAAAGGGGCCGCACCCAACCCCGGTCGCCGTCCACTTCCACCTGCTGGCCGTCCTGGATGCGTTCCAGCGCGCCGGCCACATTCACGACCGCAGGCAGGCCATATTCCCGCGCGACGATGGCGCCGTGGCTGATGAAGCCGCCGCTTTCCGTCACCAGGGCCGCAGCCCGGAGGAACAAGGGGGTCCAGGCGGGGTCGGTGGATGGGGCGACGAGGATCTCCCCCGGCGCAAGCCGCGCCCCGTCTTCGGGCCGCATGACGATCCGGGCGATTCCTCGCGCCCCGCCCGCCGCCACTCCCAGACCGGCTAAGGTGCCCGGCGGTGCCTCCCGGCCAGCCAGACTCACCGGGGCCCGCCGTGGGGTGTCGTCCTCCAGGAGATCGGGGGGCTCGGGATCGGCGGTGAGGCGGAGGTGGCGCTGGCGGCGATCTGCCACCAGGGCCCGGGCGCCTTCTCCGCGCCATACGCCGGTGAGGAGAGCGACCAAGTCCTCCAGGGTGAGGAAGTCCACGTCTTCGGAGGCTGCGATGACCCCGCGGCTGACCAAACGGCGGCCGGCTTCGCGGCTGTGGAGGCGGGCGATCTCCACACCGTGCACCACGGCGGATTTGGCGGCCTCGCGTTGGGCCGCCTCCAGCCCGGCCTGGCGGACCAGCCTTCGGACGATGGCGAGGACCGCCGGGCGCAGCCAGACAGGTGTGCGGGCCTTCAATCGGTCCCAGGCCTGGGCCGTGGCTGCCGCGCGGCGGGCGGCGGCTTCGGCCAGCGTGCGGCGGTCGAGCTGGTCTCGCAGGGTTTCCAGCAACCACCTCGGATCCTCCCGCCAGCGGGCGTTGGCCACATCCAGCTCATACACCGCCCGGTGACCATATTCATCGAGAAAGGCCGTTAAGGCCTGGCGGAAGCGGGAGGACGCGGGAAGCCGCTGCCAGGCCCAGGGGTCGAGGGGTTGGGCCGTCAGACAGGCCCGGGCCGCCGGCTCCGCCTCCGCGAATTGGGCCAGGGCAGCGAGTTTCTCGCCATGTTCGGCACTGGTGATGGCTCCTGTCTGGGTCAGCAGGCCCCGGGCCAGGGTTTCGCGCTCCCGCTCCGGTAGCCACAGGCCAAGGAGGGCGGTGAGAAGGAGGTAGCCGCCGGCGCTGGCGCTGTGAACCAGATGCAGGGCATGGAGGCGGTCGTAACGAGTCATGCCCTCATGGAAACGGCGGGCAAGTGCGGCGTCGGACAGGTCGTTCCAGTCCTGCCGCCGGACGCCGAGGGCGGCTTCCCGCATTTCCGCGATCTGGGCGGGTGCAGCCTTACGCGCTTTGGCCAAAGCCCGGGTGAGGCGCAAATTGGCGCCGATCTGACGAAGGCGGACCCGCCAGCCCCGGGGAGGGGGGACGGCGAGGTCGGGCTGATGTCCGCCCATCAGACGATTGGTGATGGCCGGGGGAAACCCGAAGCCCTCCCAGTACTCCCATTGGACCGCCGAGACATTGAAATAGCCTCGCCCTTGATAGAGCCTGCTGCGGGTGATCCCGGGAAGGATCGGGGTGTGGGCGGCACGATGGCCGGACAGCAGGATGTCGTCCATCGTGTGGGGGGCGAGGCTCCAGGTCAGGGGTTTGGCCACCATCGGCAGGGAGTCCCGGATGTTGCCGTTGCTCCATATGGTAGGCAGACCCGTCAGGGCGGGGTAGGTATAGGCTGGTCTGGCGGTGACCGGCCGGGCCTGGACGAACCACAGGCGTTGGCCGTCCCAGGTCCATTCCACATCCTGGTGGATCTCGCCGTGACCGAGCGCGTCACGGATGCGCACCACCGCGCGGGCCAGATCCAGCAGGGCATCCTCGGGCAGAGCGGGCACCTCGGTCGGCGCAGAGCGGGTCACCGTTCCCCCCTGGGCCTGGGGTTCGCAGCGAAGGGCCTTGGCGCCGGGGCGGTATTCGATCACCTGGCATTCCGGGCCATGGAAGCCGACATGGACCGCCCACTCATCGGGGTCGGCCGTGCCGGCGACCACGGTCTCGCCCAGCCCGAAGTTGGCGGCGACAAAGACTCGGTCTTCCCGGCCGCTGCGCGGATCGCAGGAAAATGCCACTCCGGCGCTGGCGGCCGGTGCCATGGCCATCAGGACCACGGCTGGTGCGCCGCTCTCGGCCGGGAGGCCTAGCCGGCGCCGATAGGCGAGGGCGCGGGGAGACCAGGCGGAGGCCCAGGCCTGGCGCACAGCGGCGAGCACCTCTTCCCGCCCGCATACGTGGAGGCGAGAAGCAAGGATGCCGGCAAAGGAGGCCCGGTCGGAATCTTCCCCCACCGCAGAGGAGCGGACGGCGAGGGGTTGGTCGGTCAGGCCGGATTGGGCGAGGGCGGCGTCCAGGGCGGTGAGCACCGCCGGGGGCATCGGTTCCGTGAGGATCGCGGTTTCCAGGGCGAGCGTTGCGCCGTCGGTTTCCGCCAGCACGGCGGCCAAGGGACTCGCCACCGCAGGTTGGGCGGCGAACGCGGTCCAGGCGGACACGGGGAGGACGCCTCCGGCGGGGACGCGGAAGCCATACCGCGCCAGACGGGCGAGATTCCAGCCTTTTCCGCCGACCGCCGCGGGGCCGCTGGCGAAGGACTCCGGCCAGGGCAGGAAGGCCGGCGCGCTCATGACCGGTCCGGGGGCACGAGAAGCCCGCCGCACAGAAAATCCACCATTCGGTCGAAGGCCGTGGCGAGGGGGGCAGGGTCCCCAAGCAGCCAGCGCAGCAGCACCCCGAGGTAGAGGAATTCCGCATGGTGGGCCATCAACTCGGCAGGGAAATCCGGACGAAACTCGCCGCCCTGCTGCCCTTCAGCGATCAGCTGGAAGAAGACGCGGGCGTTGCCGCTGCGGTCGCCCTCGTCCCGAGGTTTGGGGCTGCCCACTTCGCCAAGGCGCAGGCGAACGTAGGGCAGCAGGTAGCTGCGGTGGTCCTCGGCCCAGGCGGCACTCGCGGCAAGATAGCTCCGCAGCCTGGCGGTCGCGGTCGGCAATGCGGCCAGATGCTCCAATAGGGCCGGGACCTGGGTGGCGAACTCGCGGTGGAAGCGATAGCGCAGCAAGGCCTCTTTGACCGGGAAGTGTTTGTAGAGGGTGGCCTTGGCCACGTCTGCCCGGGCAGCGATCTGCTCCATGGTGACGGGCTCGTAGCCTTCAGCTTCAAAAAGGGCCCAGGCGGTATCCGCCAAGTGGGCTAGGGTCTGCTGGCGTCGGCGGGCACGACGGTCGGGAGGAGGGGTCATGGCAGCGTTAAAAGGATACGACGTATAAAATCATACGACGTATATGAAAAAATGGGAAGTGTCGTGCCTCGCCCAGAACGGGGTGCGGTTGTCGTCAATCCGACAGGCCATGCGCAAGCTCCCCGCGATCGAAAGGGCTGAAATCCGGGGCAATTGGCCGATTTCCGCCTGAGGGGCCTGCTGGCATGGGGGCTGCTCTAAAGACGGGTATCCGCGCCCATGGTGGGCGCCGCCCTTCACTTTCCCGGGAGATCTCCATGCTGCTGAAGGACTACGACCAACGCGGCCTGCTCATCAATCTCAACTTCATCGAGCCCGCTGGGCCGGCAATGTTTGGCTTCCGTGGCGACATGGTGTTGGTGGAAGGCGAAGTTGCCGACGCCTCCGGCCGCCGCCGTCCGCCCACCTCGACCGTGCGCCAGGCGGTGGTATTGGCCGATGCCGAAAAGCTGAAGTTCGTGTCCGCTTGGCTGGATGACCTGGCCAAGCTGCCGCTTTTCCTTGATCGCTATGGCGTGGATTTCGCGGCGGACCTGGCCGCGGTGTTCTTCGTCGCGAATATCCGGGACCCCCTGGTGGTGGAGGAAGGTGGGCGGCAGATCGCCTTGGTGCCGCTTCTCGACGGCATGGTCTGGAACGAGCTGCTGGACCTGGCAGCCCTCGAAAAAGGCGACCTGAAGGGCCAATCCAGCGGCCAGAAGATCAGCACCGTGGCCAAAGTTCTGGCGGCTGGCCCTTACAAGGGAGAGCGCCTGCCTCTGGCCGCGGCCTTGGCGCGCACGATTGAGGTCGAACTGGAGTCCCGCGGCGCCGTGTGACGGAGTGGGCGGCGGCGCACCCTGCTGCCGCGCGGTCGGCTTTCCAGAGTAAGAGGAAGGACACTCCCTCGCTCCGCGATGGGGGCTCCTTGCCAATCGCGGTCGCGGTCACGCGCATCTGAGTAATCCAAGCCGGAATGACCAGGAGGGTCCGGCCATATTCTGGATCGAACCTTCCGTCGCTTTAGGCGGGCGGTAGGCGCGGGGCCCCGTCGTCTTGTGCCTCGGCTTCCGGTCATTTGAATCGGTGGCGGAACTTGGCGGCGGGCCACGCAATCAAGGAACCCCAAGGGCATCCGTAAAGGCCACATGAGGCCGAAACCATGATGCCCCTCCGCTCACCTTTTGGTGCCTTTCCAGCCGGCGCGAGATTACTGGCGCCATGAGACCGACGATCAGTCAGGTTGCGGCGTTGTTCATTCCGGCTGCGATCGTAGTCGCTGTGACCTGCGGCCTTGCCTATCGGTCAGAAGAGGCGCGGATCGCCGGCCAGGTGATCGACCAATCTGCGGAAAGCCTGCGCCTGGTTCGTGCCCAGTTCCTCAGTCGACTTGCTTTGATCGCCAGCGATACTCGATTCCTGGCCCGTGGCCAAGCGTTGACGAGCTATCTGGCGCAGCACTCTGACGCGTCCCGCCGTAACGTGGAGTCGGATTGGGGGGCATTTGCGGAATCCCGTGGCATTTACGACCAGATCCGCTTTATCGATGCGAGTGGCGAAGAGCGCGTTCGGATCAACTTCACCGGGGGGGCCGCGGCACCGGTTCCCTCCGAGGCACTGCAGAGCAAGGCCGATCGATACTATTTCCGCGATTCCATTGGCCTGGCCCCTGGGACGCTTTATACCTCGCGCCTGGACCTAAACATAGAGAATGGTCAGGTGGAGCGTCCGTTCAAACCCATGATGCGTGTAGGAACGCCGGTAAATGGACCTGGCGGGGAGAGGGCTGGCGTGGTGGTCTTGAACTATTTGGGCCACGACGTTATGTCGCGATTTGAACAGACGGGTCGCGGCCGCCTTTGGTGGGTGGATACGGATGGCAATTGGTTGCGGGGCCCATCCCCAGATTCCGACTGGGGATTCATGTTCGGAAACGCCGAGGCCACCATCCAGGCCGCCTTTCCCCGTGCCTGGATGCAGATGCGCCAGACTGGCGCCGGACAGTTTGAGGATGACGCGGGAACGTGGATCTTCGACACCATTCACCCCGCGGCGGCGTTGCGTGGTCAGGCCGATCCGAGTGGAGAAGCGGTTGCGGTGGCCCCCGAGTTCTGGCTCCTGATCGCGCATGTATCGCACGCCGATCTGCGCGCAGCGTTACGCCAATCCCAGGTCGTTTACCTGGTTATTACGTTGATTCTTCTGGGGTTGAGTTTTGCGGCGGCTTATCGCACCGCCTCCGCCATGAGCGCCGAAGGGGAGTCGAGGCGGACGCTGGAGAAGTTAAATCGTCTCCTGGAGGACCGTGTTGCTGAACGTACCCGGGAGTTGGCCGCCGAGGTCGAGACTCGTCGCAGCAGCGAGGAACTGCTGGCGCACCAAGCCTCCCACGACACCCTTACCGGCCTGGCCAATCGGGACGAGGCGGAGCGGTGGTTTGCCACCCACGCGAATCGTGACGGTCAGGTACGGGGCTTGGCCATGGTCTTCATCGATATTGATGACTTCAAGCTGGTCAATGATCACCTGGGCCATGCCAATGGTGACAAGCTTCTCCGCCTTCTGGCCAAAAGGTATGGTCGCAATGTCCGGGAAGGGGACCTCCTGGCCCGCTATGGTGGGGACGAGTTTCTCCTCTTGATGAATACTGCGAGCAATCGGGAAGGGCTCAATTCTGCGCTGGAGCGCTTAGCGCGGGTTTTTGACGACCCGTTTCACCTGGATGACTTCGAGGTGACAGTGACCGCCAGCCTGGGCGTGGCCCGATTTCCCGAGGATGCCAGGGATTGGGAGGGCCTCCTCAAGGCGGCCGATACCGCGCTTTATGAAGCCAAGCGATCGGGGAAAGGCCGTCTGCACTTTTATTCCGCGCATCTGGCAGAAGACGTCAAGGGCCGGTTTGATCTGACAACAGAGATGCGGGCCGCGTTGGGGGCGGGGGAGATTGGTGTCGCGTTCCAACCCAAGATTGATGGATCGGGAGCCATCACCGGGTTTGAAGCACTTGCACGCTGGCATTCCCCGCGGCTGGGGCAGGTCCCACCCGATCGCTTCATCGCAATTGCCGAAGAGACGGGGATGATCCTCGATCTCGGCCGGCAGATCCTCCTCCAAGCCTGTCGGGAAGCCGTGCGTTGGCAACGGGAAACGGGCCGCTTATTGACGGTGGCCGTGAATCTCTCTCCGCGCCAAATTAGGGATGAGCTTGTGGGCGAAGTTCAGGATGCCCTGGCCGAGAGCGGGCTTCCCCCCCATTCACTTGAGCTGGAGGTTACTGAAAATCTGCTGATGCAGAACATGGAGCGAACGGTGGGAGTTTTAGCGGCATTGCGTGGATTGGGAATTGCGGTGCTGGTGGATGACTTTGGCACCGGTTACAGCTCCCTCAGCTATCTGCGCGACCTCCCCATCGATGGCCTGAAGATCGACAAATCCTTTATTACGGACTGTCAGCTGGAGGGACCGCACATGGCAATTCCTCACGCCGTGATCTTCCTCGGTAAGTCCTTAAAGTTGCGCATTGTCGCGGAAGGGGTGGAGGCCGCCAGCCAATTTGAGGTGCTGCGGCGATGTGGGTGCGATGAATTCCAGGGCTATTGGATTTCCAGGCCACTGCCGTCTGGGCCCGCGCTGGACTACGCTGGGTCTGGGTTTCATCCGGTGGATTGGCCCGGAGACTGGTACCTCCAATGAAGACGCGTGGGTGGGCCGCGATCTCACGATCTTGTCACGGCGATTGGGACCACAGGAAAGCCATTGATAATTCCTACCCCTGATCCCCCCTGAGGCAGTGTGACGACGAACGGAATCCTTGCCCGATGAGCGATCTGGAATCGGGGTGTCAATGGTTGCTCCGCCTGGCCCTGCCGATGCTCCTGGTCGCGCCGAGGCTGGGCATCGCCGCTGCCACTTTGGCTGGCGGCCCAATGGCTGGGCCGGCAACGGCCTCCGGCATCGATGTCTGGCTGATGACGGACGGCCCCGCGCGCGTCCAGCTTGAGTATTGGCCGCAAGGACGGCCCAATGTGGTGCAGCGCAGCGCGCCTGTCGCCGTCCGCCCGATGCGCGGAAACACCGCACTCATTGGCCTCGAACACCTGCAGCCTGCCACTCGCTACGTTTACCGCGTGCTCCTCGATGGGGCGCCGGTAGAGTTCGGCGAATTGCCGGTATTCACCACGGCCCCCGCGCATCCCGCCGCCCCCCGGGAGTTGGTCATCGCCACCGGCTCATGCAGCTATCTCCCCGACCCGCCTTACGATGCCCCACAGGGGGCCTTTGGCGCGGGCTTCGAAATTTTTGACGCCATCGCCAAACGCCGCCCCGACGTCATGCTGTGGCTGGGTGACAGCATCTATTACCGCGACGAGGACTTCGCGCCCACCCACCAGGCCGCCACGCACATGCACCGGCGCTGGGCGACTACCCGCAGCTTTGGGCCGCTGCAGCGACTGCTACGCACCGGCGAGCATGTCGCCATCTGGGACGACCACGACTACGGCCCCAACAACTCGAACCGGAATTTCGCCCTCAAGGCGACGGCACTCACGCTTTTTAAGGACTACTGGGCGAACCCGAGCTACGGGCAGCCCGGTGTGGCCGGGACCTTCACGCGGGTGCCCCTCGGGGATGTGGAGCTGTTCCTGCTCGACGACCGCTACTATCGGGACGACGACGCCAGCGCCGCTCCAGGGCGCACCATGCTCGGGGCTGCGCAACTGACCTGGCTCAAGGCCGCCCTGCGGGACTCCCGCGCCACCTTCAAGCTCGTCGCCAACGGCAGCCGATTGCTGACCGATCGCCCCTCGCCGGAAAGCAACGGCGGCGAAGGCTGGCACAACTTCCCCCAGGAGCGCGAGGCCTTCCTCCAGTGGCTGGCAGCGGAGCGCATCGACGGGGTGTTCTTCCTCTCCGGCGACATCCACTACACCCACCTTACCCAACGCGAACGCCCCGGCACCTACCCCCTGACCGAGCTGACCTGCTCCCCGCTCACCTCCCGCGTCCATCCCCGGCCGTTCCCTGTGAGCCCTGTCCCCGGCACATTGGTCACCCAGCGCAATTTTTGCACTTTGGAATTTTCCGGCCAGACCGCCGAACGTAAGCTGCGTGTTGCGGCATGGAGCGCCGAGGGCGCGCGCCTTTGGCAGAAGGATTTTCCAGCCGACCGGCTTCGGACCCCGTAACCGTAATATCTGCCGGACCGCTACGACGGTAATTCGGCCGCTGGAGTGCGGTACTGATGCAGGGCGAGGGGTCATTCCCCCGGGGCGGTAATGGCCGCCTGAAGGAGAGTTTTCTCGAATTGAGGGAGAGTTGCCCGATGAATAGATCCGTCCGACCCGGGCAAGCCGGCGCTGAATCGCCCCGGGTTTGGTGGAGGCTCCTCTCCTTGAGAAGAGGGAGCCATGATGAGCAAGAAACCTATCCCGCAGTATTCGCCCGAAGTGCGTGAGCGTGCGGTGCGCCTGGTGGGGGGCACCGCGGAGAGTATCCGTCGCTGGGGGCAACGATGGCTATCGCCCCGAAGAGCGGCTGCGCCGCCCTGACCCTGCATGAATGGGTTAAGAAACATGAGGTCGACACGGGCCTGCGAGACGGCGTGGCTACCGAAGTACGGGAACGCATCAAGGCCCTGGGACGCGAGGTCAAGGAATTGCGCCAGGCCAACGAGATTCTGATGCTGGCCAGAAAGCTGCCTATAGAGTAGGCGAGGTGCTGGACAGACTAACTGAGGCATGAATTTTCATTCGTACCCAATTCGTACCCGGCGGCACAAAATGCAAAAAGGCCAACTGCAAAAGGTTGGCCTAAGTATTTGAATTTATTGGTGGGGGCACAAGGATTTGAACCTTGGACCTACTGATTAAGAGTTCGATTAAGTTACTGTTTTTAAACGGTATTGGCCCGCCCTCAATCGCCAATACTCGCTGACCAATCGTTCCGTATGTCACGGTCGCCAAAATGGGGTGCTTACGGCCAGGAGGGGACTTTTGACGTGCAAC
>JAEUNX010000118.1 GCA_016791025.1 Zoogloeaceae bacterium | reverse complement strand
GGGTGATGGTGCCCATGATGCCGTGCATCGGGGTGCGCAGTTCGTGGCTGGCGATGGTGAGGAAGGCCGATTTGGCCCGGCTCGCCGCTTCCGCGGCTTCCTTGGCGATCTGGAGGTCCGCGGTGCGGGTCTCGACCAGTTGTTCGAGGTTGTTGCGGTAATCGGCGAGCTCCGCTTCCAGGGCCTTGCGGGCCGAGATGTCTCGGACGATCGCGGACATGCCCACAGGCTCGCCGCCCTCGCCCCGGATCAGGAAGACGCGCAGTTCGACCGGAAAGACGTGGCCGTCCTTGTGGATGTACTCCTTCTCATACACGGTTGAGTGGCCAGAGGGCAAGACCTGCTCGGCCACCACCTTTTCGTCCACCGGGTGCCAGCGAGGCGGGGTGAGTTGCTGGTAGGTGAGGGACCGCACTTCCTCATCGGTGTAGCCGATCATTTCCCGGAAGGCCTGGTTCCATTCGACCATGCGGCCGCTCATGTCTACCGCGCCGAAGGCATCGCTCAGACTTTCGTAGAGCCCGCGGTAGCGCTGCTCGCTGATCCGCAAAGCCTCTTCGGCATTCTTTTCGGCGGTGATGACCCGCCCGGTTCCGCGGTAGCCGGTGAAACGCCCATCGGGGCTGAAGAGGGAAACGCCGCTGACGGAAATCCAGCGCAGCGCACCGGCTTCGTCGCGGATGCGGTACTGGAAGTCCCGGAAGGTTTCACCACGTTGGATCTGCGCAACATGGGACGCGATCAGTTCCGGCGGATTGAGATTGTCCTTTGCCAGCAGTTCGGGTCGGCGCAGGCCGAGGACGGAGCTTGGGGCAAGGCCGAATGCACTGGCAAAGTTTTTGGAAAGGAAGGTGTAGCGCAGGTCGGCATCCATCTCCCAGAACCAGTCCGCCGAACTGTTGGAAAAATCGCTGAGGCGCTGCTTTTCGGTGGCTAGTTCCTGGGTTCGCGCGGCCACGAGACCCTGGATGCGCGCAGTCTGTCCGGTCATCAGAAGGAGCACGCCACCCAACAGCCCGATACCGATCAGGCCGCCCACCAGCACCCCCCAGCTTTGGATTGCGAGGTGGCTGGTCAGAAGCCCGGGGCCGGGATGGATTTCCAACAGGTAGTTGCGGCCGCCGAAGGTAAGGACTGTCGAATAGGCGGGCGATGGCGGCACTCCGTCGGGCCCGGGTCGGCCATAAACGATTTCGCTCTGCTGAGTATCCGTAAGCCGGATCCGCAAATCGACGTCTTTAGGAATATAGGCGTCCAGGAAATCGCCGACGCGGATCACCACGAGCACCAGGCCCGGCCCGTTCTTGCCTGCGCTGACCTTGTGGAGCAGGAGGATGCTCGCCTGTTCGCCTTCTTCCTGAACGAGGCGAATCGGTGCCGTTGCGACCGGGGGTTCCGATGCCATGGCTTCGAGAATTGCCGCTCGTCGAACTGGATTCGACCCGAGATCAAAGCCCAGGGCGGCTTGGTTGCCAAATTCCGGGGCGATGTAGGTGACGGGGAAATATTCCGCACGTTGGGCCGCGGACACCATCGATCCCACGTTGTCGCGCTCCCAGATGGCAAAGCGGGGTTGGTCCGCCCGTTGCTCGCGCTCGAACGCCTCCCGTCGCCAATCTCCCACCAGGGGAACCCATTCAATGGCCTGCAGGTGGGGAAAGCGGGCGAGGCTGGGCCGGACGTACTGAGTAAACTCGACCCGCGAAACCGGCCGATCCTCATTCAAGGACATGAAGGCGTCGAGCTGGAGCAGCATGCTGCTTTGATCGTGGAGTGCATCCTGAAGGTGGTTGGCGAATTGTTGCGCCTGGAGATGGAAGGCGAGACCGCTGTTTTCGTGCTCCTTCCTGCTCGCCATTACATAGGCGCTCACCACAAACACCATGCCCGCCAGCAGGGCTGAGGTCACCGCCAGGCGCCGGTTCTGCCACAGCTCACGTGGCTGGCCGAAGAACACCCAGGCCAAGGGCAGGACGGTGACAAGGCCCAGGCTGTCGCCTATCCACCATGCCACCCAGCGGGATGCGGCATGGCTCTCGGGGACGATGCCCAGGGCGACCAGGCTCCCGACCGAGACCGTGGCGCTCACCAGGCAGATGATGGGGGCCAGGGCGAGATAGAGGGAGACCTGGGCGGCCGAGTCGATGGCGGGATGGGGGCCGAGGGCGCGACGGAGCAGGGCGCCGCCCAGCCACGCCTGGAGGCAGGACCCGACGGCGATGCCGAGAGCCGCCAGCATGGCCACGTTGGTCCATTGGAAACCGCCGACCCAGGCGTTGAGGGCAAGGGAGCCAAGGAGCAACCAGGGAAGCGCCCCATTACCACGAATCTGGGTGGCAGCCACTGCAACGCCGGCGCCGGGAAAGATCGCAGAGACATAGCCCGGTGGGAGCGCGAGCATCAGCCCAAGCTTGCCTGTCACGACGTAGGCCGCCGCGAGCAGGAGCCCCTGGCCTATCCTCAGTGGGGTTGCGCGCCCTTGATTCATGCCTGACTTTTTTACCGCCCGGTCCGAGGCCGATGGCGTCGGCGAAGATTGTAGGTGGGGGGCGCGATGCGCCCTCGGATCGGAGCGACCCGGCGGTGGAGCGGGAATGGGTCCATCATGGCGCGTCCTTCCTGAGGCGCTGCCGGCGCATACGCCTGACCGTGCTGAGCCGGGCAGCCCCCGAATTCGGAGTGCCTGCTACAAGGGGTTTTGCGACCCGGGCCGCTTGGCAAACTTCTGCATTGCAAGATGCCATGCATCTAGCCTTAACGAACGAGAATGCGGTAGCTTGAACCGGAGTTGCCGGGATGCGCGCCTGCTCCCAAAATGCTTCGCCCAAGAGCCCCCTCGACCCCAGCGGATGCTGACCCTCACCCAATCCAACCGCTTCGAATACCTGCTCGAATCCCTGCTGGGCAATCTCGAGGCAGAAGCCCCCGGGCCGTTCGATGCGCAAGTGGTGATCGTGCCCAGTACGGCGATCCGGCGGCGGGTGGAGCTGGCCCAGGCGGATCGGGTGGGGGTGTGCGCGAATCTCGAATTCGCTTATCTCGCCCAGTGGCTGTGGCAGCAGGTCGGGCGGGTGGTGGCCGTGCCGGCGACCTCGCCCTTCGCCCCGGCGGTGCTGGCCTGGCGCATCCTGGCGCGGCTGGACGAACCGGCCTTCGCCGCCGCCCATCCGCGCCTCGCGGCCTATCTGGCCGGGGCCGACCCGCTGATGCGTTTCGATCTCGCCCAGGCAGTGGCGCGGGTCTTCGACCATTACCTCACCTATCGCGCCGATTGGCTGGCGGCGTGGTTGGCGGGGCGCCGCCTGAATCTGGG
>JAEUNX010000059.1 GCA_016791025.1 Zoogloeaceae bacterium | reverse complement strand
ATGACTTCGGTGGCGGGATCGACCTGCAACATGAGACGCAGGGCGTCGCCGCAGGAAATGGAACCCACATCGCCGATGCCATTGGCGCCGTCCAGCGGACCGGCGTTGCGCGGGTTGTAGAAGTGATCCTTGACCTTTTCGGAATAATCCCACATGGCTGATGCTCCTTGAATACTGGCTAGGGTGACGGTTCGCGAAGGGGGCGCGAGTCGGGGTTCAGGCAGCGAAGGACTGGCCGCAGGCGCAGGACTTCTGGGCTTGCGGGTTTTCGAACTTGAAACCGCTACCGTTGAGGGAATCGACGAAGTCGATGGTGGTGCCGTCGAGCATGGGCGCGCTGAAGGGGTCCACCAGGACGGTGAGGCCATCGAAGTCCATCAGCACGTCGTCGTCCGCCTGCTCGGCTTCGAGTTTCATGCCGTACTGAAGACCCGCGCAGCCGCCTCCTGACACGGAGATGCGCAAGCCCACCACCGGATCCGCGGAGGTGGATACGAAGCGCTTGACGGCGGTGAGGGCGGTGGGGGTGAGGGTGATCATGGCTGGGCCTCGTGGCGTAGGAGTGGCTGATGCCCCCTATCCGCAATGCCCGTGCCAAGGCAAAAAGACCTTCTATTTCATTGTTTCAGCGGTATTTTTTTGCCAGCCCCGGCCGGATTGTCAGGAATCGCCTGTGTCGACGCCGGGGTCTTGTCGGAAAAACAACAGGCGTTTAGGGACTTGCGGTCGCCCACTTGGCCATGGCCTCGATACCGTGCACGACGTTGGGACAGTAGAGCTCCAGAAAAGCCCGGTCGAGATCCTCGGTCATGGGGCGTTGCTGGGCCGCGGTGAGGGCCCGGGAACCGTCGAAGTCGACATACGCCAGCCGCAAAGTCAGTTCCTCGGGCGGACGGCCGAACTCCGTACCTGGCAAGGTGGCAACCCCGGTTTCCTGCAGCAGGGCTTCACACAGCCCCGGGCTGTCCGTCACCCCTCGGGCAGCCAGTTTCTCCCGCAAGGGTGAAAAATCGGGAAAAAGGTAGAAGCCGCCCACTGGCTCCGACACCGTCGCCCCAGCCCGTTCCAGCCGCTTCCAAACCGCTCGCCCAAGTGCCCGCAAGACACGCCGCGACTGGGCGAGGTATTGCTCCATCTCCCAGCCCCCCTCGAAGGCACGGATGGCGGCGTGCTGGATGGGGGCGCTGGTGGAAGTGTAGGTCTCGCTGGACACCGTGGCCATGGCCTGCAGCAACCACCGCAGGTTTTGGGGAAACACAAAGGTGCCCAGACGCCACCCCCCCGCTCCGCACCATTTGGACAGGCCCCCGCTGATGATCGTCCCTTCAGGATAAAAGCGCGCGATTGAAACGTGCTGGCCCCGATGGTGGGTTTCACCGTAGATCTCGTCTGACACCAGGATGACCTTGTACCTGCGTGCCACCTTAGCCAAGGCCTTCAGCTCCTCTACCGTGTAGCTGTCTCCGGTGGGATTGGAGGGGTAATTCAGGATCACCACCCGCGGCCGGGAGGGGTCGTCATGGCAGAGACGGTCGAGCTCCTGGGGCATCAGCCGCCAGTCGTTTTCCCCGGCGGTGGCGACCCAATGGATGTGACGGCCGACAATGCGGGCCTGGGGGGCGTAGGAGACCCAGCTTGGCGTCGGAATGACCAGGTCGCCGTAATACACCAGCTGCAGGATGAACATGAGCTCCTTGGAGCCGGGGCCGATCAGCACGTCGGAGGCACTCCGCTCAATCCCATGGAGGCGACGATGATAGGCCGCCACCGCCTCGCGCAGCCCCAGCAGGCCCCGCACCGGCAGGTAATCCTTTTGGTGGGCGTTGGCGCGCAGTTCCTCCACCACCGGCTGGGGTACCGGAAACGGCGACTGGCCTAGGCCGAGGCGATAGACCTGCCGCCCGTCGGCGATCATCTGGGCGCTGCGTTCATTGATGGCCAGGGTGGCCGACTGGGTGAGGCCCCGAACGTTCAGATTGAGGTGCACATCGGGTAATGCGGATTTGCGGCGAGCCATGCAACCTCCGTATTTCTATTTGTCTAAATAATTCTGACAATATAGCATTGGCGCCACACGCCGCGCGTCCTCCACCCATTCCGGGACATCAAGAGTCCCTCACCGACGCGCATCAACGCCCAGGAGGCCACCATGGAGCACATCCCCTACAAAGCCTATGCGCTGAGCAATTTCCGGCAGATTCCCCAACTCGCCTGCCTGACGGAAGAACAACTTTTCGACATCCAGGTCGTCGGCAGCGTCCTGCCCTTCAAGACCAACAGTTATGTGATCGAGCAACTCATCGACTGGGACCGGGTGCCCGACGACCCCATCTTCCGTTTAACCTTTCCCCAGCGGGGCATGTTGCGGCCGGAGCATTTCGATGACGTCGCGGCCCACATCCGCGCCGGGACGGACGCGGCCGGCCTCAAGCCGGCCCTCCAACGGATTCGCATGCAACTCAACCCCCATCCCGCGGGCCAGATGGCCCACAACATTCCCTCGCTGGATGGGGAGCCCCTCGACGGCATGCAACACAAATACCGGGAGACCGTGCTTTTTTTCCCCAGCCAGGGGCAGACCTGCCACGCCTATTGCACCTTCTGCTTCCGCTGGCCCCAGTTCGTAGGGATGAATGACCTGAAGTTCGCCAGCAAGGAGGTGGATACCCTCATTCGCTATCTAACGGTCCATCCGGAAGTCTCGGATGTCCTCATCACGGGTGGTGACCCGATGATCATGTCGGCCAAGCATCTGGCGGCTTATGTCGGACCTTTGCTAGAGGCAGATCTGCCGAACCTGCGCCACATCCGCATCGGCACCAAGGCCCTCACCTTCTGGCCCTACCGCTTCATCGACGACGCAGATTCAACCGCCATCCTCGATCTCTTCCGTCGCGTGGCCCGCTCCGGACGCCACCTGGCCCTGATGGCCCATTTCAATCACCCCCAGGAGATGCGTACCCCGGCCCTGGCCCAGGCCGTGGCGAACATCCGGGAAACCGGGGCCGTGATCCGCACCCAGTCGCCGCTCCTGGCCAATATCAACGACGACCCGATGGCCTGGGCGCGGATGTGGGACAAGCAGGTGGACCTGGGCATGGTTCCCTATTACATGTTCGTGGCCCGGGACACCGGCGCCCAGCACTACTTTGCGGTGCCCCTGGTTCGGGCGCAGGAGATCTTCAGGGAAGCCTATCAGCGGGTGAGCGGGCTCGGACGGACGGTGCGCGGCCCCAGCATGTCGGCAGGGCCGGGCAAGGTGCAGATGCTTGGGGTCTCCGAAGTCCGGGGCGAGAAGGTGATGACGCTGCGCTTCCTGCAAGGCCGCGACCCGGATTGGGTCCATCGCCCCTTCTTCGCCGCCTACGATCCGGACGCCGCCTGGCTGGATGATCTGCGCCCCGCCTTTGGCGAAAAGGAATTCTTTTTCGAACCTGGGTTACGCCATCGTTACGCCGGCCCGCGCAATGCGGAACAGGACGAACCGGTGGAAGCCTGGTGAGTTAGCCGAGGATCCGTTCGTAGGCCCGCCGCAGGAGTTCGCGCTGGATCTGGGGAACCTGGCGGGCCTCCATGATGGACACGAAACGGCCGCCCATGCGCAAGGCCTTCTCCAGGGGAGGATCCACGGTGGTCACCTCTACCAGCCAGATGGGCGCCAGGTTGTCTTCGACCACGCGCCCGAGGTGGGCGCCTTCGACGCGGAACCCGCTGGGGGAAAGATCCAGCAGCGCCGCCAGGCTGGCGATTCCCGCCGCGGGGTGCGGCAGCAACTTCCCGCTGGGAGCCTCGGGATCGGCGGCGTCGGTCAGGGAGGCCTCGTCTTCGAGACCGGCGGGAAATACCACGTCCCGCCCCTGGATCAGAAACCGGGTGCGGGCACTGGTCTTTTGCTTGTGGAAGACCAGGCAGCGCCACGCCGGTTGCAAGAGCAACTCGGCGTCGGCGTCCGTCGTCAGTTCGAGTTCCACCCTCCTCCTCCTTGGCCCGCATGCCGGCCTGCAGCAGGTTCTCCCGTTTCGTCGAGGAAACGGGCTTCACCCTTCATCACCCCAGGACGCCCCCAGACCGTCACGGCTTCGACGAAATGGGTGCCCTGCCAGACCAGCACATCGTGCTCGGCGAAAAAACTGCCGTCGTCATTGAGCGTCACCGCCCCCCGTCGCCCCTGGGCGTCCGGCGACCACTTCCCGACCAGCGTGGCCTGGCCGGTGAAGGGGTCGGTCCGAGGCGCCAGTTCCAGTCGCGCGGGGTCGGCAAAACCGGCCGCGCCGCCGATCCAGGGTACCGCGAGTTCCCGCAGGCGCTGGCTGATCGCCGCGACCACCGATGCGAATTCGATGGCGCTCACACGCCGACCGGCCGCGCTTCGTGGGTATGGCAGCCCTTGGGGCAGACCCGCGCGCAGGAACCGCAGCCGATGCAATCCATGGCGTTGGCGATGGTCATGACCATCATGTTGTCGTCGTCCAGGTCTTCGTCGAGCTCGTCCTCGTCGCGCTCGACCAGGTTGAAGACGTCGCGCGGGCAGACTTTGTAGCAGCGGCCGCAGCCGATGCAGGTCTTGGCGTTGAGTTCCACCACGAACTCGGGCGTCCAGGCGGCGCCCCCGCGGGTGAGGCCGATAATGGGTTCCATCGCAGTCTCCTCACGCGGTCACGCCCGCGGCAGCGAGTTTCTTGTTGGCATCCGCCCACGCCTTGCAGGCGTCGAAGGTCGCTTGGGCAATGCCCGGGATTTCCTCGTAGGCGGCCGGCAAGCGGTCTTCCACCAGGTCGTGCATCTGGGAGGCCCATTCGGATGCGATGCGCTTCAACTTCTTCACTTCCTTCTCAAGGGACTTGATCTCGTCTTCGCTCATGGCATGCTCCTCACAGACCGGCGACTTCAGCGTGCTTGCCGACAATCGCGAGCGCGGTCGCCAGAAACTTGTCCGCCTCGTCCTTCATCTTGCCCAGGCTGTCGAAGCCGAAGCGATGCACATCCCGCAGCGTGCGGTCCAGCACCACCAGCTTGCCGACGATGATCAGGCCCCGGCCAAAGCCTTCGTGGGTAATGTTGATGACGCAGGAAGCCATGTGTCCGCACTCCTTTTCCACCAGCACAGCAATGGCGTTGTAGAAGCACTTCACCCGCGAGATGGTCACGTCATCGGGGTCCCCAACCACCGGAATTTCGCGACGCTGCTCCTTGGTGAGGACGAAGGGGGCAAGGATCTTCTCGACCGGCCAGCCCTCATAGGTGCCGTAGCTGTCGAGGGCGCGCATCTGCTTGGTCATTTCCTTGATGAATTCGGTCGAGAGCAGGCCCTCGTCGATCACGGCTTCGGTCATGGTATTAACTCCTTTTCAATGGGGATGACATGGGCCGGCACAGGGCGACCCAGGGGAACAGGTTGAAAGCGGCCGGCCAGCCCGCGCGCCAAAGCCCGGGCCGCGCCAAAACCCAGGGCGAGTCCCAGCGCCGCACCGATGGGGCCTCCGGCGCCGGAGCCGCCGATCACCACGCCGGCGATGAGGCCGACCAAGGGGGGCAGGTAAGCCGCTGCAGCCGCGGCCAGCAGCGCCGATTCGGGCAGAGTGAGTTCGACTTCCTCGCCCACCCGGCGCCCGGCCACAGCGGGCAGGATCAGCCGCCGCTGGCCAGAGGGCAGAAGCTTGCCGAGCTTGGCGGTCCCGCAGGCCTTCACCGACCCGCAGGTGGCGCAGGCCGAGCCCAGGGGCTCCAGGGTCATGCGACCCCCGGCGATGGCGGCTATGCGGGCGCGCTCGGCAATCACAACTTATTCCTCCCAGCCCTCGTCCGCCATGGCGGCGAAGCGATCGCCTGAACCTGCCTTGGGCTTGGCAGCCTTGGCGAGCCAGCCGGTCGGGCCGGCGGCCAGCTCGGCCTGCAACTGCTTGACCAGGGCGTCGATCTTGGTGCCCTCATCCACCTTCACCGGCTGTACGCCCTTGGCGAGCAGCCGCTGGACGGCCGAGCCACCGATGGCGCAGGCATAGACCGCCGCGCAACCGTCGAGCAAGGCGATCTTGGCGTCGAGCTTGCCCTCGTGACCGTCCATGGCGGTATCGATGAATTGGGCCACTTCCCGCAGCCGGGCGGTGGTGTCGTCAAGCTCCAGGATGGCAAAGGCGGAGGCGGCACCAAAGTGCTCGTCCACCACGTCCCGGTTGCTGGAGGCGAAGGCGATGGCGATCATGGCGGCGTCCTCAGTGGGGCTCGACACCGGCCGCAGCCGGCGCATACGCCGCGGCTGGCCGGCCGCCTGCCCGCAGCACGGCGTGGTAGGGGGCAATTTTGTGGTGGTCATGGTGGGCAAGCAGCAGGTTGGAAAGATCGAACAGGGCCTGACGAGACCCCTTGTAGCCAATCCATTGGCGGGCGTAGCCGCCCACCAGGTCGTACTGCGGAAAGCCGGCACGCAGGAGCGGTACGCCCAGGCGGGTCGCGGTGTCGGCGGCGTGGGAATTACTGATGACCAGTTGGGCACGGCCGGCCCGGGCGAGGTTTTCCAGATCCTCCAGATCTCCCAGCTTGACCGATGCCGCCGGCACATCCTCCAACACGGCGGCACGAGCCGGGGCCACCGCGGCCACGACGTCGGCGCCAAAGCTGGTGACGAATTCCGCCATGGCCTGCAGCAGGTCGCCATCGGCAGCGATGGCGACGCGGGCAAAGCCCAGCATGAAGTGGCAATCGACCATGGCGTCCTGCAACTGGGCCCGCTGGCGTTCGATCTGAGGGGGCACCGGACGGCCGGAAAGCTGGGCGAGGAGCTGGATCAGGCGGTCATTGTTCCCCAGGCCCATCAGGTGGTCGAAGCGCGTGTCCGGCACGCCGGTCCGCTCGGCCAAGGCATCGGCCGCAGCGTTGAGAGACCGGCCGATCACCACGGTGTGGGCGGCCTCCCCCAGGGTCTGGATCTCGGAAACCGCGGTGCCTCCAAAGGTGAGCGGCGTAAAGTCTTCCGGGATCAGGTGGCCGTCGAGGGAATCGCCGACGTCGGGGAAAATCACCGGGCGCAGGCTGAACAGGGAAAAGAGGTCCCGCAGGTATTCCAGGTCGCCCGGCGTCAGCGACGCATTCACCAGCACATTGACCTGCTTGGGCCGCAGCCCGACCCGGGTGGTGTCCAGGGGCACCACCGCCTCGATCATGCCCTTCACCGCCAGGGCGAAGCCCGATTCCAGGCAGCCGGTGTAGTCCGGCGTATTCACCGCCACCACGGCAATGCCGTCGTGCTCCGGGTGGGCGGCGCGGAAGTCCTTGACCAGCCGATGCACGTCGGCGCCCTGGGTTTCGGACAGTCCCGTGGTGGGCAGACCGATCATCGCCGGTTTCTGTTTGGTGGCGATGGTGTTCAAACCCTCAAGGACGTTGTCGTCAGCGCCGAGCACCGTGCTGGCCTGGTCCATGGCCGTGGTCTGAAGCGGGATCGGCTCGCGGAAGTGGCGCACGAAGAAGACCTTGGCGAAGGCGGTGCACCCCTGGGAGCCATGCAGCATCGGAATCGACCGATTCACGCCGAGAAAGGCCAGGGCGGCCCCAGTGGTGGAGCTTGTTTTCAGCGGGCTGACCGAGAGCGCCTTGTTGCGCTTGATGATTTCCGCCATGTCAGGCCTCCTGCCGCGAGCCGCGGAAGGCGCGCGGACGTGCGTCACGCCAGGCCAGCGCCTGGGCGCCTGCCACCACAAGGGCGGCCGCCAGTAACCACAATTCGATGGGATGCATGTCAGGCGGCCTCCACCGTGAAGTTGGCATCCAGGCCCCCATCAAAACCGTCATCCAGGGGCAGGATCATGTCGTCCTCATCCAGGGGCAGTTCAGGCTGCGTCATTACCGGCTGGGTGCTCACCCAGGGGGCCGGGGCACGCACCTGGCTCCAAACCGGCGATTCGATGGTGAGCGCCAGTTGCTTCACCAGCTCCAGCATCCCGCTGTAGCCGGCGTAGCCGAATTCCCGCTCCTGATTGATGTCCAGGAAGGGCAGGCGGGCTTTGAG
>JAEUNX010000021.1 GCA_016791025.1 Zoogloeaceae bacterium | reverse complement strand
CCCCGCGAGATCGAAGCCGGGCCGCAAAAAAGGAACCCCCCTGGTGCGCATCGTTGAGAGGCGTGGGGGGTGTTGTTGGCATTATGGTGGCAATCTGCTACCAAGGTTGTCCAATGAATATTTACTATCTGGATAGATCCTACCTTCGCGATAAGCGCAAATACGTCAGGGCAACGCCATTCAGCACCAACCCTCTCTTTTTTTCACCGCTTGGCGTTTGGCACCAATTTGCCTTGCTCAGTCCAAAGTCTTCTTCGGTGAAGACTAGACGTCAGGCAGAACATTGCCAATTCCCACCCAGATCCCCACCCAGGGCACGCAGGCCGACTTCAAAAAACACAGGTCAGCTATTAATATCCTGCAATGTCATAGACTTACCTGCGCTCCACTGGCACCGTACGATTTCATCAGCCAGTAGCGCATTGGCTTCGCACATCCAAAAAAACGAAGAGCGCGGAACTCCGCGCTCTTCTCGGTGGGCCCCCCGCCTGTGCCGCCTTCACCGGGCATCCTGAACTTGGGGTTCAGGGAGGCCGCGTCCCTCCCGCATCAGGCTCACCCGGCTAGGGGCGTGCACACCAGCGGTTTCAACGGTCGGCGGCCAAGTCGCGAAGACATTGGTTCAAGGAATCTACGGCTCCGGCGAACACTGCAGGGGATTGATCGTCCCCGCCTCGACCCCCGCTAAAACAGGCGTTCCTGTTGAGCGAGGACCCCTTCGAGTCGGGAATTCATGGAATCGATTCTACGCTTTGACGCCTGCAAATCAACCCCGCCCTGACGTTGGAATTGGATGAACTCGTGAGCGATGTTGAGGGCCGTCATCACCAGCAGGCGCTCCCCGCCAGATTGGGTCCGGGCCGCAACATCCGTAAGCTTCTCGCCCAGCAGCCGAACCGCCTCCTGGAGGGCATCCCGCTCCTCCGGTGTCACATTGACCCGATACTCCTTGCCCAACAAGCGGATATCAAGCGTTTCCATCGGTCTCGGTCTCCGGCAATCGCTCGAGCACGGCTTCCACCCTGGTCACCGCCTCACGGACCTTGGCGGCCAGGGCATGGTTCCTGACCTCCAACTCCGCCGTCCGCAGGCGCAGATTACGGTTCTCTTCCCGCAAGGCTGTGTAACGGGCAATCAGTTGCTCGAGTTGGTCCTCAAGCTTGATGAGATCGGCTTCCATGGAGGCGATGGTAGGGGGGCGCCCCGGACCGGTCAAGCCAGGGCATGGGCCGCGACGGGGGGCAGACACGAGGCCAGGCGAGCCAGATCCAGGTGGGCCTCCAGGGCATCGGCCAAGCGATCGAGGTCCGCCTCCCGCCGGGCCGCCAGATCCACGCCGTCGGCGGATGCGAATCCGGCCCAGGCGAGCAGGGCGGCGCAGGCGGCGGGTTCATCCAGAATTCCATGCAGATAGGTCCCAGCCACGAGCCCGTCCGCCGACATCGCCCCATCCGCCCGTCCATCGTCGAGGCGCGCCAACGGGCGATCGAGATCGGCCCCAGAGGTCCGCCCCATGTGGATCTCATACCCGGTCACCGGGGCTTCGCCCAGCGCGAGTCGGCCCCGTACGGTGGCCAGAACCTTGTCTGGGGCGAGTTCGGTCTCGCAATCCAGCCAGCCCAAGCCGCTTGCCGCGCCCGGCATCCCTTCAAGACCGAGGGGATCCCGCAGAGTCCGCCCGAGCATCTGGAAGCCGCCGCAAATTCCCAGCACCTTGCCGCCGTAGCGCAGGTGGCGCCGTAGCGCCGCCTCCCCCCCCTGATCCCGCAGCCAGGCGAGATCCGCCTGCACGCTCTTCGAACCCGGCAGCACGACCAGATCCGCCGCAGGCCAAGCTTGGCCCGGCCCGATCCACTGGAAGTCCACCTCCGGGTGCAGGCGGAGGGGGTCGAGGTCGGTGTGGTTGGAAATCCGCGGATAGACCGGCGCCACCACCTTGAGCTGGGCCGCGCCCTTGATTGCCCGGGCCTCACCCAGGGCGTCCTCCGCATCCAGAAAGAGGCCATGGAGATAGGGCAGAACGCCGAGAACCGGGCGGCCGGTGCGGGCTTCCAGCCAATCCAGTCCTGATTGGAGCAAGCCGAGATCGCCACGGAAGCGGTTGATCACGAAACCCCGGACCCGGGCCTGCTCCGAAGGCGAAAGCAGTTCCAGCGTGCCGACCAGATGGGCGAAGACCCCACCCCGGTCGATGTCCGCCACCAGGATCACCGGCACGTCGGCCGCCTCGGCAAAGCCCATGTTGGCGATGTCGCGGTCACGCAGATTGATCTCGGCCGGGCTCCCCGCCCCCTCCACCAGCACGCAATCGTATTGGCCGGCCAGGCGGCGCCAGCTCTCCATCACCGCCGCCATGGCCCGCGGCTTGTAAGCGTGGTAGTCCCGGGCCGACAGCTCGGCCACGACCCGGCCGTGGATGATCACCTGGGCGCCAATGTCGGTCGCCGGCTTGAGCAGCACCGGATTGTGGTCCGTGTGGGGCGGGATGCCCGCCGCCTGGGCCTGGAGGGCCTGGGCGCGGCCGATCTCGCCGCCATCGACCGTCACCGCCGAATTGAGGGCCATGTTCTGGGGCTTGAAGGGCGCCACCCGCACGCCCCGCCGGGCCAGCAGGCGGCAAAGCCCCGCCACCAGAGTGCTCTTGCCCGCATCCGAGGTGGTGCCCTGGACCATCAGACCGCTGGCGGGGGAAAACATCGTCATGGCGTAGAATCCGGGCTCCTCGTGAAGCGCCCATTATCCCATTCATGGCAGCTGCCCTTCCGCCCCTCTTCGTCGACCCCTGGCTCGCTGCCGCCGCCCTTTGGGCTGGGGCAGGCCTGGACCGGGCCCTGGGGGAACCGCGCCGGGGCCACCCACTGGTGGCGTTCGGACGCTGGACCTCTGCCCTGGAACACCTCTTTGCCCGCTTGGGCCGGACCCGGCTCTGCGGCAGCCTCGCCTGGATTGCGGCCGTTGTGCCCTGGGTGGGGATCGCCCTTTGGCTTCGCGACTTCGGGCCGCTCGCCGCCCTCATGGTCGATGGGAGCCTGCTCTACTTCGCCCTGGGCGGGCGCAGCCTGGCCGAACATGGTCGCGCCGTCGCCCAACCCCTCGCCATGAATGATCTTCCTGGCGCGCGCGAGCGGGTGGGCTGGATGGTGAGCCGGGACACGGCCGAACTGGACGCCGAGGGCGTCGCCCGGGCCGCCACCGAGTCGGTGCTGGAAAACGGTAACGATGCGGTGTTCGGCGCCCTATTCTGGTTTCTCGTGGCCGGCGGCCCCGGGGCCCTGGCTTTTCGCCTTGCCAACACCCTGGACGCCATGTGGGGCTATCGCACACCGGCCTATCACGCCTTCGGCTGGGCCGCCGCCCGGGCCGACGATGGGGCCAATTGGCTCCCGGCCCGCCTCACCGCCCTGACCTACGCCCTCCTCGGCCGGACCCGCCAAGCCCTGCGTTGCTGGCACTCCCAGGCGCCGGCCTGGGACAGCCCCAACGCCGGGCCGGTGATGGCCGCCGGCGCCGGGGCCCTTGGGGTCCGCCTGGGTGGCGCGGCGCGCTACCACGGCGAGTCCACCATCCGCCCCGCGCTGGGGGAGGGACGGGCCCCGGACGTGACCACCATCACTGCCGCGATTTCCCTGGTCGGCCGAGGGCAGGCTCTGTGGCTGATCCTCGCCACCATCCTCGCCATCGCGCTCGGAGTCACCCATGCTTGAACACGGCGGCCGACTGCGGGCAGCGGCGGCACGGCATCGCATTCCCCTGGCCGACTGGCTGGACCTGTCGACAGGGATCAATCCCCATGGCTACCCGGTGCCGCCGATTCCCCCGGAGGCTTGGCAGCGCCTGCCCGAGGACGATGACGATCTGCTCGCGGCCGCCACCGCCTATTACGGCACGAGGGAGATCCTGCCCGTCGCCGGCTCCCAGGCCGCCATCCAGGCCCTACCCCGGGTGTTGCCCGGGACCCGCATCGGGGTCCTGGACCCCGGCTACGCTGAACACCGCCATGCCTGGCGCCACCACGATCTCCGCCCCCTGGCGGCTGCCGACATCGACGCCGCCCTGGACGGACTCGACGGCCTGATCCTGGGCCACCCCAACAACCCGGACGGCACCCGGTTTTCGCGGGCGCGGCTGCTCGAATGGCACGATCGGCTCGCCTTCGGGGGCGGCTGGCTGGTGGTGGATGAGGCCTTCATCGACGCCACCCCGGAGATCAGCCTTGCCGGCATGGCCGGTCGGCCAGGTTTGGTGATTCTGCGCTCCCTGGGGAAGTTCTTCGGCCTCGCCGGCGCCCGGGTCGGCTTCGTCCTCGCCGCCGCCGACCTGCGGGACGCCCTGGCCGAATGCCTGGGCCCCTGGCCCCTCGCCGGCCCTTCGCGGGAGGTAGCCCGGGCGGCCCTCGCCGACTCCGCCTGGCAGGCGGTCACCCGCGCCCGCCTGACGCAAGATGGCGCCCGCTTGGCCGGGCTGCTCGCCCGCCTCGGAGGCGAACCGCGGGGCTGCGCACTCTTCCAGACCGTGGCGCTTCCCCGGGTCGCCGAGATCGCCGAGGACCTCGCTCGCCAGGGCATCCTGGTTCGCCAATGGCCGGGAAGTCCCTTGCTGCGCTTTGGCCTGCCGGGGACGGAACCCGCCTGGGGCCGCCTTGCCCAAGCCCTGTCACCCTTTTTCACTCTGCCCTAGCCCCATACCCATGGCCCAACGCCTGATCTGCATCCTGCTCCTCCTGTTGGCGCTGCCCGCACCGGCCGCCATCAGCCTCGAGGACGACGAGGGGCACCGCATCACCCTCGCCCAGCCCGCCCAGCGTATCGTCGCCCTGGCCCCCCACATCGCGGAGGTGGTATTCGCGGCCGGAGCCGGGTCCCACCTGGCGGGCACTGTCCAGTACAGCGACTACCCAGAAGCCGCCAAGGCTGTGCCCCGGGTCGGCAGCTACAACGCGGTGAATATGGAGGCGGTGGTGGCCCTCAAGCCCGACCTGGTGCTGGCCTGGAAAAGCGGCAACCGGGAGGCCCATCTGGAGCGCTTCACGGCCCTGGGGATCCCGGTCTTCGTGAGCGAACCCCGCACCCTCGATGATGTGGCCAGGACCCTGGAGACCTACGGCATCCTGGCCGGCACCGAGGCGCCCGCCCGAGCGGCCGCCCAGGCCTTCCGCCAGCGTCGCGATAACCTTTCGGCCCGCTATGCCCGCCAGGCGCCCGTGCCCGTCTTCTACCAGATCTGGGACCGGCCGCTGATGACCATCAACGGCGAACATCTGATCTCCGACGTCATGCGCCTGTGCGCAGGCCGCAACGTGTTTGCGGAGTTGCCCCAGATCGCCCCGATCATCAGCGCCGAATCGGTGCTGGCAGCGAATCCGGAGGTGATCGTGGCGAGCGGCATGGGCGAAGCGCGGCCGGAATGGCTCGACCAGTGGCAGCGTTGGCCCGACCTGCTGGCCGCACGCCGGGGGAACCTCTCCTTCATCCCGCCCGACCTCATGCAGCGGCACACGCCGCGCCTTCTGGATGGGGCAGAGCGCCTCTGCACCGCCCTGGAAGCCGCCCGCCAGCGCCGACCAGCCAAGGGCACGCCATGAAGCGCCGGCCCCAGCGCATCGTCTGCCTGTCCACCGAGACGGTGGAGGTTCTCTATCGCCTGGGCGAGGAGGACCGCATCGTGGGCATCTCCGGGTTCACCGTACGCCCGCCCCGGGCGCGCAAGGAAAAGCCCAAGGTGAGCGCCTTTTCCACCGCCGACGTGGGCAAGATCCTCGCCGTGGCGCCAGATTTGGTCCTGGCCTTCTCCGATCTCCAGGCCGACATGGTGCGGGAGGTCGTGAAGGCCGGCGTGGCCGCGCATGTCTTCAATCACCGCAGCGTCGAGGGCATTCTGGCGATGGTGGACACCGTGGGCGCCCTGGTCGGCGCCGCAGAGGCCGCCGCGGAACTGGTAGCCAGCCTTGAAGACACCCTCGCCGCGGCTCGCAGCGCTGGGGAGGCCCTCGCGGCCCGCCTCGGCCGCCGCCCACGGGTGTATTTCGAGGAGTGGGACGAGCCCATGATCAGCGGGATTCGCTGGGTGTCGGAACTCATCGCCATCGCCGGCGGCGAAGACATTTTCGCCGACCGGGCCGGCGCCCCCAACGCCAAGGAGCGGATCATCGCCGACCCCGCCGAGGTGATCGCCCGGGCGCCGGACCTTATCCTGGGCTCCTGGTGCGGCAAGCATTTTCGCCCGGAACGGGTGACCGGCCGGCCGGGCTGGGCGTCGATTCCTGCCGTCATCCATGGCCAGGTCCATGAGATCAAGTCCGCGATCATCCTGGCCCCTGGCCTCGCCGCCATCGAGGAGGGCCTGCCGGCCCTCGCGGCCTGCCTCGCCGCGCTGGACGACGGTGCGAAGCGCGGGAACCAATTCCCCGCCCCGCGGTTCTGAATCCCAAGGCCGGCGCCACCGGCCATTGTTTTGTCATGTCGCGAGAACACGAATTGAAAGCGCCCGTCTCTTACACACCCGTCGCCATCGGCCTCCATTGGCTCGTCGCCCTGCTGATCTTCTTCGCCTGGCCGATGGGGGTTTATATGCACGACCTACCCCTGTCGCCGCAGAAACTCCAGTACTACGCCTGGCACAAGTGGGCGGGGGTGACCGTCTTCCTGCTCGCCATCCTACGCCTGGCCTGGCGCACCAGCCATCCCGCCCCCGCCCTGCCGGAGGCCATGCCCCGCTGGCAACGCCAGGCCGCGACGGGCTTGCACCACCTGCTCTACCTGCTGATTCTGGTGATCCCGCTGTCCGGCTGGCTGATGAGTTCGGCCAAGGGATTTCAGACGGTCTGGTTCGGCTTGGTCCCGCTGCCCGATCTGGTGGGCAAGGACAAGGAACTCGGCGAACTCCTGGAGGAAGTGCATGAAGCCCTCAACTTCACCCTCCTTGGCATCGTCGGGGTTCATGTGGCGGCCGCGATCAAGCATCACCTCGTCGACCGGGACGATGTCCTCAGCCGCATGCTGCCCTTCCTCCGCCGCAGGGAGAACTGACGCCATGCGAGCCCGCCGCCTGCTTCCCCTCGCCCTCCTTGGCCTTGCCCTGCCCGCCGCAGCCGTGGAATACGGCAAGGTACTCCCGGAGAAAAGTCAGATCACCTTCACCTCCCGCCAGATGGGGGTGCCGGTCAGCGGCAAATTTGGCAGGTTCGCGGCCCAGGTGGCATTCGACCCCGCCCGCCCGGAGGCGGGCAAGGCAACCATCGAAATCGAATTGGCCAGCATCGATGCGGGCTCCGCCGAGGCCGACGAGGAAGTCGTGGGCAAGAACTGGTTCCAGACCAAGGCCTTCCCCAGCGCCCGCTTCGTCTCCACCAGCGTCAAGCCCCTGGGCGGCGGCCGCTATGAAGTCCGCGGGCCCCTCACCCTCCGGGGCCATACCCAGGATGTCACGGCGCCCTTTGCCTTCAAGACCGACGGTCAGTTGGCGGTCCTCGACGGGACCTTCGTCCTCAAGCGTCTGGATTTTGGCGTCGGCCAAGGCGCCTGGGGCGACACCGACACGGTGGCCAACGAAGTCCAGGTCGGGTTCCGCTTCGTCGTCGCGCCGGCGAGTCCCGGCGGGGCGAAATGATCCCGCCGGTGGGCGGCCGATTCCCAATCCCAGCACGGAGAAACGATCCATGAACCATCGCTTCGCCCCCCTCGCCCTCGTCGGCGTTCTGGCCGCCACCAGCGCCCAGGCCATGGAAACCTACACCCTCGATAGCAACCATTCCATGCCGGTGTTCGAAGTCAATCACCTGGGCTTCTCGACCCAGCGGGGCCGCTTCAACAAGGCCACGGGCAAGATCTCCCTCGACCGGGCCGCGCAAAAGGCCAGCGTGAACGTGACCATCGACGCCAATTCCATCGACATGGGCCTCGCCAAGTGGGACGCCGCGATGCAGGAGGAAGGCTTCTTCAACAACGTCGAGTTCCCCACCATCACCTTCAAGGGGGACAACTTCACCTTCGACGGCGACAAACCGGTGGCCGTCACCGGGGATCTCACCCTTCTCGGCCAGACTCATCCGGTGCGCCTGACCATCGCCAACTTCACCTGCAAGGCCCATCCGATGTTCAAGCGCAACGTCTGCGGCGCCGACCTTTCCGCCACCATCAAACGCTCCGCCTGGGGCATGACCAAGTACCTGCCGATGGTCGGCGACGAGGTGCGGATCCTGATCCCGGTGGAAGCGATCAAGGACGAACAGTCCTGAGCCGGACTCCCGGAGCGGGGCCGCGGGGGCCCCGCCTCTGGCACAATGCGCGCCCCGTCCGCTGAAAACCTCGGCCCTGCCATGCCCCCCCGCCGTCTCGCCGTCGCCCCCATGCTGGACTGGACCGACCGGTTTTACCGCTATTTCGCGCGCCTGATTTCCCGCCACACCTGGCTGTACACCGAGATGGTGACCACCGGGGCGCTGATCCACGGGGACCGGACCCGCTTCCTGCGTTTCGATCCGGGAGAATCCCCCCTGGCGCTGCAACTGGGGGGTTCCGACCCCGCCGACCTCGCTCGCTGCGCGCGCATGGCCGAGCAATGGGGGTACGACGAGGTCAATCTCAATGTCGGCTGCCCCTCGGAGCGGGTCCAGAACGGCGCCTTCGGCGCCTGCCTGATGGCTGAACCCCACCTGGTGGCCGATTGCCTCAAGGCCATGGCCGACGCCGTGGCCCTGCCAGTCACGGTCAAGCATCGCATCGGCATCGACCAGGAGGAGCGCTACGAAGCGCTGCGGGATTTCGTCGGCACCGTGGCGGCGGCCTCGGGCTGCCGGACCTTCATCGTCCACGCCCGCAACGCCATCCTCAAGGGCCTGTCCCCCAAAGAGAACCGTGAGATCCCGCCCCTGAAGTATCCCTACGT
>JAEUNX010000165.1 GCA_016791025.1 Zoogloeaceae bacterium | reverse complement strand
CGGGCGCTGCAGCTTTTCCTCAAGAAGAGCGCCCGCACCAACCGCCTGCCCGACTACGTGGTCATCGAAGGCCCGCTGGCCGGCGGCCACCTGGGTTTCGGCATGGACTGGGCCGCCTATGACCTCGCGACGATCGTGGTGGAGATCCGCGACTGGCTGCGTGCCCAGGACTTGAACATTCCCCTCATTCCCGCCGGCGGCATTTTCACCGGAACCGACGCCGCGAACTTCCTCGATCTGGGCGCCGCGGCGGTTCAGGTCGCCACCCGCTTCACCGTCACCCAGGAATGTGGCCTGCCGGAGGACGTCCAGCAAGAGTATTTCAAGGCCAGCGAGGAAGACATCGAGGTCAACCAGATCTCCCCCACCGGCTATCCGATGCGGATGCTCAAGAGCAGCCCTGCCATCGGCAGCGGCATTCGCCCCAACTGCGAAGCCTACGGCTACCTCCTCGATGCCTCGGGCAATTGCCAGTACATCGAAGCCTACAATCGGGAAGTCGCAAATCATCCCGACGCCAAGAAGATCAAGGTCTTCGACAAGACCTGCCTGTGCACCCATATGCGCAACTTCGACTGCTGGACCTGCGGCCACAATGTCTATCGCCTGAAAGACACTACCCGCCGCAATGAAGATGGCAGCTATCGGCTCCTCACCGCCGAGCACGTCTTCCACGACTACCAGTTCAGCACCGACAACACCGTCGCCCTGCCGGATTGACCCCGGACGGGGGTCTTTTGCCACCGGGACCATTTCCTGGCGACCACAAATGGGCTAAGTTAGGGGACATTGTCCCCGATGCCCCCCAATGCCCCCCGACACCGAAGCCGCAGCCGCCCCGCCGTCGTTCTCGACCGACCTCCTGGCAGCCCTGCGGCAGGCGCGACACGTCCTGGTGTTCACCGGTGCCGGCGTGTCAGCGGAGTCTGGCATTCCCACATTTCGCGACGCGCTGACCGGCCTATGGGCACGCTTCGACGCGCAACAGCTCGCTACAGCCGAGGCCTACCAGCACGATTCCGCCCTGGTGTGGGGCTGGTACGAGTGGCGCAGGATGAAAATCCGCCGCGCCCAGCCGAATCCCGCCCACCGGGCCATTGCCGCCCTGGCCCACAAGGTGCCGCAGCTCTCCCTGGTGACCCAGAACGTCGATGACTTGCATGAACGGGCAGGCAGCGTCGTCATTGCCCACTTGCACGGCGAGATCAGCAAGCCCTTGTGCTTCGATTGTGGCCTGTCCACGTTTTTCCCGAACGATCTTCCAGACGAACCGGAGGGCGGCCGCCGTCTGGAGCCACCCCGTTGCGGCACCTGCGGCGGTCCAATCCGCCCCGGGGTCGTCTGGTTTGGCGAACCCTTGCCGCCGGAAGACTGGGCGCGCGCCATGGATGCCGCCCGGGACGCGGACATCGTCATTTCGGTCGGCACATCGAACCTGGTCTATCCCGCCGCCGAGATTCCGGAACTCGCCGCCCGACGGGGCGCCACCGTCATCCAGGTGAACCCCGCCGCCACGTCCATGGACCGTATCGCGCAGCATACGCTCCAGGGCCCGGCGGGCATCATTCTCCCGGCCTTGGTGGCGGCAGCCTTCCCCCCGTCACGCGCATCAATCTAGCGCCTTCGCCGCCCCCCGGGCCCAGCGTGCGTCAGCGGCCCTCCGCCGGCGCCGACTCCCGCACGTAGGGCTCGTGCAGCGCCACCGGGCGCGCCTTCTTGCGCATGCGGATGTTGAGCATCTCCACCGTCACCGAAAAAGCCATCGCGAAATAGATGTAACCCTTGGGTACGTGGTGGCCGAATCCGTCGACAATCAGCACCACCCCCACCACCATCAGGAAGGACAGGGCCAGCATTTTCACGGTCGGATGGCGGGAGACGAAATCGCCGATCGGGCCGGCGAAGAACATCATCAGCCCGACCGACGCGATCACCGCGGCCATCATCACCGGGAGGTTATTCACCATGCCGATGGCAGTGATGATCGAGTCCAGGGAAAAGACCAGGTCGATGAGGATGATCTGGGTGATCACGGCGGCGAAGGTCGCCTTCACCGCCGAGGAAGCCTCGCCTTCCTCGCCCTCCATTAACTGATGCACCTCCCCCACGCTCTTCCACACCAGGAACAGGCCCCCAAGAATCAGAATCAGGTCGCGACCCGAGATGGGCTGCTCCAATACCGGCAACGTGAACAAGGGTGCCGTCATGCCCGCCAGGAAGGACAGGGCGGCCAGCAGGCCCAGCCGCATGAACATCGCCAGGAACAAACCCAGCCGGCGCGCGAAGGGTCGGCGTTCCGGCGGCAGCTTGTCCACCAGGATCGAGATGAAGATGATGTTGTCGATCCCCAGCACCAGTTCCAGCGCGGTGAGGGTAAAGAACGCGATGAGCAATTCGGGGCTGGTAAAGATTTCGAGCATGGCAGGAGGGCAGAATTGAGCAATCGCCTATGCTATAGCAAGCTCGGGCCACCGCCCTATCGTTTATCGGCGCCACGACGTAAGCCCCACCGAAGTACCGCCCCGCGGAACCCACCGGCCCCGGGGGCAGTCCGATTCCTGGATCCCGGCTTCCGCGATTTATGATGTCGTGGTCGCGCCCCACCTCATTCCCATGGAATCTGCCTCGCCCATCGCCTCCCCCGCTCCCGGCCCCATTGCCGCCTTTGCCGCCAACCTCGCAGCCGGACTTGGCGCTCTCTTGTTCCGTCCCGGCTTTCCGGCCCGCCTGCGCCCGTCCCCCCCGCAGCTCCTGGCCCTTCTGGCGCTGCCCCTGCTCGGTTCGGCGGCCTTTCAGTGGACCCAGATCGGCGGCCCGGTCGACTTCGATCCGGCAGGGCTCCCCACTCTGTTCTTCGGCGTCCCCTGGTTGTTGCTCACCGCCTGGGCGGCCGCCCGGGGTGGCCTACAGGAGGGGCGATTCCTAGCGGCGGCCGTCGCCCTGGCCGCCTTGTGGGCGTGGGTGGCGGCCCTCCAGCTCTCCCTTATCCTCGTTCCCCCTAGCGTCTGGCGGAGCCTGGGTGACGACAGCCTGCTGCTCTGGTGGTCCCCCGCCATCTGGGGTCTGGCCGCCTCGGTGCCGGCCCTTGCCCGGGCGGCAAGCCTGGAGCCAGAACGGCGGGTTGCCGCCCTGCTGGCCGTGGTACTGCTGCTGCCGATTCCCTTGTGGGTGGAGAGCGACACCCCCCTCTTCACCCCACGCGAAACGGCGAAACCCGCCAGCGCCGCCCCCGAGGCGCGGCGGGAACTCGCCGCCCGGGAGGCCGTGCTCTACACCCAGCCCCGCCTCCTCGACGAAGCCCTCGCCCGCCTGCGCCCCGGCCAGCGGGGCGTGCCGGAGGTCTTCCTGCTGGCCGTGGGCGGCTACGGCGGTCAGGACGTCTTCCTGCGGGAAGTGCAGTCGGTGGAGGCCTTGTTCCGCGCACGCTTCGGCACCCAGGGCCATAGCCTGGTGCTAGCCAACAACCCCACCACCGTGGGCGAAATCCCCATCGCCAGCGTCACCGCCCTCGGCCGCAGCCTGACCCGCATCGGCCAGCTCATGAACCGGGACGAAGACGTGCTGTTCCTCTTCATGACCTCCCACGGCTCGCCGGACTACCGCTTCGACCTCAGCCTGTGGCCCTATCGCTTCGACGACCTCACCCCGGAACGTCTGCGCAGCCTCCTCGACCAGGCCGGCATTCGCTACCGGGTAGTGCTGGTGTCGGCCTGCTATTCCGGTGGCTTCGTCCCGGTCCTGGCCGGCCCCGACACCCTGGCCATGAGCGCCGCGGCGGCAGACCGCAATTCCCACGGCTGCAGCCACGGCGCCGACTGGACCTTCTTCGGCCGCGCCTACTTTCAGGAAGCCCTGGACCAGACCCGCTCCTTCGAAACCGCCTTCGACATTGCCCGTGAAGCCGTCGGCCGGCGGGAGTCGGATGAAGGCGTGGATGCATCCCTGCCCCAGATCGCCGTGGGCAACGGGATTCGGGTGGCCCTGAAGGGCATCGAGCGGGTCGGGGAATAAGCCGGAACCGGCGGGAACATTCCATCCGGGTGAAATAAGCCGCCAAAACAGGCAGTATCCTGAGTCTCTCAAGCCGGGCGTTCGAAGAACACCTGCCCCAGAGGGTTCATCAAAGCCATTCACCGACCAGCAAGGGGAGGAATCGTGGGGAACCTCACCAAACTTAATGACGAGCGGGTCGACCGTTTCATCAAGTGGGCCCAGGCTGCCGCCCGCTACGTGCTCTGGAAGGAAGGCCAGACCCAGCCGACCATCATCGAGGTCAATCACCTCGGATGGCGATTCATGAAGGAAGTCATCCGGGGTGACGACCAGCACCGTTATGACTCTGATTACGATGCCGCGGCAGCGGAACACTACCTGTACATTCGCTTTCTTGCCGGTCACACCGGTGACCCGGCCTGCCACACGGCCCCGGCCTTGTACGGGGTAAAGAAATTGCTCGATCAGCTCCTTGGTCGGCTGCAAAAGGGCCGCGCCCAATCCGGGCACCCGGTCCTCCCCTCCAACCCCTATGTCGTGGCCTGGGGTCAGCTTGGGGTGGTCGACGGACTCACCGACTTCAAGCAAGTCACCCAAGGCGGCCCCTACCGGCTCGGCAATGCGGTCGGAACCCT
>JAEUNX010000160.1 GCA_016791025.1 Zoogloeaceae bacterium | reverse complement strand
CCAGACGATGCGGCCTCCCCAGCAAAAGCCGGTGATGGCCAGGCGCGCCGGATCGCCCCCGTGTTGGGCTGCCCAGGCGGCGCAGGCATCCAGGTCCGCCAGGACCTGATCGTCCGGCACCTGGGAAACGATCTGACTCTGTAGCTCGGGGATGGACGTGAGTTTCGAAGGGTCGCCCTGGCGGAAATACAACTCGGGGGCGATCGCCAGATAGCCTTGCCGGGCGAGGCGGCGGCAGACATCCCGGATGTACTCATGGACACCGAAAATTTCCTGTACCACCAGCACCGTGGGCAAATGGGTTGCCCGGGCTGGTTGGGCCAGGTAGACCGGTAGCCTGCCTCCCTGCACCGGTAGTGCAATCTGTTTTGTCGAAAGCCCCTCGCTGGGGGTCGTGATGGCGGTGGCGGCCATCACCGGGCCCGCCGCGAGGGCAAAGCCCGCCGCCGTGGCGGAGACGAGGAAGTCACGCCGGTCCATGGACTTGTTTTGGCTTTGGGGGGCGCGCTCACGGGTGGTGGGCATGGGCGTCTCCTGGGGCGAACGAAGGAGCGTGCCATTGTGCGCCCCTGGGGGACGCGAAGCTACTCGAAAGAGGCGTTTACAAATATAAACGGACTGGTCTATTATTAACTCATGAGCACACCTATCCTGCCTCGCCGCCGCCCCGGCCGTCCTCCCCGCCTCGACTCGTCGGGCCAGGACGGGCGTGAGCGGCTTCTCCGCGCGGGGCTGGAGCTCCTTACGGAGCGGGCCTTTCACAGCGTGGGGTTGGAGGAGTTGCTGGGCCGGGCGGGGGTTCCCCGCGGGTCCTTCTACCACTACTACGCCAGCAAGGATGACTTCGGGCTGGAGGCGGTGGATGCCTACGGCCGTTACTTCGCCGCGCGACTGGATCGACGGCTGCTGGCGCCCGGGCGGTCGCCCCTGGATCGTCTGGCGGATTTTGTCGCCGATGCCGAAGCGGGAATGGCCCGCCATGGCTTTCGCCGCGGCTGCCTGATCGGCAACCTGGGGCAGGAGATGGGAGGCTTGGCCGACGACTTCCGCCTGCGCATCGAGGCGGTGTTCCAGGACTGGGAAGCCCGCCTGGCCGACTGCCTCTCGGCGGCGGTGGCAGCGGGGCAACTTGCTCCCGAGACGGACTGCCCGCGCTGGGCCCATCTTTTCTGGATCGGCTGGGAGGGTGCCGTGCTGCGGGCCCGCCTGGTCCGCAACGGCGCTCCGCTGCGCCTGTTTTTTGAAACCTTCCTGGCTGCCCTGCCGCGGCCCCCATCATTCCCTGCTGAGGAGACACCATGTTCAACGCCATCCTGATCGAAAAGGACGCCGACGGTTATCGCGCCAGCGTCCAGCCAGTCGATGAATCCCGCCTGCCGGAGGGCGACGTGACCGTGCGGGTCGCGTATTCCACCCTCAACTACAAGGACGGCCTCGCCATCACCGGCAAGGGGCCTGTGGTGCGCAGCTTCCCGATGGTCCCCGGCATCGACCTCGTCGGCACGGTGGAGGCCAGCAGCCATGCCAGCGTCGCGGTGGGCGACACCGTGGTGTTAAATGGCTGGGGGGTGGGGGAGACCCATTGGGGCGGCCTCGCCCAAAAGGCCCGCCTGAAGGGGGACTGGCTGGTCCCGCTCCCCGCCGCCTTCACGCCCCAGCAGGCCATGGCCATCGGTACCGCCGGCTATACGGCCATGCTCTGTGTCCTCGCCCTGGAGCGCCAGGGGGTGACCCCCGCTTCCGGCGACGTGCTGGTTACGGGTGCTGCGGGCGGGGTCGGCAGCGTGGCGGTTGCGCTTCTTGCCAAGCTTGGCTACCGGGTGGTGGCCTCCACCGGGCGTCCTGCGGAGGGGGCCTATTTGACCGAACTGGGGGCCGCGGAAATCGTCGATCGTGCAACGCTCTCCGCGCCGGGCAAGCCCCTGGCCAGGGAGCGCTGGGCCGCGGCAGTGGATTCGGTGGGCAGCCACACTCTGGCCAACGTTTGCGCCGGCTTGCGCTATCGTGGCGTGGTGGCAGCCTGCGGGCTCGCCCAGGGCATGGATTTTCCCGCCACCGTGGCGCCCTTCATCCTGCGCGGCGTGACGCTGGCAGGCGTGGATAGCGTGATGTGCCCGCGGGAGGATCGACTGGAAGCGTGGTCGCGCCTTGGCCGCGACCTGGACCCCGCCAAGCTCGCCCTGATCGGCAGCCGCGAAATCAGCCTCGCCGAGGCCATCCCCACCGCAGCGGCTGTCCTGGCCGGACAGGTGCGGGGACGGGTGGTGGTGGATGTGAATCGTTGAGCGCGAACGCACCCCTGATGCGAAAGGATTCTTGATGACTGCCATGCCGATCAGCCGCTTTCCCGTGCCCGAACTCGTCGATCTCCCCGAGGACATCCGCAACCGCATCCTCGCCGTGCAGGAAAAGGCTGGCTTCGTGCCCAACGTGTTCCTCGCCCTGGCCCATCGGCCGGCCGAGTTCCGCGCCTTTTTGGCTTACCACGATGCGTTGATGGATTCCGACGTCGGCCTCACCACGGCCGAGCGGGAGATGATCGTCGTCGCGACCTCCGGGGCCAACGACTGCCTGTACTGCGTCGTCGCCCATGGCGCGATTCTCCGCATCCGGGCCAAGAATCCCCGGGTGGCGGACCAGATCGCGATCGATCCTGCCAAGGC
>JAEUNX010000134.1 GCA_016791025.1 Zoogloeaceae bacterium | reverse complement strand
GCCCCCCAGCTCTTCGCCACCAGATTGATGGCCTCGGTGGTGCCCCGCACGAAGATGATCTCCTCGCTGGACCCGGCGCCGATGAAGCGCGCCACCGTGTCCCGGGCGCCTTCATAGGCGTCCGTGGCCCGGGCCGCCAGCTCATGGGCGGCGCGATGGATGTTGGAGTTCTCGTGAGCGTAAAAGTGGGCAAGCCGGTCGATCACCGCCTGGGGCTTGTGGGTGGTGGCGGCGTTGTCAAACCACACCAACTGCTGGCCATTGATTCGCTCCTGGAGGATAGGGAAGTCCCTGCGGATGGCGTGAACATCGAAGGGCGGGTGAGCCGATGCGGCGGCGACGGGAGCATTGCTGCTGCTGCGGGTCTTGGCCGGCTCGAGGAAGTAGAAGCTGCCGGCCCGGTGCTGGGGCGCAGCGGCAGACTGGTGCTTGTCGGCCAACAGCGTTCGCAGGGCATCTGCACCGGGCAGCCCGAAAGACTGAGGAGTTACCCGGTCGTCCTGCGGAATGGCCAGATCGCCCGCTGGGCCCGGGTAGCCGCCAGCGTCATGGAGAAAGTAGAAGGGGGAGTGGGGCGCCAACGCACCGTGGGAGGCCGATGCCGGTACCCCGTGGGGCGAGGCGTCTGTCGCTGGTAGGTCGGCGGCATGGGCTTCCGGTACCCCCAGGGCCACGCCCCCTGCCCGCCCGTCCAGGGCGGGCGGCACGATGGCGCCGTTGTCCGGCAGGCCATTGGGAGCCGCCGAATGGGAAATCAGTGAGGGCGTGGACGCCACCGCCGCGCCGGCGGTGTGGGGACTGTTGGGCACCAGGTTGGCCCCCGGGGCGAGGGTTCCGGGCAACTGTGGACCGTTGGCCAGTGGCCCCAGGGCGGTGCCACCAGGCAACACATTGGCCGGCAAGGGCACGCCCCCCAGGGCGGCGGGGGGCGTCGGCAGGGCCGAGACCCCGGCGGCACTGCCCGGCAAGGCGGCGAAGAACTCGGCGGCCAACTGGTTCAGCACCGCGAGGTCTGGAAGCTGCGCCGGCAGGCCCGCCGCCGTGGCCTCACTTGTAGGTGTCGGGATAGTCATGGTACTTGCCGATCTCCACGTCTTCGAGCACCGCTAGGGCATCCTCGGTCTGCACTGCCAGGGAGCAATACAGGCTGATCAAATAGGACGCGATGGCGTTGCGGTTGATCCCCATGAAGCGCACCGAAAGCCCCGGGCTCTGCTCCCCGGCCAGGCCCGGCTGGTAGAGGCCCACCACGCCCTGGCGCTTGTCACCGACCCGCAGCAGCAGGATCTTGGTCTTGCCGTCGTCCACCGGCACCTTGTCCGATGGAATGAGGGGGAGGCCGCGCCAGGTCAGGAACTGGGCGCCGAACAGGCTCACCGTGGGCGGAGGCACGCCACGGCGGGTGCATTCCCGGCCAAAGGCAGCGATGGCAAGCGGGTGGGTGAGGAAGAAGGCCGGCTCCTTCCACACTTTGGTCAGCAACTCATCCAGGTCGTCGGGGGTGGGGGCGCCCGTGAGGGGGTAGAGGATCTGGTCGTCCGCCACGTTGGCCAGTAGGCCGTAGTCCGGATTGTTGATCAACTCCGATTCCTGGCGCTCTTTGATGGTTTCGATGGTGAGTCGGAGCTGTTCCTTGATTTGGTCGTGGGGGCTGCTGTAAAGATCAGAGACCCGGGTGTGGACGTCCAGCACCGTGGAGACCGCGTTGAGGAAGTACTCCCGGGGCTGCTCCTCGTAATCCACAAAGGTGGTGGGCAGCTCCGATTCGTCTCGCTTGGCGCAGGCCACCAGCACGTCCTGGGGGTTCTTGACCTTGTTGAGCCGGTAGATGCCGGCTTCCACCGGTAGCCATTGGAGCAGATGCACCAGCCAGCGGGGGCTGATGGTGGATAGCTGGGGAACGGTCTTGGTGGCGTTGGCAAGCTGGCGGGCGGCGCTATCGCCCAGGGCCAGTTGCGCGGCAGGGGTGTCAGCCATGTCAGGCTCCTTGTCTCTTCAGTGAAATGGGGTCAATTTTTTGAGCGGACGCAGTGTCGTCCGGGGCGGTCCGCCGCTCAACCGGCTAAAGCCACCAAAGCGGCGCAATCCGGGGCAGTAAATCGTCCGCTTCAGGCCCGGGCCACCTGCTCGAAATGGCTCATCAGGGAGGGCAGGCTGAGTTCCAGGGCGCGGGAAAGCTTGGCGACCGTGGCCAACGAGGGCATGGCGGCGCCCCGCTCGATTTCGCCCAGGTAGGAGCGGTTGAGGTCGGCCCGGGCCGCCAGCTCTTCCTGGGACCAGCCGTGGCGCTCCCGCAACTGGCGTACGGCTCGCCCGAAGGAGTCGGAAAGACTGGTCACGGCGTCACCCCCTCGTCTTCCAGATGGTGATGCTGGGAACTGGCCTGAGTTACCTGGCTGCCGGGGGGCACGCTGCGGGTCAGCCAGACATTGCCGCCGATGCTGGCGCCCCGACCGATGACGATGCGACCCAGGAGGGTGGCGCCGGCATAGATGACCACGTCGTCCTCCACCACCGGGTGGCGGGGCTGACCTTTTTCCAGCCCCCCATCCTGCCCCACCGGAAAACGCTTGGCTCCCAGGGTGACGGCCTGGTACAGGCGCACCCGCTGGCCGATGACTGCGGTCTCGCCGATTACGACGCCGGTGCCGTGGTCAATGAAGAAGCTGCCGCCGATGCGGGCTCCGGGATGGATGTCGATGCCGGTGGAGGAATGGGCCAGCTCGGCGAGGATCCGGGCCACCAGCGGCGCGCCCAGGCGGTAGAGTCGATGGGCCAGGCGGTGGTGGAGGATGGCCAGGATGCCCGGGTAGCACAGCAGGACCTCGTCCACGCTGCGGGCCGCCGGATCCCCGTGATAGGCGGCCTCCACGTCGGAATCGAGCAGTTCCCGGATGCCGGGCAGGGCTGCGGCGAAGTGTCGTACGATGGTTACGGCCCGCTTTTGCGGATCCTCCTCGGCCAGGCCGCCGTGGCGCGCCTGATAGCCCAGCTCCAGGCGGACCTGCTCCAGCAGCCCATAAAGGGCTGCATCCAGGGTATGGCCAACGTAGAAGTCCTCGCTTTCCTGGCGCAGGTCGGCGGGGCCCAGGCGCATGGGAAAAAGGGCCCCGCAGAGCTGGTCGACGATGGCGGCCAGGGCCGCTCGGGAGGGGAATTCCCGGCCACCGGATTCTCGGCGTTGCTGGGCTTGGCGCCAGCGTTCACGAGCCAATCGGAGGCCATTCACGACTTCCGCCAGATCCCAGGGGGGGCTGCTGTTGTCCGCTGCGGCGGGGAGGAGGGGAGGGGCGCTCATGACGGCTGTCCCAATAGATCGAAGGGAAACGGATGACCCATGGGCTCGCTCTGTCAATCCTGCACCCAGGGCAGGCCATGGCGACGCCAGCCACCCAGGGCGCCGCGCTGCTGGCGTTCGTCCAGATCGCCTTCGAAGCCTTCGAGGACGTTGAACACCTGGGAAAGACCTGCTTTGCCAGCGGCTTCTGCGGCGGCGACGGATCGTTTGCCGCTGCGGCACAGGAGCAATAGCAGGTTGTCCTTGCCCCCTTTTCCCTCAAGTTCGCGCAGGAAGCGGGGGTTGCGGGTCAGGCTGGTGCCGGTGGCCCAGGCCACATGCAGGCTGCCAGGTACGTGCCCGACGAACTTGCGCTCTTCCGCGCTGCGAACATCCACCAAAGTGGCAAGGCCGCTGGAGACCAAGGCCCAGGCGTCTGGCGGGGCGATGCCCCCGGCGTAGGGGAGCCCTGCGGCGAGGGCGGCCTGGCGGGCAGCCAGGACGACGGGGTGGGGCGGGGCAGGGCTCGCAATGGCGGGGATGGTTGAGGCGGGGGGGGCACTTAGGGCAACGACGGACATGGATCTCTCCCTGGGTTCATGGGCCGGGGCGGTACTTGGCGCCGCGGAGCGGGCTCCCAACGGAAGCGCGATGGGGCTACCTTACCGGCCGCACCGGGGCGCGCGAACCAATAAATCCTGCGAAGCAATCCCGTTCGAATCCTTAGGAAAACTCGCGCAAAGCTATCCAGGCGGGGGATTATTGAACTCCCTGGATCGCGGCGGGATGGGGCCTGACGGAGGTCGCCCAGCGTGGCAAACGTGCGGGAAGGACAGGAAAGGGGCGGGCTCGCCCCCGACCTGGAGGGGATGGGCAGTGGGGTCGTTCAGGCGCCAAGCAAGGCCAGGGCGAAGAGAATCATGCCCACGAGGGCCAGGCTCAGGTTGCGTTCGATATAGTCCAACCGCTGTCGGTCATCGGCGTCGTCACGGCTGGGCGGTGCGAGGGATTCAGGGGGAGGGGGCTCGGGGACCATGGGGTTTCCTGTCGGTCGATGGGCCAGGGCGGGGGGCGGCCAGGGCCAGGCGGCGAGTCGCGTCGGCCCCCGCAACCCCACTGCCCGGGTCAGTGGTTGGAGCCGGTAGGGAAGCCCCAGCTATCCCGGGTGTGGTGGCGCAACCGGGCCAGGACACCCTGGCGGCCCCGCCGGGTGGGCCCGTCTTTCTCCTCCAAACTTCCCAGGGGCAAGCCCTCCTGAGTGGCGAGCAGCGCTTGGTAGAGGGCCAGGCCCCGTGGCCAAGGGCCATGACCGGACTCGGTGTTGATATGGCCCTGGGGTCCGACATCCACCAGCCGGCTGGCCCAGCTATCGGCCCAATAGGCGGCGGTCCCCAGTTTGACCCAGGGATCGTTGGTGCTGGCGACCACGATACTGGGAAAGGGCAGTGCGCTTTGGGGTAGCCAGGGGAGGAGCGTGTCCCGGGGAGAGCCACCGTCGGCGAGGCCCAGGGGGGTGAAGCGCCCTGGGTCCGCGGGGGCCACCAGGAGCGCCCCGGCGATTCGCTCCGGCCGGTCGGCGGCGGCCACCACTGCCGCCAGACAGCCGAAGCTGTGGGCGACCAGCCAAACCGGGCCGTGGGTGCCGTCGATTTCCTGGCGGACGGCCCCGGCCCAGCGGGCCAGGATGGGCGCTTCCCAATCGATGCGCCGCACCCGCCGGGCTTCCAGTACTTGGGATTCGAACCAGCTCTGCCAGTGGGCCGGCCCGCTGCCGTGAAAACCGGGGACGACCAGGGTAGTGTGGCGCATGGGGGCCTCCGTCGCGTGGGATTACTTGTTGGCGTAGATCTGATCGAAGACGCCGCCGTCGGCGAAGTGAGTCTTCTGGGCGCGGGTCCAGCCGCCGAAGACTTCGTCGATGGTGAAGAGTTTGACCGGGCCGAATTGCTTTGCGTACTTGGCTGCCACCTGCTTGTCGATGGGGCGGTAGTAGTTCTGGGCGGCGATGTCCTGGCCCTCAGGCGAGTACAGGTATTCCAGATAGGCGGTGGCCACCTTGCGGGTGCCGCGCTTGTCCACCACTTTATCCACCACAGACACCGGCGGCTCCGCGAGGATGGAGAGGGACGGGGTGACGATCTCGAACTTGTCCGGCCCCAGTTCCTTCACCGACAGATAGGCCTCGTTCTCCCAGGCGATCAGCACGTCGCCAATGCCGCGCTCGACGAAGGTGGTGGTGGCCCCCCGGGCGCCGGAATCCAGGACCTTCACGTTGGAGAACAGCTTTTTGACGAAGTCTTGGGCCTTGGCTTCGGTGCCCCCCGGTTGCTTGAGGGCGTAGCCCCAGGCGGCCAGATAGTTCCAGCGGGCACCCCCGGAGGTCTTGGGGTTGGGGGTGATGATCTCAACCCCGGGCTTGACCAGGTCGCCCCAATCCTTGAGGCCCTTGGGATTGCCCTTCTTCACCAGGAAGACGATGGTGGAGGTGTAAGGCGCCGCGTTGTGGGGCAGGCGCTTTTGCCAGTCGGCGGCGATCAGGCTCTTTTCGGCAATGGCGTCGATGTCGTAGGCCAGGGCCAAGGTCACCACATCAGCTTCGAGGCCGTCTATCACCGAACGGGCTTGCTTGCCGGACCCGCCGTGGGACTGGCGAATCGTCAGATGTTCACCACCTTGGGCCTTCCACTGCTTGGCGAAGGCGGTATTGAAGTCCTGATAAAGCTCCCGGGTGGGATCGTAGGAGACATTGAGCAAGGTAGCCTGGGCCGAGGCTCCTGTCGTAGCAAGAGCCAGTGCGAGGGTGAGCACAGCGGGAAGAAGGCGTCGGGTACGCATAAGACCAGTCCTGTTTGATTGAGGTCGATGGAGGAAATCTACCGACGGCCTCGAGTCAGGCGAACCAATAAAAACCGAAATGCTTATGTGCGAAACAGGAATGGCAATAGACAATCAGCACACAAAAGTTGCAGTTAACATAATACACATTATCGCCGTTCGGAAACAAAGATGACAGGCTGGCTTGGCCAGCGAAACATCGAGCCCTCAAAGTTTCCGGTCCAGGCACTCCCATTTGCATCACTCCCACTCAATCATCAACGAGCCTTCTAAGCTGTTGACTTATAAAGTACATGAGGCTGCCCCGCAGAGATTTACCGTCAAAGTGCGGAGCACCAGCATTGGCGCGGGTTCGCGGGCGATTCGGCCAAAGCGGACCTTTCGAAATCTATCGACATCTATCGACTCTCCAGACCATCGCCGGCACCCGCGACGCGCGTCCGTGTCGGCGGGTGAAGCGTCCGTATTGTCGCGACTCACTTTTGTGCCCGAGATTTTACCGTCAGGGTCCGGGAGCGGTGCCGTCGCTCAGCGCTTCGGATGGGCTCTCAGCTTCCAACCCTCTCCGCCCGATCATCGATCGTGCGTGCACACGATGAGCCCGACAGGCCACCGGTCACACGCAAGTTCGGCCGCAACGGTTGCGACCTATGCAGGCGCGGCCTCGCGCGGCGATACCTTGCGGGCAATGTCGTCCCGAGTGGCCAAGGTCTTCAGGTCATAGTCGGCTTGCAGTGCCAGCCACGACGCGGCATCGCCGCCGAAGTAGCGCGCCAACCGTTCGGCCGTGACGCCGCGGCGCTCCTTCACGATCTCGTGAATGCGCGTAAGGGACGCTATGCCGGCACTACTCATACCGAGCGCCTTCGCAGACATCACCGCAATTTCTGCTCCGACTGCCAGAACGGCGCGTCAAAGGCCTGCGACTCTTCCCTGCTGCCGCGCGGGTAGAAGGAATGGAGGCTGTCGGTCCGGTAGTAGCGCCAGAAGGGCGCCTCGAGCGTCGCATCGTAGATGGCGAAGTCGCCGCGGGCCTGGGCCTGCTGCAGGAACTCGCGGTAGGCATCCAGCGGTTCGGGGCCGCCCTGCTGGTACACGATGCGCCCGCCGTACTGCCGGTGCAGCGCCTGGTTGATCTTCCACTGCCGGATGAAGGCCGCGGCGATCTGCTCGCGTATCTGACGGTCGTCCGCGGCATCGGTGCCGGGGCCCAGCGCGTCGAGGGCCTGGTTCACGCCGTCGAGCTCCGCGGCGAGGCGCTCGCGTTGCTGGCGCGACAAGCCAACGTCCACCAACTGCCGGGTCAAGGCGTCGCGGCGGGCCTGCTGCTGCCGGCGCTCGTCGAGCAGGCCTTCGCGCACGCGCCGGACATAGGCCTGCTGCTCCGCCGCCGTCACGTCGATGCGCTGCTCTGCCGCATAGCGGTCGGTGAGATGCCGCAGCACCACGTAACGCAGTTCCTCCGCATCGGCGGTATGGATCGCCAGCCCGTACACGCGGCCGGCCAGTGGGGCCTGCAGGTCGCCGTAGATCGGCTGGGCATGCGCGCGCACCATCGCCATTCCAAGGGCAACCGCCAGCCAGAATCGAAGGACCCTGTTCACGGCGGTGCCCCGTGTCAGCGCTTCTTGACGAGGCGGTAGACCACCAGCAGCAACATGGCGCCCAGCACGGCGCCCACAAATCCCGGCGCCGCGCCGCTCAGGCCCAACAGCGATGCCAGGAATCCGCCGACCCAGGACCCG
>JAEUNX010000112.1 GCA_016791025.1 Zoogloeaceae bacterium | reverse complement strand
CTGGCGACCGTGCCGGCCCAGGCCGCGCCTTGTGACGGCCCGCGCGAAGCCGTGGTGGCCCGTCCGGCGGCGATCAAGGCGTTCGTCCTGAGCACTGGCAAGTCGGTGCTGACCTTCAGCGGATATTCCGGCGCCGAGTATGAAGATCCGGCGACAATGCGTGCGGCCGTGGGGGAGGTGCTGCGGCGCCATGATCCGCAGCGCACCCTGATCAACATCGGCGCCACCGCCGTGGGCATTGGAGCGGTCTATGAACTGGCCAAGGCGCAGGGTTTCACGACCATGGGCATTGTCTCCACCCTCGCGCGAGACGAGCAGGTGCCGCTTTCACCCTGCGTGGATCAGGTTTTCTATGTGCCGGACACGACCTGGGGCGGGCACATGCCGGGCAGCAACCTACTGTCGCCAACGTCCCAGGCGATGGTGGATAGCGGAACGGAATTTGTGGCCGTCGGCGGCGGGGATGTCACCCGCGACGAGATGTTGGCGGCCCGTCGGGCGGGCAAACCCGTCCAGTTTGTACCGGCCGACATGAATCACGCGATTGCCCGCCGCAAAGCCGAGTCCAAGGGCTTGCCCGCGCCGACCGATTTCCGGGGCTCAGCCCATGCGGCGTGGGTTCGGGGCGGGGACTGAGATGGCTGCGCCATCCTTAATCCGAATTCGGGCAGGGCCGGTCGGTCGCCGGCCAACCCGATTTCAGCCCATTTGATCACATCTGAAGGAATGTCATGAAGCCAAGACTCACCCTGGTACTGCCCGTTTTGCTGCTGACGGCGTGTGCGACCGGGCCTCGCCAAGGCTCCCCTTCCCTGGCCGGCACGTCCTGGCAATTGGTGGCGATTCAGTCGATGGATGATGCCCAGGGCACGACGAAGTTGGCCGACCCGACGCGCTTCACCCTGACCTTCGGCACCGACGGCCGGGCCAGCCTGCGGCTGGATTGCAATCGCGGTAGCGGCACGTGGGAGGTCAAGGGCGCCGGCGCCGAATCCGGGCAATTGACGTTTGGCCCGCTTGCCGCCACCCGAGCCATGTGTCCACCGCCCCACCTGGACGAGCGCATCGCTCGCGACTTGCCCTATGTCCGCTCGTACCTCCTGAAGAACGGCCACTTGTTCCTCTCCCTGATGGCTGACGGGGGCATCTATGAGTGGGCGCCATTGAAAGCCGGCGAGTAGGCTGTTCCGGAGGCCGGCAGTCGGTGACTTATCGAACGATGGAAAGCCCGACCCGAAATTGGGGGTGGCGAACCTGGTCGTAATCAAGCAGGGTCTCGCCGTAGCCGTCGAAGTACTGGAAATGCAGGAAGGCACCGGCATCCGACAGGATGCGCGTTCCCAGGGGGCGCGATACATCGACTTGGGTGCTCCCACGCCCTGCGGTGCCGCGGCGCAGGGTGACTTGACTCACCCAACCCTCGTCCCGCCCGTAGCGCAGAGCCACTTCCCCATGGCCGCGATAGCGCTGGATGTCCGGATTGTCATCCTTTTCGAGGTAGGTCCAGATTTTTGGCATGACGCCAAAATAGGCGCCATCCTCGCCGACTGGCGTGCGCCAGTCGAGCCGCGCGAAGGCGGTGTTGAGGCTGCGGGAGTTGGCGCCATCCTTGCCGTTGGATTCGTGTTCGACGCCAGCCTGCACCATCCACCGGTCATCGTTGCCCGGCCGTTGGGCGATGTCCCACTGGTAGAAGAGCGAGGGCCGGTAGCTGGTGTCGCGGAAGGGAGCCGAGCCGGTGGAAAGGTCCCACAGGGAGGTCTGCGTGTAGCCGAAATACAGTCCGCCAATCACCGGCAAGGCCTGAGCCACCACCCCTTCGCGGTCAAACAGGCGATATTTGAAGCTCAGTTGGAAGCGAGCGTTGGCGCCGCCATTGGCGCCGACCAGGAAATACATGGGTTCATGGTAGGCAAAAGCATTGCCTCGAGGGGTCTCCGTGGTCCCGTATGGAGCCCCCGACATGCGGGCCACCGGATCCTCTCCCGGGGCCCAGGCCTTTTCGTCGGCCACCAGCATCAGTCGCGACGAGCTTTTTCCAGGCAGCACCAAGGTCGCCGCGCCGATCAGGCCGACCGGCCATTCGGCTTCGTAGTCGCGCCGCATGCCGCCAGCGCTGCTTTGCCCGACGGCGGTGAGGCGCAGGGGGACGGTTTTACGGCCGGATTCCAGGTCGGCGGTGAGGGTGTCGGGCAGGCCGCCGTGAGCGGCGGCCTCGTCAGAAAAGACACTTACCGTGAACGGTTTGCCGCTGATGACTCGAGGTTCGGTGGATGACAACAACCAGTCCGCCTGGGCAGAGCCGGACGTCAGGACAAGCAGGGCCAGAGCCAGGCGGGTGGGAATCATGTTGGGGCCTCCGAGGAAAACGCGGGTGGTTTAGGTCAGACATCGGCCATGTGCAGCAACACGATGGCTTGGCGGCCATCGCTCACCGTAACCACTTGTTGGCGAAACTCATCGCCGCTCATGGCGGTGACGGTGTACCGGCCGGGAGGCAATTGAGCCAGCAGCAAGGGGCCTTTGGCCACCGTGGATAGCATGGATTTCCCTTGTTCACTGACGATCGTAAGGTGAACGCCGGTCAGGTATTCGCCGTTGGTCTTGGCGGTGATGATGCGTAGGTTGAAGGCGTCGGACATTTCGTCAATACGGCTTCGATCAAGTTCGCCGACGCCACCGGAGAGGAATGGGACGGGTTGGACCGTTGCCGACGCCGAGGCGGGCGGGAGGCCTCGGGTCAGAGGGGTGATCTCGGCGGCGACTGCCGTGGTCAGCAGTCCACAACTCAGCAGCGCTGACCCGGCTAGCGTCTGGACGCGTTTCAGGGTGGGGGATTTCATCGCGATCTCCTCGAATAGGGCCACCTTCTCGCATGGCGTTGGCACAACATCGGATGGTGTTGATAGGTGCCGCCCTCACTACGGTGGGCGGATCCGGTGTTTCGAGCTTATGGGGTTGTGCCCGGCCCCGGTGTCGGCTTGGGCCTAAGCTGGTGTAGGAAAGGGCTTGCGCAGTTCGCCGATTCGGGAGTTGCTATGGGGTGGATGGTGTTGTGGCAGCGCGATCGTTACGGCAACTTGGCTTGCATCCCAGACCAATGACGGGAGCGGAAACCGCCATGCCCCTTTTCGTTAAGTGATTCCGCCATGGGGCGGGAATCGTCAGGGATGCCGTCACCAGTGTCCTAGCCCGTCCTCATGGCTCGATGATTGAGGGGGGCGCCGGCCGACCGTGGCCCAGGCGCCATTGCTTGACCAGCGCGTACAGGGCAGGAATGACGGCCAGGGTCAGGATGGTCGATGAGACCATGCCACCCACCATCGGTGCGGCGATGCGGCTCATGACTTCACTGCCGGTGCCGGTGCTCCACATGATGGGCAAGAGGCCCGCCATGATCGCCACCACGGTCATCATCTTGGGTCGGACTCGCTCTACCGCGCCCTCCATGACCGCTCCGTAAAGATCGGCGAGGCCAGCCTCGCGGCCCTCGGCATGCCGGCGTTCGCGCACGTCCTTCCAGGCATGATCGAGGTAGATGAGCATGATGACGCCGGTCTCCGCCGCGACGCCAGCCAGCGCGATGAAGCCCACTGCCACCGCCACGCTCATCTGGTAGTCCAGCCACCACATCAGCCAAACGCCCCCGACCAGCGCGAAGGGCACCGACAGCATCACGATCAGCGTTTCGGTCAGTCGCCGGAAGTTGAGGTACAGGAGGACGAAGATCAGGGCCAAGGTCACCGGCACGACGACTTTCATCTTCTCCTTGGCGCGCTCCATATTCTCGAACTGGCCGCTCCAGGTGGCGTAGTACCCCTGGGGGAATGGCACCTCCCGAGCGACGGCCTGCTGGGCACGCTGAACAAAGGCGCCGATGTCGGCCTCGCGGGTATCGACATACACGTAGGCGGCCAACAGGGCATTCTCGGTGCGAATGGCCGGCGCTCCTCGGGTGAGGCGGACCTCGGCTATCTGTCCCAGTGGAATCGGGCCGTTTGCCGTGGGCACCAACACCTCGGCGGCGAGGCGGTGAGGATCATCGCGAAGGGCGCGGGCGTAGCGCACCGACACCCCATAGCGCTCAAGGCCTTCGACGGTGGTGGTCACCATCTCGCCGCCCAGCGCGGTGGCGATCACCTCCTGCACGGCGTCCACGGTGAGTCCCAGGCGGGCAAGCTGCTCGCGCCGGGGCGTGATGTCCACGTAATACCCGCCAGCGACCCGCTCGGCGTAGGCGCTGCTCGCCCCCGGGACCCGGCGGACTGAAGCTTCTACCGCCCGGGCGACCTTTTCCAATTGTTCCAGGTCCTTGCCGAAGACCTTCACGCCCACCGGGGTGCGGATACCGGTGGAGAGCATGTCGATACGGGCCTTGATCGGCATCGTCCACGAGTTGGCCAGGCCGGGAAACTTCAGCGCCGCATCCATCTCGGCGATCAGCGTGTCGGGGGTCATGCCGGCACGCCATTGGTCCTGGGGCTTGAGGTTGATGACGGTCTCGAACATCTCGAGGGGCGCGGGGTCGGTGGCCGTATTGGCGCGACCGGCCTTTCCGTACACCGACTCGACCTCCGGGAAGGACTTGATGATCCGGTTGGTCGTTGCCAGCAATCGTCCCGCCTCGGTTACCGACATGCCGGGGAGGGCGGCCGGCATGTAGAACAGGGTGCCCTCGTTTAGGGTCGGCATGAACTCCGATCCGATCTGACGCGCGGGGATCAGGGTCGCGGCCATCACCAGGGCGGCCAGGATCAGGGTGAGGACCTTGAAGCGCAGCACAGCGCGGATGATGGGGCGGTACAGCCAGATCAGCAGCCGATTCACGGGGTTCCTGGATTCCGGCAGCAGCCGTCCGCGCACGAAAAACATCATCAGCACCGGCACCAGCGTCACCGACAGGAGGGCCGCGCCGGCCATGGCGAAGGTCTTGGTGAAGGCCAGGGGCGAAAACAGCCGGCCTTCCTGGCCTTCCAGCGTAAAGACGGGCAGGAAGGACACCGTGATGATGAGGAGCGAGAAGAAAAGCGCCGGACCCACTTCCTTGCAGGCCTGGATGAGGGTGGTTGCCCGGGTCGGCGCGTCTGCCCCTTCGGGCAGATGCTCAAGGCGCTTATGGGCGTTCTCGATCATCACGATCGCAGCATCGACCATGGCGCCAATGGCGATGGCGATGCCGCCCAGGCTCATGATGTTCGAGCCCAGGCCCAGCCCACGCATGGCGATGAAGGCGATCAGGATGCCCAGCGGCAGGGTGATGATCGCCACCAGGGCGCTGCGCACGTGGAGGAGGAAGATCACGCACACCGCGGCAACGATCAGGCTTTCTTCGAGCAGGGTCCACTTGAGGTTGCCGATCGCCCGCTCAATGAGCTGGGAGCGGTCATATACCGGCACGATCTCTGTGCCGGCGGGCAAACCCGGTGTGATCTCGGCGATCTTGTCCTTGACGTTTGCGATCACGTCCAGGGCATTCTGGCCAAAACGCGCCATCACGATGCCCGAGGCCACCTCGCCCTCACCGTTCAGTTCCGCGATCCCGCGCCGTTCGGCCGGCACCAGCTCGACCCGGGCGACGTCCGCCACCCGTACCGGGATGCCGCGATCGGCCTTCAGGACGATGGCACCGATATCATCGGGGCTGCCCAGGTAGCCCCGTCCGCGTACCATGTATTCCCGCTCCGCCAGTTCCACCACTCGGCCCCCGACATCCCGATTGGAGGCGCGGATGGCCTTGGTCACCTCGTCCAGGGCGATGCCATATCCGGCCAGGCGGATGGGATCTACGGTTACCTGATACTCGCGGACAAAGCCGCCGATGCTGGCGACTTCCGATACCCCCTGGGCCTTGGTGAGCTGATAGCGGACATACCAATCCTGCAGGCTGCGGGTGTCGGCCAGACTCATGTCCTTGCCGAGCACCGCGTATTGGAAGACCCAGCCTACGCCGGTGGCGTCCGGACCGATCTGCGGTGCCACCCCACGGGGCAGGCGGCTGGCCGCGGTGCTCAGATACTCCAGGACGCGGGAGCGCGCCCAGTAGATGTCGGTCCCGTCCTCGAAGATCACATAGACATAGGACGCGCCGAACATCGAAAAGCCCCGCACCACCTTGGCCCGCGGAACCGCAAGCATGGAGGTGGTCAGGGGATAGGTGACTTGGTCCTCCACGACCTGGGGTGCCTGGCCGGGATAGTCGGTGTAGACGATCACTTGCACGTCGGACAGGTCGGGCAGGGCGTCCAGGGGCGTGTGGCGAACGGCGTAAAGCCCCCCACCGATCACGAACAGGGTGGCCAGCAGGACGATAAAGACGTTGCGGGCGGACCAATCGATGACCCGGTCGAGGAGCCCGGGCGACGGCATCGTGTCGGCATTGGTCCGTCCGTTCGGTGCAGCATCCATGGGTGCGGTTTCGACCTTATTTCTGGCCATGGCGACCGGCGGAGGCGGCGCGGGCGTCACCCGGGATCGCCTCGATCCGACGGATGACGAACTCCCCTGGTGCCCCGGTTGCGAAGG
>JAEUNX010000103.1 GCA_016791025.1 Zoogloeaceae bacterium | reverse complement strand
CTCCATCTCGCCCACGCACCAGTTGAGCGCGTTGGCCGCGTGCTTCATGTCGGTCACCACCGGTGCCAACAAATGGGGAATGCCCTCGTAGATGGACAATTCGAGCATCTTCGGGTCCACCATGATCAGGCGAACCTCGGGGGGCTCCGATTTGTAGAGCAGCGACAGGATCATGGCGTTGATCCCCACCGACTTCCCGGAGCCCGTGGTGCCCGCCACCAGGAGGTGGGGCATCTTGCCCAGGTCCGCCACCATCGGGAGGCCGGCGATGTCCTTCCCAAGACCCACGGTGATGGGGGACCCCATGTCGTGGTAAGCCTTGGAACCGAGGATCTCCGAGAGGCGAACAGTCTGGCGCTTGGGGTTGGGGAGTTCCAGAGCCATGCACGACTTGCCCGGCACCGTTTCCACGACCCGCACTGACACCAGGGACAACGCCCGGGCGAGGTCCTTGGCCAGATTCACCACCTGACTGCCCTTGACCCCGGTGGCGGGTTCGATCTCATAGCGGGTGACCACCGGCCCCGGGTAGGCCGCGATCACCGCCACTTCGACCCCGAAATCGGCGAGCTTGCGTTCGATCAGGCGTGAGGTGAATTCCAGGGTCTCCGCCGAAGGCGGATCCACATCCCGGCTCGCGCCGTCGAGGAGCGACAGCGGTGGCAGCATGCCGCCAGCGATGTCGGTGAAGAGCGGCTTTTGTCGTTCCTTCTCCACCCGCTCCGATTTAAGGACTTCTGGCGGAGCCGGCTCGATGCGCACCGGGGCGGGCGCCCCGTCGCCACTCTTGCGCCGCTTGGTCTGCACCACCTCCGCCCGCTGCTGGGCCACTTCCCGGCCGGCCTTGCGGTCCTGCCAGGTCGAGAACAGGCTCAAAGCCCGCAGGCCAAGATTCTCCAAGGCATGACCAAAGCGCTCCACGGCGCTCAGCCAGGACACGCCGGTGCCCAGGCTCAATCCCGAGGCCAGGACCGCCAGCAACACCAGAGTCCCGCCGGTGAACCCCAAATACCGCAAGGTCAGGCGGCCCAACTCCATGCCCAGCAAGCCACCGGGATCCAGGGGCAGCCGGGCCGACGAAGAATGAAAGCGCAAGGCTTCCAGAGTGCAGCTTGCCACCAGGACCATGACGAATCCCGCCGCCACCACCACGGAGGACCGGCGATCCGCCTTGAACTCCACCGCCATGCGACGGAAGCCCCAAACCAGGCCAAAGGCGAAATAAATCACCCACCACCATGCCGACAGCCCGAACAGGTAGAACAGCAGATCCGCCAGCCAGGCGCCGACGCGCCCGCCCGGATTGGTGACCGCGCCACTGCCCGTGGCGTGGGACCACCCCGGATCTGCCTTGTTGTAGCCAAGGAGCACGAGGGCGAGGTACATCGACACCACCCCCAGCAACAACCAGCGAGTTTCCTGAAGCAGGCCGGCAATGCGCTCGGGGAGCGGTTGAAAGCGTTGGGCGGAACGGGCGTGCATGGGGAGCGAAGGGCCGCAGGACCGCGGCAGGATGAAACACCGGCTGAATTATAGGCCAGCCCACGCCGGGGGCGGCGGCCTCAAGGTAAGGACTTGTAGAGCGCCGCGCCCGGAGACGCGACCGGCAAATCAGAGCTCGTTGAGGCGTTCCCGTAGGATGACGCCGCGATCGGTTTCCTCGATGAGGCCCTGGACCCCCAGATCCTTCATGACCCGGCTCACCATTTCCCGCGAGGCCCCGATCATCTTGGCGATGTCCTGCTTGGAGATCTTGCGGGTGACGATCACTTCGCCGCCCACGTCCTCCGACATATCCAGCAGCAGGCGCGCCACCCGGCCATAGACGTCCATCAATGCCAGGCTCTCGATCTTGCGGTCGGCATTGCGCAGGCGCTGGGCGAGGTTGCACATGATCCGCCAGGCGATGTCGAAATTCTCTTCCATGATCCGGCGGAAATCCTGCTTGGCAATCTGCACCAGATCCACCGGCACCACCGCCAGCACCGTCGCCGAGCGCGGCTGCTCGCCGAACATGCCCATCTCGCCGAAGAGTTCGCCCTGGCCGAGGATGGACAAAATAACCTCGCGCCCGTCTTCGTCGCTCACCGTCACCTTGAGGCTGCCGGTCAGGACGAAATAGACGAAGTCTGTGCGGTCCCCCGCCCGAACCACCGTCTGGCCCCGGGGGATCCGCCGCATCATGGCGCAGCGGGCAATCGCCGCAAGGCGGTCATCGGGGAGCCCCTGGAACAACGGAAAGGTTTTCAGCGCGATGGTGGATACGGCGTTGGGCTGACTCATCAATGCTCCCATCCTGCAAAAAAACGCAATGAATGCAATAACGGACAGTATAAGGAAAACTACAACTTTCACGGCAGGCGTGTCGCCGATCACGCACCGTTTCATAGATTTAGGCGATCGGAACCATGAAAAGGCCCCGCTGGGGCCTCGGCTATAATGCCCGCCTGACCACTCCCGCGAGTATGCCATGAGCACCCGCCACGCCCGCCTTCTCATCCTCGGCTCCGGCCCCGCCGGCTACACCGCCGCGGTTTATGCCGCCCGCGCCAACCTCAACCCTGTCCTCATCACTGGTCTGGCCCAGGGCGGCCAGCTCATGACCACTACCGACGTGGACAATTGGCCCGCCGATGCCGAAGGGGTGCAGGGGCCGGATCTGATGGCCCGCTTTGAGCAGCATGCCGCCCGCTTCAACACCGAGATGATCTTCGACCACATCCACACCACCCACCTCACGGAAAAACCCATCCGTCTGGTGGGGGATGAAGGCGAATACACCTGCGACGCCCTCATCATCGCCACCGGCGCCACCGCCAAATACCTCGGCCTCCCATCCGAAGAAGCCTTTGCCGGCCGGGGCGTGTCCGCCTGCGCCACCTGCGACGGCTTCTTCTACCGTAACCAGGAAGTGGCGGTGATCGGCGGCGGCAACACCGCCGTCGAAGAAGCCCTCTATCTCGCCAACATTGCCAGCAAGGTGACGCTGGTGCAC
>JAEUNX010000072.1 GCA_016791025.1 Zoogloeaceae bacterium | reverse complement strand
TCCGGGTCGATCCCGTTGCCGGCAATCCACCACGGGTTTTCAAATGTGAGGCGCTTTTGCACCTCGGGGAGAGGAATCTCGAAAGCTTTCACGTCTGCGGAAGTGCTTGTTGCGTCAAATTAGTATTATTGTTTTTTGTCTATTCTGACATGTCAAGGTTTTTGCATTGAAATCATTTAGTTGGCTCGTTGTGTTTGCAGCCCGCGTAGGGCGCAATAACCGAACGGCGTTGCGCCGCATGTCTGGTGATCGGGCATGTCTTGGCCGTTCCGATATTGGGCATCGCGAAAAGTTAGGCACCATCCCGGCTCCCACCAAGGCGTATTGATCAGACAGGGTAGACCCCACTCCACCCCGCACAGCCCCTCCCGCTTCAGGTAGTCTCACTGCTCAATCTCCCCTCAGCATCGGCCCAATGCCGCTCGATCTCGCCTTCGTCCGCAGCCACTTTCCCGCCTTTTCCGAGCCCACGCTGGCAGGCGCAGCCTTCTTCGAAAATGCCGGCGGCTCCTACGCCTGCCAGGCGGTGATCGACCGGCTGAATGCCTATTACCGACGCCTGAAGGTGCAGCCCTACGGGGCCTATCCGGCCTCGCGGGAGGCGGGTGAGTGGATGGACGAGTCCTACCGTCGGCTGGCGCCGTATCTCGGGGTTCCGGAAAGCTGGCTGCACTTCGGGCCTTCCACCTCCCAGAACACCTACGTTCTGGCCCAGGCGTTCCGGCGCTGCCTGAAACCGGGCGACGAGATCGTCGTCACCAACCAGGACCACGAAGCCAACAGCGGCGTTTGGCGGCGCCTCGCGGCGGACGGCGTGGTGGTGCGGGAATGGCGGGTCGAGGGCGACACCGGCCATCTTGACCCGCAAGCGCTGGAGCCCCTCCTCGGGCCACGCACCCGCCTGGTGTGCTTTCCCCACTGCTCGAACATCGTCGCCGAGATCAATCCGGTGGCGGAGATCGTGCGGCGGGTGCAGGCTCATGGGGCGCGATGTGTGGTGGATGCCGTGTCCTTCGCGGGGCACGGCCTGCCGGACGTGGGCGCCTTGAACGCGGACGCTTACCTGTTCTCCCTCTACAAGACCTTCGGCCCCCATCAGGGGCTGATGGTGATCCGCCCAGATCTGCTCGACGAACTGGGCAACGAAGGTCATTACTTCAACGCCGACCAACCCCGCAAACGCCTAAATCCAGCGGGACCCGACCACGCCCAGGTGGCCGCTGCGGCGGCCATCGCCGACTATTTCGACGCGCTGGATGCCCACCATTTTCCGGGCGCGGATTTGGAGGGGCGCCCGGAGCGGGTGCGAACGCTGCTGCATGAGGCGGAGGCCGTGCTGCTCGCCCGGCTGCTCGACGGACTGCGGGCACGGACCGCGCTGCGCATCCTCGGCCTGCAAAACCCCGAGGGACGGGCGGCGACGGTTTCCGTGGTGCCCACCGGCAAATCCCCCGTCGAACTCGCCCAGGCCCTCGGCCAACGCGGCCTGATGGTGGGCGCCAGCCACTTTTACGCAGTCAGACTGCTGGAGGCCCTGGGCATCGACCCGGCACGCGGCGTGGTGCGCATCTCCTTGCTGCACTACAACAGCTGCGAGGATGTCGATCGCTTGTTGGTTGGGTTGGACCAGGTCCTGGCTAGACCGTAAGGCGCCTTCCCAATTCGCACGTCACCCGAGTGCCTACCTTACGGGTTGGAAGCCCCCCAGCGGAAAATCCACGTCAGCCCTTCGGATCCAATCTCAAACACCTGCGCACCCATAGGCCCCGTAATGGGCGCCTTGGAGGACAATGGCCGGAACGCTGATCCGGATGCCTTGCCATGCCTCACCCCCCCATTGCCTTCGACAACACCTACGCCCGCGACCTGGAGGGATTCCATGTGCCGGCCCAGCCTGCCAAGGTGCCGGCGCCATCCCTGCTCTTCTTCAATCACGGGCTGGCGCGGGAGCTGGGGCTTGGTCTTGGCGGGATGGACGATCAGGAACTGGCGGAGATGTTTTCCGGCAACGCCTTGCCCGAGGGCGCGGAACCCATCGCCCAAGCCTACGCCGGCCACCAGTTCGGCCAGTTCTCGCCCCAGCTCGGAGATGGGCGGGCGCTGCTGATCGGGGAGGTGCTGGACGCCACCGGGCAGCGCTGGGACATCGCTTTGAAAGGTTCGGGCCGCACCCCGTTTTCCCGCCGGGGCGACGGCAAGGCTGCGGTGGGCCCGATGCTGCGGGAGGTGTTGATCGGGGAGGCGATGCAGGCCCTGGGGATTCCCACCACCCGGGCGCTGGCGGTGGTGGCCACGGGCGAGCCGGTGTTCCGGGAGCGCGCCCTGCCCGGGGCGGTCCTGACCCGGGTGGCGGCCAGCCATCTGCGGGTGGGCACCTTCCAGTTCTTCGCCACCCACACCCCGGTGGAGCACGTGAAGAAGCTCGCCGACTACACCCTCGCCCGCCATTTTCCCGAACTGCTCAAAGCCGAGAATCCCTACTTCCAGCTGCTGGGGGCGGTGGCGGAGCGCCAGGCGGCGCTCATCGCCCGGTGGATGCACGTGGGCTTCATCCATGGCGTGATGAATACCGACAACATGAGCCTCGCCGGGGAGACCATCGACTACGGCCCCTGCGCCTTCATGGAGGCCTATCGCCCCCGGGCGGTGTTCAGCTCCATCGACGAGGCGGGGCGCTACGCCTACCGGGAGCAGCCGCGCATTGCGCGCTGGAATCTGGCCCGCTTTGCCGAAACCCTGCTGCCCCTGCTGGCCCCGGAGGAGGGCCAGGCGATCGCCCTGGCCACCGAGGTCATCGACGCCTTCCCCGAGCGCTACCACCAGCACTGGCTGGCCGGATTACGGGCCAAGCTGAGCCTGGCGGATGATGCAGGCCCGGACGACAGTGCCCTGGGCGAGGACTGGCTTTCCCTACTGGGGGAACAAAAAGTGGATTTCACCCTGGCCTGGCGCCGCCTGGCCGATGCAGCGGAGGGCAATGAGGCGCCGCTGCGGGCCTTGTTTGGCGATACCGCGCCCCTGGATGCCTGGCTAGCCCGCTGGCAGTCCCGCTGCGGGATGGGCGCGGACGCCCAAACATCACCGGCTACCCGCGCAGAGGCCATGCGCCGGGTGAACCCCTGGTTGATCCCGCGCAATCATCGGGTGGAAGAGGCCTTGGCGGCGGCCACGGATCAGGGGGATTTGGCGCCCTTCGAGGCCTTACTGAACGCACTTCGCCACCCCTTCGACGAGCGCCCGGAATTCGCCCGCTACGCCGACCCGGCCACCCCGGACTTCATGGCCGGCTTCCAGACCTTCTGCGGCACCTGACGCCGAACCTCCGGGAGTTACGGCGTTCGTCAAGTCGCGCGCCCGGCTGGTCAGGGCTCGGCTAGCATCCGCTCGACGGCGGTGACAATGATCCGACTTTCCGGCGCCACTTCGCTGGGAAAGCTCAGAACCTTTTCGCCACTGCGATCAATGAGATATTTATGGAAGTTCCACTGGGGCGTGGCTCCTGTGACGCGGCCGAGCTGCTGGTAAAGACCGTTGGCCTCACGCCCAGTGACGACGGCCTTGGCAAACATGGGGAACTTGACGCCATAGGTCGCCCGGCAGAATTCGGCAATCTCCTGATTGGACCCAGGTTCCTGTTTGCCAAACTCATTGGAGGGAAATCCGAGCACCACCAGCCCCCGCTCGCGGTATCGATCGTAGATCCGCTCCAGACCCTCGTATTGGCGGGTGAAGCCACAGAAGCTGGCGGTATTGACCACCATCACCACCTTGCCGCGGTACTGGCAGAGGTCCTGGCCGCTTTCATCCTGCAACTTCGGGAACCGATGATTGAGCAACGCCGGACAGGCGCCCTCCCCGGCCTGGGCGCCACCACCCGTCCCCAACAAGGCGATGGCCAGACCAAACACGCTGGCCCGCAATGCCCCCCAATGCCGCCCAATCGCTTTACCACCCATGGTTGCCCTCCGATGTTCTACGTCTGCCGGTTCGCCCGTCTTCCCCTGCTCTCTGAGTCCGCAGGGGCCCGGCCAGTTCCCCGCGCACCAGTTGCCTTTGGCGCCGAAGCGTGTTGAAGTGCCAGCCATGTTGAGCTATCCCGATCCCGCCTTCGAGGCCAAAATTTGTCCGCCCGATGAGCTGGCGGCGCGGGTCGCGGGTCTTCCCCGCCCCCTGGTATTCACCAACGGCTGTTTCGACATCCTCCATCGCGGCCATGTCACCTACCTGGCCCAGGCCCGGGCCTTGGGTGCCGCCCTGGTCGTCGCCCTTAACACCGACGAATCGGTGCGCCGCCTGGGCAAGGGCGCCGACCGGCCGATCAACACCTTGCTGGATCGCGCCGCGGTAATTGCCGCCCTGGGGTGCGTGGATCTCGTGAGCTGGTTTTACGACGACACCCCGATCCAGCCCATCAACGAATGTCGGCCCGACATCCTCGTCAAGGGGGGTGACTGGGCACCCAGCGACATCGTCGGGGCCGCTGAAGTGCGCGGTTGGGGCGGATCAGTACATTCCATCCCGTTTCTCCATGTTCGCTCAACCACAGCCCTCGTCCGCCAGATCCGCGGAACCTGAACCTCGATTCTGGCGCTTCGGGAGGGCCAGCGGGCCTGATACCCTCAGGCGGGGCAGGGCCTTGCCATGCTGAAGCAAGTCTGGCGCGCGATGACGAGCCTGCGCTGGTGGGGGCTCTTCTTCCTCTGCGGCCTGTTTTTCATGCTATTCGGCCTTGCCTCCTACAACCTCTTCGCCTTGGTAAAGGCGAATTTTTCCCTCCTGGTCGAGTACGGCTGGATGGCGGCCCAGGACGGCGGTCTCCAGCAGTTCTTCGAGCTTCTCGGCCTGTCTTACCTGAGCCTGCTGTTCTGGGTCCTCTTCAAGTATTGCGAGACCCTCCTGGTCCGGGAGCTCACGCCGGCGCCATCAGCGTCCGCGGCACCGATTTCGCCACCAGGCGCCCCCTCTCGGCCCCGCTGAAAAATTTTTCATTTCCGCTGTAAGGGGCCTCAATGACCCCCGTCTAACAGGCCAGGAGATCCCGCCCGAGCTGAATGCGAAGGGCATCCCCAGCCCGCCCGGGGGCCGTTGCCGGGTCGATGCATGACCAACCCAATCCATAACAGGAGATCATGATGAACAAGCGCCAATTCGTCCTCGCCGCTGCCCTCGCTGGTATCGCGGCCGCCACCACCAGCCAGGTCTATGCCGCCGACGACATGGGCAAGGAGAAGTGCTACGGCATTTCCAAGGCCGGCGCCAACGATTGCGCCAGCGCCTCCGGCAGCCATTCCTGTGCCGGCCAGTCCAAGGTGGACAACGACCCGAAGGACTGGAAGTACGTCGCCAAGGGCACCTGCGAAAAAATGGGCGGCATGATGAAGCCGGGCGATAAGAAGTAAGCGCTGCCGACGAACGCGGATAAGGCGCCGACCCGAGTCGGTGCCGCCCGCCCGACCCAGACCATGACGACCTTTCCTTCCCTCGGCTTTGGCGTGGGCTTGCGGGCCCCCCACTACCGGGACTTCCTCCAGGAGCGCCCGCCGGTGGACTGGCTCGAGGTCCATTCCGAAAACTACTTTGGCGATGGCGGCCGCGACCTCCAGGTCCTGGAGCGCCTGCGGGCCGACTATCCCCTCTCTTTCCACGGCGTTGGCCTCGGCCTCGGCTCGGCCACCGACGAATTCTTCCGCGCCCACCTCGACCGCCTTGCCGCCCTGGTGGAGCGTTTCGCCCCGGCCCTGGTCTCCGAACACCTGTGCTGGGCCGCCATCCCCGGCCGGCACTTCAATGACCTGCTGCCCCTGCCCCTCACCCGTGCCGCCCTGGCGCGGATGATCGAGCGGGTGGACCAGGCGCAGGATGTGCTCCGCCGCCCCATCCTGGTGGAAAACGTGTCCACCCACCTGCGTTTTCGTGCCGACACCCTGGAGGAGACCGAATTCCTCGCCCACCTGGCTCGACGCACCGGCTGCGGGATCCTCCTTGATGTGAACAACCTCTACGTCAATGAGTGCAACCACGGCGAAGACGCCCGCCAGGCCATGGAGGCCCTCACCGGCCTCGTGCCGGGGGAAATCCACCTTGCTGGCCATCTGATTACCCCGGATTCAGTGGTGGATCACCACGGCGACCGGGTGGCGCCGGCGGTGTGGTCGCTTTATGAAGAGGCCGTTCGCCGCTTCGGACCGGTTTCGACCCTGATCGAATGGGACACCGACCTGCCCGCCCCGTCGGTGTTGATCGACGAAGCTGAGCGGGCCCGCCGCCTTGCGCAACAGATCGGCACCCAGGAGGCCGTCAGCCATGGCTGAGTGCGTGGGCGAGGAGGCCCTCCTCGATCTCTTTGGCGAGGGTTTGCTGAATCCCCGCCTCACCCCGGCCGACCTCTTCACCGGCGACCTCGACCGCAACGCGCGACGCTTTGCCCTGTACCGCGGCAACCTCACCGCCAATTGGGAGCGCAGTCTGGTCAATGCCTACCCGGTGCTACAGCAAATGGTCGGTGACGAATTCTTTGCGGGCCTCGCGCGGGATTACGGCCGTCAGGTGGGCTCCGCCAGTGGCGATTTGAACGAGTTCGGCGGGGCGTTGGCGGACTTCCTCACCGACTTTCCACCGATCGCGCCCTACCCCTACCTGCCGGATCTGGCCCGCCTGGAATGGGCGGTGCACCGGGCCTATTACGCGGCCGAGGAGACCCCTCTTTCCGCCGAGGATCTAGCCCTCCTGGGCGCCGACGCCCTGGAGGATGACCGAATCGGCCTGCGATCGGGTTACGCCCTCTTTGCGGCCCCCTGGGCCGTGGACGCCCTGTGGCAGGCTCACCAGACCAATCCCCTCGGCCCATTACCCAACGAAATGTCGGCTCCCTGCCACGTCCTGATCTCCCGCCCGTCCTGGCGGGTGACGATCCGGTCGGTGCTCGCAGCGGAATGGGCCGCCCTCGCGAGCCTCTCGGCGGGGCAGCCCCTGGCTGCCGCGCTGGAGGCCGGCTTCGACGCCGACTCCCACTTCGACCCGGGTGCCACCGTGCAGGCCTGGCTCGGTGCCGGGCTCCTTTCCCATTCCGACCCAAGGAACCGATCATGAACGCCCTCCTCCGCCTCCACCGGGCCACCACCCGATTTGATGACTGCATTGCCGCCCTGGGCGGCAGCGTTCTGCTCCTCGTGATTCGGGGGTATGTTGGCTGGCAGTTTTTTAAGGCCGGCCTGGTCAAGATCCAGGACTGGCAAAGCACTCTGTTCTTGTTCCGGGACGAGTATCAGGTGCCCATCCTTCCCCCCGATCTGGCCGCCGTGATGGGCACCGGCGGCGAACTCCTGTTCCCGGCGCTCCTTTTCATCGGCCTCTTCTCCCGGCCCGCCGCCCTCGGCCTCTTCTTGATGAATGCCATGGCGGTGCTCTCATACCCGGCGCTGTTCGAGTTCGAGTGTCCGGCGGCCCTCAATGACCACTTTTATTGGGGCGCCTTGATGTTGGTCCTGATTGCCTTTGGTCCGGGGCGCATCAGCCTGGACGCATGGTTGGGTCGCCAAGGACGCTGAAGTTCTCTTCTTATTCCAGCAGGGAATGAAAGCCGGGGCCGGATAGGACTAAACTTTTGCAGTACCCTGCCCAACCCAACCCCGGCTGGAGTTCCCCATGAGAATCGCAGAAAACGTCACGGCCCTCGTCGGCAATACCCCCCTCGTCAAGCTCAACCGCCTGAACGCGGGAATCGACGCCACCATCGCCCTCAAACTGGAGTTCTATAACCCGGCCCACAGTGTCAAGGATCGCATCGCGGTCGCCATGATCGACGCGGCGGAAAAGGCGGGCAAGATCGGGCCGGACACCATCATCCTGGAGCCTACTTCCGGCAACACCGGCATCGGCCTTGCCATGGTCTGCGCCGCGCGGGGCTACAAATGCGCCTTCACCATGCCGGAGACCATGAGCCGCGAGCGACGCCTACTCCTCAAGGCCTATGGCGCCGAGCTGATCCTTACCCCGGGTCCCGAGGGCATGGGGGGCGCGATCGCCAAGGCCAAGGCCCTGGCGGAGAGCGACTCGCGGTACTTCATCCCCCAGCAGTTCGAAAACCCCGCCAACCCGGAGGTCCATCGCAATACCACCGCCGAGGAGATTTGGCGTGATACCGACGGCCAGGTGGATATCTTCGTGTCGGGTGTGGGCACCGGTGGTACCGTCACCGGCGTCGGGGAAGTACTCAAGGCCCGCCGGCCGGGCGTCAAAGTCGTGGCTGTGGAACCGGACGCCAGCCCTGTGCTTTCCGGCGGCCAGAAGGGCCCCCATCCCATCCAGGGCATTGGCGCCGGATTCGTACCCGCCATCCTCAACACCCAGGTTTACGACGAGGTGTTCCGGGTCAAGAACGACGACGCCCTGACCACCGCCCGACGGATGGCCGCCGAGGAAGGTCTGCTGGTGGGCATCTCCTCCGGCGCGGCCGTCCACGCCGCTCTCGAAGTCGCCCGCCGCCCCGAGAGCAAGGGGAAACTCATTGTCGTGGTCATCCCGTCCTTCGGCGAGCGGTATCTCTCGACGGTGCTCTTTTCCCACCTGGAAGTCTGACGACCGGGGCGTCGAGCGTATGAGCGTGGAACGGGCGCTCCATCGACCGGCAAGCCACGATGACGCCCCGCATGCAGCTCTGCCGCTCCCTGGGCGCCTAGCCCCATGACAAAGACACTCCTCGCCTTCACCCACATCGCCGCTGGGGCGACCGGCTTTGCCCTGGGCATCTATCTGCTTCCCATCCTCACTGCGCCACCCGCCCCCTCCAAGGCCGAGGTGACCGCCCAGGCCGCGGCGGCCCGCTACACCGGCCGCTTCGTCCGCAACCTCAAGGACAGTGACGCCCTCCATTGGGGGGAAGGCACAATTTCCATTACCGCAAACACCATCGCGCTGGACGGCGAGGTGGCACCGGGGCCAGCCTACAAGCTCTACCTCTCACCCCAGTTCGTGGAAACCGAAGCAGATTTCCTGCGCCTCAAGCCCCAGATGGTCAGGGTGGGCGATGTCCAGACGTTCAAGAATTTCATTGTCGCCGTCCCCGCCGGGCTGGACCCCGCCCAGTTCAATACCGTGATCATCTGGTGCGAAGCCTTCAGCCAGTTCATTACCGCGGCCCAGTACCGCTGATTCCGTCGCGTCATTTCGCCAGCGAGGGGGAATCTCCGCCAATTCCCCGGTTGATCAGTAAGCCGCTGTCGGTCTTGGATTGATCCGCCCCACGCCGGAACCTATAAAGGGAATGACCCCTCGACGGGGTTGCGGGGCGCCGGTGGAGGCGTGGGCTTTCCGTCCGGTGGTCGGGACACGCTTACGCTCGCCCCTTGGAAGATGGGGACGGTCATGACACGCAGAGAGAAATATCTCGCGCCCATGGCACTGGCGCTATGCTGCATGGCGCCCGCAGTCATGGCGGCCGATGGCTCGGATGCGGGCTTCAATCGGGAAATGGGCCAGCTGGCTGGTCTCGACACAGGATCCGGCTGGTTTGACTACTACGTGGCAACGGTCAATCAGGACATCGCGCTCCGGTATGCCGCAGAACCCTACGGCGCGGCCGGCCCCAATGGGCCCATTGGTGGCTTTGACGGTTACCTCGCCGGGTTCATCCTGCCAGATACGGGATCGGGTTGGTTCAATGCCTATGTGGACGACCTGAGCCAGGACCTCCTCGCAAAGGGCTATTGAGAGGGAGTGTCTTGCTGACCCACGGGGCCGGCGGGCCCGACAGGAACCTCCGGTTGCGAGACCGGAGGTTTTTTCTTGGCCATCGGCTTGGGCGGCGCCGCCGACGCGACCTTGAACATCCGCACCACCTTGACTACCTGGGCCCGGGCAGCCGGAGGGCAGGCTTCCTGCCAGTCTTCCAGATACTCAAAAAATGGCTTTCCGGCGCTCGCAGGACTGGGATTCAGATAGGCGATCACCTGCCACAAGGTGGGATCCCGCTCGAATACGGGCAGCAGCCTGGTGGCGACCAGCTCATTCTTTGCCCGCAGATAGGGGTTATCGCGCAAGGCGGCCTGATTCTCGCTGAACCACCCATCGAAAGTTTGATCCCCCGCCAGGTGACGATGGCTTTCGCCCAGGAGGTGCCCGGCATACTCGGCGAACATCGGTCCGTAGCCCAACCACTTGCGGCTGGGGGGCCGGGCATCCCAACTCGCGGCGAGCCGCCGAAGGGTCACAAGCGACGCGGTTTCGCACAACGCCTCTTCGAACCACTGGTTACCGGTGGGCACCACGCCACCCTGGAGCTCCTTATGGTCGAAATTCGACAGAACGTGGCACAGCTCGTGGGCAAACTGGTAGGCATACTGGAACCAACGATCCTCACGAGCGGTGAGTTGGACCACGTACTCGCCTTCCGCTCCCCGCTCATACAGCACCCGCGGAGAAGTCCCCCGAGGCAGAACCAGGATCTTCAGACTGGGAAGGGTGACGCCGTTGCCGGGCGTGACAAGCGGCCGGAATTCCCGGGCCACCGCGTCCAGGACGGCCTGGATGTCCTGGGGATCGCCACGACCCCAGTTGCCGGCCGCCACCACGATCTGCACCCTGGGGTCAGGGGCTGGGGAATCCGAGCCAAGGGCCCCAGGGATGTCGAGACCCGCCGCACCGGGCACGGACACGCCAGGAATCGCGGGGACGGCAAAACCTACCGCGCCCGCCTCCCGAGCCATCGCCGTCGTGGCGGTGCCGGTCAGGCCGAGCGCCATCGCCACCATGGCCCGCCTCGACCAAGCCCTGCGAAAAGCTGCTCGCCTCTTCATGGCCTGACCTCCCACCACCCCGAGGTCCGCTCGGCCTCGGTCCTAATGCAGTATAGACGCCGGCTCATCCCGGGTAACCGCATCCCCGGCACCGCGACGGCCAAATTCCGCGCGCCGCCGTCAGACCCGGCAACGCTGCACGGCTTCAGCCAGCCATCGCCTCGCCCATGCGGATCGCGCCCCCCGGCTGCCAGGCCGGGTTGAAAGGCATGGGACCGGAGCCGAGGTAGTCGCGGGGAAATAGGAGGACCACGGTGGAACCGAGGAGGAATCGGCCCATCTCGGCCCCACGCCCCAGGGACACGGGCGCCTCGTCGTAGCGCCACTCCCGCACCTGTCCCGGGCGGGGCGGATTAACCAGTCCATGCCAGACGGTGGCCATGCTGCCGACGATGGTGGCGCCCACCAGGACCAGCACCCAGGGCCCCCGCTCCGATTCGAAGACGCAGACTACCCGTTCGTTGCGGGCAAATAAGCCTGGCACGCCCCGCGCCGTGGTCGGATTCACCGAAAACAACGCGCCCGGCACATGGATCATGCGGGTGAGCCGCCCCGCAGTGGGCATATGAATGCGGTGGTAGTCCCGGGGGCTGAGGTAGAGGGTGGCGAAGGCACCGTCTTGAAAGCTGTCTGCCAGAGCAGCGTCGCCCCCCACCAGGGCCCGGGTGCTGTAACTGTGACCCTTGGCCTGGAAGATCTGGTCCCCAGCAATAGCGCCGAACTGGCTGATAGCGCCGTCCACCGGGCATAGCAGCGCCGCGTCGGTAAGGGGCCGGGCGCCGGGCTTCAGGGCCCGGGTGAAGAATTCGTTGAAGGTCGGGTAGGCAGCGATATCGGGCTCGGCGGCCTCCGCCATGTTGACCCCATAGCGTCCGACGAACCAGCGTATCACCGACGTGGTGAGACCACCGCCCCGGGCCGAGGCCCCCCAGCCAGCAAGCTGAGTCAAGGCCTGCTTGGGCAGCAGATACTGGGGGAGTACGGCAAGGCGGTCGGACATGGCGGCAGGGTTGGGAGGTCAGAACGGGCCGCGCATTGTAGCCTGCTGGCTGGCACAATGACGGACCAATGCCCCGGTTGCCCGCCCCTCGCCGCCATGAAGATCGCCACCTGGAACGTCAATTCCCTCAAGGTCCGCCTTCCCCACGTGCTGGACTGGCTGGCCGCCGAACAGCCTGATGCCCTGGGGCTTCAGGAGCTCAAGTGCGAGGACAAGGCCTTCCCCTTGGCCGAGATCGAGGCGGCCGGCTACGAGGCCGTATTCAATGGCCAGAAGACCTACAACGGGGTGGCAATCCTCACCCGGACCAAGGCCTCCGCCGTCGCCCGGGACATCCCGGGCTTTGCCGATGAGCAGCGGCGGGTGATCGCGGCCACCGTGGGCGATGTGCGACTGGTGTGCGGCTATTTTCCCAATGGCCAGGCGGTGGGCTCGGAGAAATTTGCCTACAAGCTCGACTGGCTGGCCGCCCTCACCGCCTGGCTGCAGGACGAACTGGCGCAACATCCGCGGCTGATCTTGGCCGGGGACTTCAATATCGCGCCGGAAGATCGGGATGCCCACCCGGACTGGAAGGAGACGATCCATGTCTCGCCCCCGGAGCGCGACGCCTTCCGCGCCCTTACCGCCCTAGGGCTGACGGACGCCTTTCGCCTTTTCGAACAACCCGAGCAGGCCTACTCCTGGTGGGATTACCGTATGGGCGCCTTTCGCCGCAACTTCGGCCTGCGCATCGACCACCTGCTAGTTTCCGCCGCCCTGGTGCCGGTCTGCCGCGCCTGCCGGGTGGACAAGGCGCCTCGCAAGCTCGAGCGCCCCTCGGACCACGCGCCGGTGGTCCTCGAACTGGACGCGTGACCCACCGGCGCTGCGGCATCGTCATCCTCCACGGCAAATGGGGAAAGCCGCCCTTTGCCCACGCGCCCCTGGGCGCCGCCCTCGCCGAGGCAGGGCATCAGGTGGCGAGCCCTACCCTGCCCTGGGCCCTGCGGCGCCTTTACGATCGCGATTTCACCACCGCCCTGGATGAGATCGAGGGCGAGATGGCGCACTTGCGCCAACAAGGCTGCGACCGGGTCGTGCTGGCGGGCCATAGCCTCGGCGCCTGCGCCGCTCTGGCCTATGCCGCACAACGGGGAAATCTCGACGGCCTCGCCCTCCTCGCTCCCGCCCACTTCCCGGCCCGTCTGGCCGTGGAGGGCTTCACCACCGCCTCCCTGGCGACCGCCCGGGAGGCCCTGGTTGGGGCCACGCCGGAACGGCGGATCCCCGTGGTGGATGTCAATCAGGGTCAGCGGCATCGCCTTCGGGTTGCCCCCGCCTATTACCTCAGCTATTTCGATCCCGCAGGTCCGACAGACTGGGCGGCCAACGCCCGCAGGCTTCCCGCCACCCTTCCGGTGCTGTGGGCCGTTGGCCGCGACGACCCGGCCTTCGGGCGTCAAATGGACTATGCTTTCCACCTCACCCCCGCCCATGGGCGCAGGGTCCATGTCGAGCTGGAGGCCGACCACGGTGGCACGCCGGAAGCCGCCGCCCCCTGGCTGATCCGCTGGCTCGCCGATTTGTAAGCGATGACGCCATGAACGATCCTGACCGCCTGGCCGACTGCTACCCGATGATCGCCGCCCTGCCGGACGCGGCGAGAGCACGCCTCCTGGCGTCGGCCCGCTGGATCCGCGTGCCTGCCGGCACCCTCCTTTTCGACGACCACCAAGCCTGCGAAGGCTTCCCCTTTGTGGTGGAAGGCTCGGTGCGAGTCCTGAAGGCAGCACCCAATGGCCGGGAGCTGCCCCTATATCGCGTCGCCCCGGGGGAAACCTGCGTCATCTCGTCCTCCTGCCTCCTGGGCCACGAGGATTACAACGCCCGAGGCGTGACCGAGGCCGATACCCTGCTGCTGATGCTGCCCAAGCCGGTGTTCGACGAATTGCTTGCCGAACCGGCCTTCCGCAGCTTCGTGTTCCACCTCTTTGCCGAGCGCATCGCCGACCTGATGCAGATCATCGAGGAAGTCGCGTTCCACAAGCTGGACCAGCGCCTAGCCACAGTACTCCTTGGCAAAGGGCGCCTGCTCCACACCACCCACCAGCAGCTCGCCGACGAACTGGGCAGTGTGCGGGAGATTGTCAGCCGACTTCTGAAAGGCTTCGCTGCCGAGGGCCTGGTGCGTCTCTCGCGGGAGCAGATCGAGATCCTCGACCCCGCCGGCCTGCGCCGGGTGGCCGGGGGTTAGCCTGCCATGCTTGGAACCCGTTTAGCGGGCCTCAACAAATGGGACCATGGCCTTCCGGGCCCCTGTACCTTCCACCCTTCCACGCCGGACCACGACCGGAGACCCATCGCCTGATGGAACGCCAGGGGAGTTGGCCCACCTCCCGCTCCGCCCTGCTATGGGCATGGGGCCTCGCTGTCGGCCTCGCCGCTTGTGGCAGCACCGGCACCGCCCCGCCCAAGGGGAGCGCCGATCGCACCGCGCCGGCGGAACTCTTCAAAGGCGACATCGATCGGGTGGTGGAAACTCACCAGCGCGCGATCTTCGCCAGCCTGCGTCGCCTCACCGAGAAGCTCTATCGCCGCAATCCGCGGGAATTGCGCAAAGCGCCCCAGCCCGAGCTTGCCCGGGCCATGGCCCGGATCTACGAAAATCCCCACGCTTGGCGCATGGCAGAACTCGAGAATCGGCGGGACATCGACGCCCTCCAGCTGGCCTTCCGGCCCGAATTCACCGGCGATCGCGTTGCCGCCTTTTCGGTCGGCATGGCGAGCATGGTGCAATCCGCGTTCGGAGACCGGACGGAGTTTTTCCTCCTCGACTCCCTGGACGCCCAGCCGCTCTACAATGCCGCCCGCAATGTCGAACTCGCCGCCTGGAAGCTCGCCAACAGCCGGGGTGCCGACGGTCAGCTCCTGCTCCTCTCCAACCAGATGGGCGAGGTGAACAACCTCAGCTTCGAGCGGGAGATGGGCCGCATCATTGGACACCTGGATGTGCTCTCCGAAATCGCCTCGGAGAAAAATCCCCGCACGGTGGTGCGGGTGGTGCAAACCGTGGCCTCGACGGTGTTTCTGCCGGTGCGCCCGAGCGGGCCCTGACCAGGCGTCGGAATCCTCCTGCCCAAGGCCGTCACGGCCGCTGACACCCGAACATGCGAGACTAGGTTAATTTTCAAACGTCGGGACCGTTGCCCCCGAGCCCCGACCGTTCCGGGGCGCAGGCCCCGTGCTCAATCAGGAGATCACCATGAGAGTCAAGCGTACCTGGGCCATCCTGGCCGCCACGCTACTTACCGCCGGCTTGGGCAGCACGCCGGTCCTCGCCGAAAAGCCCGACTGGGCGGGCGGCGGCAAACATGAGCGGGGCTCCGGTGGCGGCGGGGACCGCGGCCATGGCGGCGGACGGGAGGATTACGGGCGCCACGATGGCGGTGGATATGGTGATCGGGATCACCGTGGAGACCGGGATGGTCCCCGCAGCGGAGCGTCTTTCCACTTTGCCGACCGCCAACGCTCGACGATCCACAGCTATTACCGGGAAGAGTTTTCCCGCGGAAACTGCCCGCCGGGCCTGGCCAAGAAACACAACGGATGCATGCCGCCGGGCCAGGCCCGCAAGTGGTCCCGTGGCCGTCCCCTGCCCCGGGACGTGGTCTATTACGACCTGCCCCGCTCCCTGGTGCTTGAAATCGGGCCCCCGCCGTCCGGCTACCGCTACGTCCGGGTGGCCTCTGACATCCTCATGATCGCCGTAGGCTCCATGATGGTGGTGGACGCCATCGACGACCTGAGCCGCTAAGCGAACCTCAACCCGCCGCCTCGCCGCCCCCCCGCAACCGGGGCAGCGCGAGGGCGGCCGCAGCGGTTCGGGTTTCCACGCCGAGTTTGCCGAACACGTGCTCAAGGTGCTTGTGCACGGTGCGCGGGCTGGTCCCCAGGATGTCGCCAATGTCCCGGTTGGTCTTGCCCTTGATCACCCAGTAGAGCACTTCGGCCTCCCGCTGCGTCAGGCGAAAGGCCTGGACCAGGGACTCCACCGCCGCCGCGTCGGACTCCATTCGCACCGCCACCAGCCATTCTCCTCCGCGACCCTGGCCCGCAAGTTGGAACACCAGACGGCCCTGGAGTCCGTTCAGGCTGAAGGGCAAGGGCTCGCCCCCCGCCCGACGGGCCTGGAGCGCCCCGGCGAGCCAGTTCACCACGGCCGGGGGCAGCCCCGGCTCCGCCAAATCAAAGAGCTGCAACAGGCGGCTCGCCTCCGGCGTCTGCCACGCCAGTCGGGAGCCATCCGGCGCCATCGCCAGGGTTGCCTGGCCGAAGGTATCGAGGGCGTCCCGGGCCTGGCGGGTCAGGCGGGCGTTCTGCATGTGGGCGGCAATGCGGGCCAGCACCTCCCGAGGACGAATCGGTTTGGTGACGTAGTCGGCCCCGCCCGCCTCGAAGGCGGCCACCACGTGTTCGGTCTCGGTCAGCCCGGTCATGAAGACGATGGGAATGGCGCCGGTTTCGGGGTGGGCCTTCAGCTTCCGGGCCACCTCGAACCCATCCATCCCGGGCATCACCGCATCGAGCAGGATGACGTCCGGTTGGGCCTGGACCGCCCGGGCCAGCGCCGATGGCCCGTTGGTGGCGACCAGGACCGTGTAACCGGCCTCGTCGAGGGCATCATGGAGGAGCGACAGGTTGTCGGGGATGTCGTCCACGATGAGGACCCGGTCACCCCGTAGCCATTCGACATCAGCCATGGGAGCCCCGGGTCAGCAAGGCCTGAAAATCCTCCAGCCTGAAGCCCGTCACCAACCCCCGGGCAGTGTCCACAAAGCGCTGGCATCGGGGATGGCGGGTCTGGATCTCATCGAGGCGATCATGGATGCCGCGCACGTAACCCAGTTCCACCAACTGGACCAGGGCCGCCACCTCCGTGGGCGGAGGCCACGCGCTGTGCTCGATGTCGGCCTCGGGCGCCGGAGGGGCCACGGGCTCGCCCGCTTCCACCCAGTCCAGACTCAGCCGTTCGCCCAGCCAATCGAGGAGGCGGTGGACAGCCACCGGCTTGAGCAGAAAATCAGAGGGTGGCAGTCCCAGGTCATTGTCCAACCCCTTGTCGTAGGCGTTAGCCGAGATGATGGCCACGGCCGGGTTGCCAAATCCGCCTGCCCGCAGGCGGCGCAGGGTCTCCCAACCATCGATCCCGGGCATGGCGAGATCAAGGAACACCACATCGGCAGGAAAATCGGCCAGGCGCTCAAGACATTCATGACCAGACGCCGCTTCGGCGACGATGAACCCGAGAGGCTCCAGGACATGAATGAGCAGTTCCCGATCCACCCGCTCGTTGTCCGCCACCAGAATCCGTCGCCGCAGCCCCCGGTAGCCCACCCGGTCGATTCGCGGCAGCTCCCGCGCGGCCTGGGCCGAATGGACGCTGGGAAGGAACAGGCGCACCGTGAAGCGGGACCCGACCCCGGGCGTGCTGTCCAGACGCATCTCGCCCCCCATGACGTCCACGAACATCCGACTGATGGTGAGTCCGAGGCCGGCCCCCGCCGCGGTAGCCGCGGCACTGCCCCGCGCAAAGGGTTCGAAGATGCGCTCCCGCTCGGCCTCGGAAATACCCGGACCGGTGTCCGCCACCTCGAAGGTCGCCATCTCCCGCGCGTAGGCCAGACTCAGGGTGACGCTCCCCTGCTGGGTATACTTCACGGCGTTGCCAAGGACATTGATCAGGATCTGGCGGAGCCGCTTTTCATCGACCCGGACCACCTCCGGGATTTCGCCGCGGGGCACAAACTGGAACGCAAGTCCCTTATTGTGGGCCTGGAGTTCAAACATGCCGACGATCTGCTGGAGAAAGTCGCGAAACAGAAGGGGCTTGACCTCCAGGGTCAGCTTACCGCCCTCAATACGGGCAATGTCCAGGGTCCCTTCGATGACCGAGAGGAGGTGGTCTCCGCTGCGCCGGATGACGCTGACCGCCCGGCGCCGATGGGGCGGAATGGCCTCGTCCCCATCGAGGATCTGGGCGTAACCCAGAATGCTGTTGAGCGGTGTGCGTAGTTCATGACTGATGGCAGTGATGTAGCGGCTCTTGGCCTGATTGGCGAGTTCCGCCACTTGCCGCGCCCGTTGCAACTGGGCATCGGTGCGGCGATGGGACTCAATCTCCTGCATCAGGAGATGGGTCTGGCGATTCGACTCCTCCTGCGCGACCTGTCGGCTCTTGTGGGTGAGCACCAGCCACCAGGCAACGATGCCGGCCACCAGGCTCAGGGCGGCATAGGCCTTGACGAAGGCAACCCGCAGCGTGGGCGCCAGGGCGGCTGCCGAATCGGTCTGGCCAAGAATCCGCAACTCGTGAAAATACAGGAGCCCGAGCAACAACCCCAGAAAGGGCACCACCACGGCCATGAGCAGCAGGTAATGGCCGAGGCCAGTATCGAGATAGGGCCAGATTCTGGTCGGCAGGCAGCGCTGAATCGCGGCCGACCATTGGGCTGAGAGCCGGGCCTGGGGTTTGCACAAATCGTGGCAGCGCGCGTCGAGGGCACAGCACAAGGAGCAAATCGGGCCTTGGTAGGCGGGACAATGAGCCATGTCCGGGCCCTCATACTCTCGCTCACAGATCACGCAGCGCTGAACGCCGCCGCCTCCCGCCGCCGGCCGCCGGGCGAGGTAGTAACGCCCTTTCGTCAGCCAGGCCAGGGCCGGCGCCGCGAGGAAGGCGGTAATGAGGGCGATGAGGGCAGAGAACGCCTGGGCCTCCCGACCGAATGCACCCAGGTGAGCCGCCACCGACAAGATCGAGGCAATACCCATGGCGCCAACTCCGACGGGATTGATGTCGTAAAGGTGGGCCCGCTTGAACTCGATCCCCGGCGGCGAAAGCCCCAGAGGTTTGTTGATCACCAGATCCGCCACGACCACCATCATCCAGGCGATTGCGATATTGGCATACAGCCCGAGGACCCGACCCAGGGCCTGGAACACATCCAGCTCCATCAACATCAAGGCAATGAGTGTGTTGAAGACCACCCAGACCACGCGCCCGGGATGGCTATGGGTCAGGCGAGCAAAGAAATTGGACCAGGCCAGGGATCCGGCATAGGCGTTGGTCACGTTGATCTTGATTTGTGAGATCACCACAAAGAGGGTCGTGGCCGCGATCGCCCAAGGCAAGGAGGGGAAGACGTATTCATAGGCCACGAGATACATCTGATTGGGGTCCACGGCCCGCTCCGCGGGGACCGAATGGGTGATGGCCAGATAGGCGAGGAGCGCACCTCCCAGCATCTTCAAGATCCCGGGCACAACCCAGCCCGGCCCCCCCACCAATACCGAGATCCACCAGCGGCGCCGGGTGCCAGGGGTCGCCTCCGGCATGAAGCGCAGGTAGTCCACCTGCTCGCCCATCTGGGTGATGAGAGCAACGCCAACCGTGAGCGCGGCACCAAATTCATACAGCTCAAACCCGGCGCTGCTCTTCCCCTCGCCGGGATAGCTGACCAGACTGCTCAGGAGATCCGGGTTCTCTCGCAGAACATAGGCAAAAGGCACCACCAGCATGACCAGCCAGAGGGGCTGGGTGATGACCTGCAGGCGGCTGATGGCGGTCACGCCGTGGGTCACCAGGGGAATCACCACCAGGGCGCAGATGAGATAACCCCATGCCGGCGGAATATCGAAGGCGAGATCCAGGGCATAGGCCATTATCGCTGCCTCGAGGGCGAAGAATATGAACGTGAAGGAGGCGTAGATCAGCGAAGTGATGGTCGAACCGATGTAGCCAAAACCCGCGCCACGGGTCAGGAGGTCCATGTCCAGACCGTAGCGGGCGGCATAGACACTGATCGGCAGGCCGGCCAGGAAAATGATCAAGCCGGTGGTCAGAATCGCCCAGAAGGCATTGATGAACCCGTGCTCCACCAAGAGCGTGGCCCCCACGGCCTCCAGAACCAGAAACGAGGCAGCGCCAAAAGCGGTATTCGCCACCCGCGATTCTGACCACTTGCGAAAGCTGTGAGGGGTGAACCGCAGCGCGTAATCTTCGAGGGACTCTTTCGCGACCCAGCCGTTGTAATCGCGCCTCACCTTGACGATGCGTTGCACGGCTTCCGGAGCGGGGGGCGGAACGTCTGAGATGGTCAAGCGGGACCTGCAATTCGGAGCGGGCCGAGACGGGCCGGACAAGTCCGACGATAACCGCCCCGGCTGCGCCTGGAAAGCCCCGCAGGGGCCTGAGACGCCCAACAGCCCCTATCGCTCAGCGCCTCCCGGCGGCGGCAGGGACCCACCCGCCGCAGGCAGCCGCAACTGGATCGACGGCCGGTCCACCGTCCCGCTAAGCACGGCGGGATAGTTCAGGGCACCCCGGCCCGCCATGCGGATCGCCGCCAACAGGCTTCCCCTGAGCCCCTGGGAGCTATCGATCCGCGCCACCCCCGAGGCTTGAAGCGCGCCGGCATCGAGCCCGTCGACCCGCAGCAAGATGTCACCGCCGTCGACCTCCAGACGCCCCTGCAGCCGCTCAAAGCGCGTCTCGCCGCCGGAAATTGGCCGTGCGACGCGCTCCCGCAACGCATCCCCGAGGTCGAAGCCCTTCAACGCCCCGCGTTCGACCACAAACTGCGCCTGCAGGCGATCGATGCGCGCCAAGTCCGCCCAACTCGCGCCCTGAGCCCGGGCCGTGAGGGTGCCCGAGACCACGCCTTCTGCCACCCCGCCCCGCGGAACCAGGCTGCGGCTAACCTGATCGGCAGACACCGCGGTCATGGACATGGCCGTTTCCAGAATCACCCGCGAGGACCAGTCCCCCTGCAGCGTCCCCACCCACTTGCCACCATACCCGGTAAGGACAACCCGCCCGTCGTGCAATGCGGAATCGGACAGACGACCCTGGAGCTCCACGGTAGCCATGGCCGGACCACCGAAAACCGGAATCCGTTCCGGCGTAGCGGAGAGGGTGAAGGCCAGTTCGCCACCTGGACCGGGCTTCGCGGTCATCCGCAAGCCCCCGCCCGGAAGCGCCAGGAAGACCAGCACGGCCCCCTGGTCGTCCCTGGTCAGGCTGCCTTCCAGACCCTCCACGCTCAGGCCCCCCAGGGCGATCCCCAGATTCTCGAAACGGCAGGCGCTCCACGCGCCCTGGGCGCCTAGCAGGCCCCCCAGGGTTGCGATGTCGGAAGGTCGGACGGTTTGATCGGCAACCACCAAGCGAGTCAATCCGCCCGACCCGAGACCCGGAATCACCTCTACCCTGGAAAGATGCAGGGCCTTGGGTGCGGCGATCCGCACATCGTTGAGGGCAAGACCAGGTCCCGGCCGCAAAGCGACGCCCCAACCGCCAATGGTCACCGGGACCCCGAAAGTTGCGCTGGCTCGAGCCTCAAGGCGCTCACGCAGTCCGCTTGCCCACCAGCCGGCGCCGACGAACAACGCCAGCCCCATGACCCACGCCACGGCCATGGCGGGACGACGCTGCCGAAGTGGGGTACCAGAAGGCCCAGGGTCGGGCGCTTCCAGGCCCTGGGGGCCGGAATCCGGGCGCCGGTCGGACATGACCAGCACCGCGCCAGCCGGGAGTTCCGGCGGCAACTCCGGCGGCAAAAAAGGCGCCGGCGGAATCTTGTCAATTGCCTCGGCGGGAAGATCGTCACCGAGGGACGCGATGACCTCCTGGGCAGCGCCGTCGGCGACCAACCCCTCCACCGTGATCTCGGACAAGGCCGGATCGAAAAGCGGATCCTCGCGAAAGTCGGTGGCCGTGGTGTCCGCTCCCACTGCCGCCTCGCTTGGCTCATCCCCCTTAGCCTGGATCAGGCCCGCCTCCTTTAGCTCGGCCAACGCCTCCGCCATCGGCAAGGTTTCGCCAAAGCGACGGATCAATTCTCCGACTGAAATCTGTCCATCGACGAGCAACAGGGTCGCGCGCTGGGAATAGGAGGCGATCTGGCGCGGCGTACGCGCCAGTCGCTCCCCTTCCGGCGTGCGGCAATAGATTTGTTCCGGGTCCATCATCGATCCTGCACTTCCATCCTTGGAATGCCTCGCGAAGCTGAACGAAGAATAACCGGACGCTGCGGGCGGGCAAAACTCACCTTGACGCTCACCAAGGCGGTTCCTATAATCCGCCCCTCATCAATTCCCCGATAGCTCAGTCGGTAGAGCGACGGACTGTTAATCCGCAGGTCCCTGGTTCGAGCCCAGGTCGGGGAGCCAAAAATTTCAAGCACAAAGCCCGCCTTCAAGCGGGCTTTGTGCTTTTCGGGTTGCACCGGGAAGATCGAATCCGTGTTTCGTACAAAGGTCATAGGTCTAGTCGCGTAGCGAATGCGCGCCGGGGTACGCCTTCCTATCGGCCAAATCGGCGTCAACCTGACCCCATGGGCGCCGCGGCATCGCCAACCTACCCCGCCGAGCGGCCCGTTGATAAATGTTCGCCCTCATTGCGGTGGCGAGCAGACCTATCGATAATCAAGTCGGGGCCCCGTGAATTTCCCAGAAACAAGGAGCTGTCGGCCCCAGGGCCTAGACTACCGGCGAGTGCACTCGGACTTACTGAAACTTCCATTCCGCTTCCGCCATGAAAGTCATCCCTATTTCCTCCATCCACCTGCCCAGCCCTACCGTAGTTCAACCGCTGCACCTGCCAGCGGGGGCACCCATGACGGATCAGCTTGGGCGCAATCTGCGGGATCTGCGGATCTCGATTACCGATCGATGCAATTTCCGCTGTGTCTATTGCATGCCACGAGAGATTTTTGGCGACGACTACGCCTTTCTCCCGCGCACGGCCCTGCTCTCCTTCGAGGAAATTACCCGCTTGGCCCGAATCTTCGCCCGCCGAGGGGTCCAGAAGATCCGTCTCACCGGAGGCGAGCCACTACTTCGCAAAGGCGTGGAAAAGCTGGTCGCCATGTTGGCGCAGATCCCGGGACTGGAATTGACCCTGACCACCAACGGCGTACTTCTCCCGAAACTCGCTGCACCGTTGCGGGAAGCCGGCCTGCACCGCCTGACCGTCAGTCTAGATTCCCTCGATGACGAAGTCTTTCGCCGCATGAACGACGCCAACGTAGCCGTCGCGGAGGTCCTGCGCGGAATTGAAGCTGCCGACGCCGCAGGCTTCGGCACCATCAAAATCAATATGGTGGTCAAGCGTGGAACCAACGATGACGGGATTGTCGCCATGGCCAGCCATTTTCGGGGGACGGGACACATCGTTCGCTTTATTGAATTCATGGACGTCGGAACGTCCAACGGCTGGAATTTGGCGGAAGTCGTCCCGAGCCGGGAGGTCGTCGATCGGATTTCCAACACCTTCCCCTTGGTCAACCTGGAGCCCGGCTACTCCGGCGAAGTAGCCGAACGTTGGGGATACGCCGACGGCAATGGCGAGATCGGGGTGATTTCCTCTGTTACCCAAGCGTTTTGCGGGACGTGCACCCGGCTGCGCCTGTCCACCGAGGGGCAGCTCTTCACCTGCCTGTTTGGCGAACAGGGGCACGATTTGCGTGACCTTCTGCGGGGAGCCAGCAGTGATGAGGAACTCGAGGCGCGCATTGCTGGTATCTGGGCCATTCGCAATGATCGCTATTCCGCCCTGCGCACCGCCCAGACGAGCGGACTGCGGCGGAAAGTCGAGATGTCCTTTATCGGCGGCTAACAAACACGGGGCGCGGCGCCCGAGCGTCAGTCGCCGCCCACCGGCGGCAATTCCGGCGCAATCTCGTCCAACTGAGCCGCTTCAATTTTCTGGAAATGCGCAGTGATCTTGCGGCTCGAGGTGTGGACGTCCTGGACATCGCGGTTGGCCTGATCGATGTGGGTCGCAAGCTTCTGCATCCGCTCCTCGAAACGATTGAAGTCCTTCGACAATTTGCCCAACGCATCCTTGATGACGTGGACCTGGCGACGGGTCTCCACGTCCTTGAGTACGGCTCGGGCCGTGTTGAGCACTGCCATCAGCGTGGTCGGTGACACGATCCATACCCGCCGTTGCTGAGCATAGGCCACTACCTCCGGGTGGTAGGCATGGATCTCGGCGAAAACTGCCTCCGCTGGTACGAACATCACCGCCCCATCCGAGGTGACGCCAGGAATGAGATACTTCCCGGCGATTGCGTCCACGTGCTTTTTTACGTCACTACGGAAGCCTGCCTGCGCGGTCCGGCGCTCAGACTCGGGAGCAGCAGGATCAAACATCCGGTGATAGTTTTCGAGGGGAAATTTCGAGTCCACCGCGACATGGCCGGTGGGTTCGGGTAGCTTCAGCAGGCAATCGACCCGTAAATTGCCCGGCAGGAGGGCCTGGAACTCATATGCATCCGGCGGGAGAGCGTTTTTGACCAAGGCTTCCAACTGGACTTCGCCAAACGCGCCCCGGGCTTTTTTGTCGCCCAACAGTTCCTGCAGACTCACCACATTGCTGGTGAGTCCGTCGATCTTGCGCTGGGCCTCGTCGATGGTTGCGAGGCGAGCCATGACGTTGGCAAAGGTTTCGTTAGTCTTCTTGAAGCCCTCGTCCAGGCGTTGGTGGACCTGCCCGGAGATTGCCTCGAGCCGCTCGTTGACGGCCCGGGTCAAGAGTTCCTGCCCGGCATTGAGCTGAGCCGACGCATTGCGCAGGCCTGTCTCCAGGAGTTCGCGATCGCTTCGGGCGTGCTCGGCCAATGTAGTCAAGGTCTGGGAGAGCAAATCGCTGCGCATTTGAGCCAAGCCCTCGCGCACGTCGGTCGCCACGCTGGTCAAGCGCAGGGCGGTATCCTCACGATGGGCCGCCAATTGATCCCGCACGGCGATCTGCATCGCCTGTAGTACTTCCCGGGTCGCCAGTTGGTCTCGCTCCACCGCTCCTCGCAGGCGATCTCCGTGCTCGAATTCCTGGCGGGTAATGCGATCTGCCGCCCGATCCAACCCCGCGTGAAGGTCCTGAAGCATGACCCGGTGCTGGTCGGCCAGATGGTGGGCCTGGGCCTCGGCCATCTCTGGCGCCATGTCATCCAGGCGCCCATCGAGCCGACGCAGTTGCAGGAGAACCCAGGCCAAACCGAGCCCGACTACGATAAGGGCGGAAAATATCCAGATATCGAGGGAGGGCAAGGGCGGAAATCCAAGGAACCCTGGGGCGCCGAGTATATCAGCCCAGCTTTCCCCCCACTTTAACCCTCGCCCCGCAGGCTCGCGAGAGGTGGCCGGTGGAGTACGCCGCGGGCACCAAGAATGCCCAGACTCATCACAATCAGGGTCCCGACGACAAGACCGAGAACCGGCGCAAGAAGACTGGGTTGATAGTGGGCAAGCTGAAAAACTCGCTCCGCGAGAAGCCAGCCGAGCCCCGCGGCCGCCAATCCCGCCAAGCCGCCTGCAGTTGCGCCAATGAGGCCGAACTCAGCGATCAGTGCACTACGCAACTGGCGGTCCCGACCGCCAAGGGTCCTGAGAAGCGCGAACTCGTAGGCCCGCTCGCCCTGCGCCCCTTCCACGGCCGCCCAAAGGACCGTCAGCCCAGCCAGCAAGGCAAAACCAAAAATCCAGCGCACGAGGTCCATGAGATGGTCCATCGTGGCTTCGAGCTGGGCCAGAATGGCACTGACATCGATGAAGGACAAATTGGGAAACGCCCTGATCAGGGTCCGCCCGAATTCCTCGTGATCGCTGGGCAGGTGGAAGCTCGTGATCAGGCTTGCCGGCAGGTCATCCAGCGTCCCAGGCGAGGCGATGAAAAAGAAATTCACCCGCATTGACCCCCATTCCAGGGCCCGAACGCTGGTGATCGGGGCTTCGACGCGCCGACCGGCTACCTCGAACGCAACGCGATCTCCCCGCGCAAGGCCCAGGGTACGCGCGATGCCTTCCTCCACGGAGAATTGGGGCCTACGATCATCAGCGTGCCACACCCCCTGGACTATCTGGTTGCCGGGCGGAAGCAAGGATCCCCGCGAGAGGTTGAATTCGCGCTCGGCCAACCGTCTCGCCCGCGGAGACTCAAAAGAATCGCCGGTCACCGCCCGCCCGTTGATCGCAACCAGACGCCCCCGGATCATCGGCGACATGGCCGGAACAATGCCAAGAGCATCGACCATGAAGCGCCCAACCGCCTCTTGCTGGTCGGGCTGAATGTTGATGATGAAGCGATTGGGCGCATCCGGCGGCGCGCTTTGGCGCCACCCCCGAACCAAGTCGCCCTGGACCACTGTGAGCAACAAGAGTGCGCCCATCCCAAGGCCCAATGCCACCACCTGAACGACCGAGGAAGCGCGTCGGCGAGAGACGGCGGCAACACCTAATCTCCAACCGCCCCCCCGGCGACGGAGAGCCAGGCGGGACATCGTGCGCACCATGGCCCAGGCCAGGGCGGTAAAGACCACCAAGGCCACCAGGAGCCCAAGCAGGACATTCATGCCCAGAAGCGGATCTCCCGCCATCCACAGGACCAGCGACGCCAGGGCGGCAATCGCCAGAATCCACAGGCCGCGTGCGCCGGCGGTTGGCGCAGACATCTCCCGCCGGAGGACACGGAGGGTCGGCACACCCGTCAGACGGTGCAAGGACGGTAACGCAAATGCAAGCAGCAATCCCGTACCGGTGACGAGCCCCTGCCAGACCGGCAGCCAAGACGGTGAGGGAAGCTCCATCGCCAAGACCGACACAAGCGCGCCTGTCAGGAAATTCTGGGCCACCCACCCAAGCAGTATGCCGATGGCTGAGGCACCCAGCCCCAGCATCAGGAATTCCATCCCCACCAAGGTCGCCAGTGCCGACTGGCGAAGCCCGAGACATCTCAGGATCGCGCAGGCGTCCAGGTGCTTCTCCATATAAGCATGGGCACCCAGACCAACGGCCACCGCCGCAAGAATTACCGCCGACAGCGCCGCAAGGCTCAAGAAGCGTTTGGCTTGCTCCAATGCCGGACGTAGTTCTGGACGCGCATTCTCCACCGATTCGATAGCTTGCCCGCGTTCGAGCCGTCCCCTAAGCGAGGCGCGCAGGGATGCCACATCATCGGGTGCGCCCGCGACCTGTAGCTGCCACGTCACTCGACTCCCTTCCTGGATCAACCCGGTCGCAGGGAGATCGACAGCATTGATCAGCACCCGAGGAAGGAGGCTGAAAAAATTGGCACCCCGGTCCGACTCCCAGGTGATGACCCGACTGGCCCGCAGTTTTAGGTCCCCGAGTTGCACCGGGTCACCCGGCTGGATCCGTAACAGTGCGAACAAGCGCGCGTCCAACCATGCTTCACCGGAATCTGGAATGCCCCGCGCCTCTTCCTCGTCCGCATCTGTGCGATCGGCCGTGCGGACGGAACCTCTTAACGGGTACCCCGCCTCGACGGCCTTGACGCCAACAAGCTGGGCGCCATCAGAGCCAAGAGCCATGCTTGAGAACAGGACGTTACTAACCACCCTGAGCCCACGGGATCTGATTTCATTGGTGAGACTTGGCGACCACGGGTGATCCGATTTCAGCAGCAGATCTGCGCCGAGGAGCTGATTCGCCTGCCGCTCAAGGGCCGCCGAAGCCCGATCGGCAAGTAAGCCGATACTGCTCATGGACGCCACCGCAATCACGACGGTAATCCCCATCAGATTCACGGTTCCGCTGCGTAGATCGCGCCACAAGGTCTTCCAGGCGAGGACAAGCAAATGTTTCATGCGAAAAAGACGCGACAAAGGGGAAGAGGTTCCCGCCCCCGCGCGAATGGCCCGTCATTCAATCCGCAACAGAACCCGAACGGAGTTGTCGACGTCACTGATCGGGATGTACCCGATGAGGTCATTGAACTTGTTCACCAGACTCTTGACCTCCGCCACGCTCTGGGCCTGCTTGGGTGGCACGGCTCTCCCTGCGAAAACCAGACGGGACCAATAGGCGCGAATCTGATTGGGGTTCTTGCCGGTCAGGTGGAGGTAAAACTGATCTCTTACCGGCCCTGGGGGCAGATCGACTGGATTCACCACCGCTCCATCCGGTAACGCGTCGAGACGCCCGAGAAACAAGCGCTCCGCCTGCTCGCGCGAGATTTCCACCGCTGGACTCGATTTTCCACTGACGATGGCGAGGTCCGACGGTGCCGCCTGGGCAATTGTTGCAATTGCAAGTCCAATTATCAACGACATCGTCCACCGCATGGCCTAGAAAACCCAGTCCAATGAAAGCGTATATAGGTGAACTGTCTTTCCGCCAAGCGCGAAAGGATCAGCGAAACTCGTCGGAAAAAAGGTACCCCATGCATCCTTCTCGATTCGATTCCGAGAATACTCGCCCTTCAACGCCATTGAACGCGCAAAATCCCATCGCACCCCGATGGCGGTACTGTGTTGAGCATCGTTTCTCGAGACGTTGAACGCTCGCACTCCTTCAGCCAGTCCGGGCACTGCAATCACGGTCTCAGTCATCGGAGCATCAAGAAATTGGCGAGCCACTGTGACGTAAGGTGTCCAATCTCCCACCCGATACCCCAATGACGCAAACCAAGCATGATTGCTCGCGATATAACGACTGGCCCGACGTTTCATATATTCACCGGATACAAGCCATTTTCCATCGTCCCACTGGAACCCGAGGGTGTCGAATCGAATATACCCATCTCGACCTGCCAACTGGCGGGAAACATTCTCATAACCAAAAAATCTGAGGGCGGCGTCCAGTTGCTTAAATTGGGCATCGCCCCATTGCAATGCAAACCGACTTTCGCCATGACCGGCATGGAGGGACAAATGTCCAATATAGACTGATAGATTCAACCCTTTGGTATTGGAAATCTGCGCACTACCGTTTTCTGCGAACTCAACACGCCCACGGCCGATATATGGGCGAACTTCGACATCAGCACCTGCGATATCAAGGTGATAAAGGAGATCGACACCATCCAGATCGTTAAATGGATTGAGACCGTAAACTTCCGGTGGCGGTCTCACCCAAGGGTTTGAATAATTCACCTGAAGAGAATCAGAAAGCATAAAAAAAGGGACTCGCATCCGACCAATGCGTGTCGATAGCGATGGCGTCCATGTCTGACGGAGAAATGCCCACCCGACGGTTGGCTCAACATGGCCCTTGTCGTCTTCACCCGCGCGAATCTGAAGCGTAAAGTCGGCCCTTGTTGCGACTGGGATATTTAGCTGGAAGCCAATAATTGAGTCCGGCCCCAAATCAATTCTTCCACCGCCGGGTTTGTTCAGGGCGCCGCGAGTAAGCGCGATGGAGTCGTCATCGGAGAATGCCCCCGCAATAGTTCCGAATCCTGAAATCTGCCAGTCGCCAAAGTCGCCCCCACTCCGAGCCGGTTGGGCTATCACGATCCACAATAATGCGAATATCCATCGCAACATTACGGCAGTACTCTCATGGAAATCTCCTTTCCAAACATAATTTCCTCTACCCGCTCCGGCGACAAAGGCCGAGAAAAATGAAACCCCTGCCCAAAATCGCACCCCATGGCTCTTAGCAACTCCGCCTGATCCGATGATTCGATGCATTCCGCCACCGTAGCGATCCCGAGATCGTGGGCAAGCTCGATGCTGTGACGAACTAT